>JBBIPO010000013.1:0-15971 GCA_037442805.1 Deltaproteobacteria bacterium
GTATCGTGGTGGGACGCGGTAGCGTACTGCAACAAGCTGTCGAGCAACGGGGGGTTGCAGCAGTGCTACCCGTTCACGGGCTGCACCGGGACGCCGGGGAGGAGCGGCTACTCGTGCACGGGGTGACGTTCGTGCGTCTGACGTGCACGGGATCTCGACTGCCGACGGAATCGGAGTGGGAGTACGCGGCGCGTGCGGGGACGACGGGGGCGACGTACAACGGAACGGAGGCGAACGCTGGGACCTGCTCGTTCTGTTCGGCCTCGACGGTGCTGGATCCGATCGCATGGTGGTGCGGGAACGCCGGAAGCAAGACGCATCCGGTTGGGACCACAACGGTGAAGGCGAATCCGTGGGGCCTTTCGGACATGCACGGGAACGTATGGGAGTGGTGGAGGACTGCTGGCACGGGAGCTACGATGGGGACGGGGACGGGAAGGTGACGACGCCCGGCAAGGACCATCCGACGGACGGCACGGCGTGGCAGGACGGTAGCAGTGCGGGCTCGAACCGGGTGAAACGGGGCGGCAGTTGGAACAACAACGCCAACAACGTCCGGGCCGCGAACCGCAACAACAACGACCCGGCCAACCGCAACAACAACCTGGGCTTCCGTCCTGCGAGATCAAGGCAACGGCCCGTCGGCCGGCGTCCATGGATTCCGGCCCCGCGCGCACGCCTTGACCATGGCCCCGGGACCCGCGCCGGCCGCCACGACGCGGTCGGACGAAGAGACCCGGCCGCGCCGTGCCTCCCTCGCGGGGGGCTCGGCGCGGCCAATCCCACGACACGCAGGGGCAGGCAGATGCCGGCCTACGCCTGGTCCGTGTCGAGCAACTGGACGACTCGGGCCAGGAGCGCCGGCAGGTGATCCTCGACAACCTCCCACACGAGGTCGAGGTCCACGCTGAACTAGGCGTGGATCACGCGGTCGCGCATCCCGGCGATGCGCTTCCAGGGGATGTCGGGGTTCGCATCCCGGATCTCCGGGGAAAGGTTCTTCGTCGCTTCCCCGAGGACCTCGATGTTGCGGATCACCGCGTCCTGGGTCTTTCCGTCGGCCAGGAAGGCGTCGCGGCCGGCGCTGGTGTACGCACGGACGCCGTTGCGAGATGCGACGCGCCTCACCGCCTCGACCGTGGCCGCCGGCAGGAGACGAGGCCCTTCACCCATGGTCGCTTCCCCGCGTTTCACCCGACCCTGCCACGCCTGCGCGGCGTCCAGGGTGCGACACAAAGTGCGACACGCGACAGAACCTGGCGCCCTGCCGCCGCGCAACCCCGCGAAACAATAGTGGAGCTGAGGGGAATCGAACCCCTGGCCTCTAGAGTGCGATTCTAGCGCTCTCCCAGCTGAGCTACAGCCCCAGTCAGTCAAGGAATCGGGTCGTGCCCGCGACCCGAGGGTCAACACGCCTGTACCACAAGAACCCACCAGCGTCAAGGATGAACGGCGCCGCCACCCGGAGCGTCGGGTCCGCGGGCCCCGGACCGGAACAGGCGCTCGCGGAGGATGCGGCGCTCGTCCGGGGTGATCGAGAAACGCCAGAACAGGGCGGCGTAGGCGAGGAGGCCGGGGAGGGCGAGGGCCGAGATGGCGAGGAGGTCGCGAGGGGGGAGGAGGGCCTTGAGGCCGAGGGAGAGGGCGAGGGTCGCGAGGCCGGGCGCGAGGGCGGGAAGGAAGACGCGCAAGGCCCAGGCGCGGAAGCCGGCTCGGTAGTGGCGGCGGGCCATGACGCCGATGACCAGGGCGTTGACCAGGACCGCGGAGGCCAGGGTCGCGCCCGCGACCCCGGGCAGGCCGAGGGGTCGGACGAGGGCCACGCTGAGACCGATGTTGGTGGCGACGCCCACGAGCGCCAGGTACGCGGACAGGCGGTGCAGGCCCGTCATGGTGAAGACGCTCTGGGCCACGACCTGGGGGATCATCAGGGCCATCGCGGACATCAGGAGCACCAGGACGGGCGCGGCCTCCACGAAGTCGGGGCCGACCCAGAAGCGAAGCGCCTCGGAAGCGAAGGCCCCGACCGAGGCGGCCAGGGCCACGCCGGGCGCCAGGGTGAACTTGGACCCGGACAGGAGGACGAAGCGGATGCGGTCTTCCTCGCCGCGGGCCTTGAGTTCCGCGACCCAGGGGCCGAGGACGTGGACGCCCTGCTTCAACAGGAGGAGGGCGTTCTCGGCCACCTTGAGGGCCACGCCGTACAGGGCCACGGCCCCGAGGGGCAGGAAGAACTTGACGATGATCGGGTCGGTGCGCATCAGGGCCTGGTCGGCGACGTTGACCACGAACTGGTGCACGCTGACGGAGGCGGCCTCGCGCAGGGCGTGGCGGTCCACGAGTCGGCGCGACAGCCGGAAGTCGGGCAGGAGGCGGTAGCAGGCGGCGGCATAGGCCAGGTGCTCGACAAGGAGGACCGCGACGTTGACCACGGCGAGCCCGACGATGCCGAGGTCGGCCGACAGGGTGACCCACGCGGCCCCGCCGTATAGGAGGGTCGTCACGACCTGGATGGCGTTGGTCAGGGCGATGCGCTGCTCGCCGAAGAGGACCGCCTTGAAGAGGACGAGGGGGAGGGTGACGAGGACCGAGCGGGCCGCGAGGACCCACAGGAGCACGAGGGCGCGGTCGCGCGCGCTGGCGGGCAAGTCGAAGAGGTCGGCGTAGAACGCCCCGAGCACCGCGACCGCCAGGGCCGCGACGCCGGCGAGCCCCAGATAGACGACCAGGATCGTGCTGGCGACGCGGTTGCGGCGGTCCGGGTCGCCAAGGCCCCGGGCCTCGGCCACGAAGCGGACCACGCCGGTCGTGAAGCCGAAGTCCACCAGGGACACGAGCCCCAAAACGGAAAAGGTGAGGGTCCACAGTCCGTAGTCGTCGGTCCCCACGCGGGCGATCACGAAGGGCACGAGCGCGAACTGGACCGCGAGCGACACCCCGAAGCGCAGGTAGGCGGCGAGGCTGTTCAGGGCGACTCGGCGGGCCTGGGTCATGCCGGCACCCCGTTCGAGGCCGCGTGAGCGCGTCGCTCCTTCTCGAGGTCCGCAAGCGCCACCGAAATCGCGCAGCACAGAAGGTATCCGAAGAAAAGGGGCGTGATCCGGAAGACCCACTCGAGCAGGCCCGCGAGGTGCAGGGACAACGTCCCCAGGAAGACCGCGGCCTGGACGAGCCCGTCTCGGCCCGGGGTGCGCCAGGCGAACAAGAAGGCCCTCCAGGCGAAGCGCCCGATGACCAGGAGGAAGACCGCGAGCCCCGTGTACCCCATCTCGGCCGCGGTCAGCCAGTAGATGTGGTGGCAGACCCCTTTTTGCTTCTCGACGGCCATCACGGTGATGTGCTGGTTGTAGCGGGGGTTGTCGGTCAGGACCCGCGAGAACTGGTTGACGCCCACGCCTCCCGGGTGGTCGTCGAGCATCAGGGCCGCGGCGCGGTTGAACTCGTCGCGCGCCATGGCGCTGGCCTCCGGGGCCTGCTCGAAGCGTTCGAGGACCCGGCGGGCCACGAGGGCCCCGCCCACGAGCAGGCCCAGGAAGGCCACGAGGGTCGCGAGGGCGACGCGCGTCGAGCGCTGGCGGAGGTTCGCGAAGGCCAGGACCCCGCCCGCGCACAGGACCCCCAGGACAATGGCCGCGCGCGAGAACGTCATGACGGACGAGAAGAGCATCGCGAGGGCCCCGAGCAGGGACAGGGCGATGCGGCCGGGCGACAAGGTGCCGTCGGACAGGCCGATGGCCAGGAGGATGGGCATGAAGAGGTTCAGGAAATCCGCGAAGGGATTGGAATGGTCGAAGGGGCCGGTCACGCGATAGACGCCGTACAGATATTTCTGACGTAGTGTTTCAAACGTGAGATACACCGCCATCAGGATCAGGCCCCTCCACACCGCGCGCAGGGGGATGCCGGTCCGCAGGCCGTTGACCACGCACCAGTAGAGCCCGTAGGCGCGCACCAGTTTGAAGAGGGTGAACGCGGACAGGATCGGCGCGGGCGCCCACAGGGTCGTGAGGGCGGCCACCGCGAAGTACGCGAGCATCGGCGCGGTGTTGTACGGCCACCACCGGACGCGGCCGGGGTGACGCGCGGCGACGGCGGCGGCCAGGGCCAAGGCGAGCAGGTCCGCGAGCGTGACCTCGAAGCCGCGGTCCGGTCCGCGGTATGTCTCCATCGAGACGAAGTTGATGTTGGCGCGGTCGCCGAGGCACGTGGCGAAGACCATCAGCGACAGGAGCCACCCGCGGACGCGCGCCGAGACGTACGCCGCCGCGGCCATGGCCGGGACGCCCAGGACCAGGACGGCGATGAAGACGGCGTACTTCATGGGCTTCCTGGTCGCGGCGCGCCCGGACCCACCGTGTCCCCGTCGGGCATCACCTCGCCGCGCAAGAGCCCCGCGAGGTCCAGCAGGGACGCAGGTCTCGGCCGTCCCTCCACGTTCGAGGCATAGGCCGCCACCGAGTCCTCGTGGTCAGGGTCGTACCCGTGCATGCCGGCCAGCAGGGTGCGGCCCATGAAACTCGGGTGGATGACCACGCCCGGGTCCATCAGGACGATCGTCTCGCCGTACCGGTGTCCCTCGAAGTCGCACCCGTACGCCCGCAGCGACTCCTCGGACAGGACGCGGCCCCGCGGCTCCTCGGCCAGGGCCTCCAGAATGCGCTCCCGCGCCCCGGGCCGCAGGAACCAGAACCGGGCCAGGGTCGAGTCATACACGGCCGCGTAGTCCTCGCCGAATCGCAGGCCCGTCCGCGCGACCCGCTTCATCAGGTCGCTCGACCCGGTCACCCGCGTCATCCCGTGGTCCGAGAAGACGTGCAGGCGCACTTCCCCGTAGCGACGCCCTGCCGTCGCGATCACGTCGCGCAGCCACGCGTCGTACTCCCGCACCTTGCACGCGGCCGCCTCGTGGTCCGGTCCCCAGCGGTGCATGACCCCGTCCAGGCCGCCGAGGATCAGGTACGCGAACCGGATCCGCCCCTCCTCCAGGGCGGCCTTCAACCCCTTGACGTTCTCGACCTCGGGCCGCCGCCAGTCCGACAGAAAGAACGGAATGCCCCTCGCCCGGAAGTCGTCCAGGAAGGTCCGGCAACCCCCGACGATCCCTCCCGGTTGATAGATATCTTTCTTTTCTGAATAATCAAACAGACGCAAATACTGAAAGGGCATGTTATACAACTGGAAGTAGCCCGTCCATCCACGCCACTTCGCGAAGGCGGCCCCGACCAGGCGGCGGAACCGCGCCCGGCCCGAGATCGCCGCCGGCAACCATCGCAAGGGCGCGAGCGGCCGGAACGGGGAATGTCGTGGGTCATAATAATAGAAGGAAAAATGTCCATGCTCGCGCGGCCAGCGCCCCGTCAGGATCGTCGGGTCGCAGGTCGAGGAATAGCCCAGAAGCGTGCGCAGCGGGGCTTTGACGCGAAGGAGGTCGCCCAGGAACGGTCCACGATTCAGGATCTTCCACCCGAAGGCGTCCACGAAGACCGCGAGGACCACCCGGGAAGCTGTCTCCATCCAGGACCTGCCCCGGCGTCTCGACCGCCCGTCATGCTAGGCCAGCGCCGAGGCCCGGTCAAACCTCCAGACCGCCCCCTCGATGGTCGGGTCGAATCCTCCGGAAAGGACACCCGTGGGGACGCGAGCGCCTGCTCGCGCGTGGAGGCGCGGGCGCTGCCCGCGTATGACAAGAACGCGATTGCGCGCTGCAGTCCCAAGGCGCGCTGCGGGCGCGGTTGGGGGACAGGAGGTGCCGTGCCCCTTTCCCACCGGGCATGACGCCATCTTCCTGCGGAAACCCACCGGGTC
This sequence comes from Deltaproteobacteria bacterium, assembly GCA_037442805.1. GTDB lineage: Bacteria > Myxococcota_A > UBA9042 > DTJE01 > DTJE01 > DYKK01. Next base: position 5,806 of record JBBIPO010000013.1, read on the forward strand.
GTGCTAGCATGCTTCGCGATCTCGCTTTGCTGCCTTCTGTCGCCCCGTGGGAGGACGCGAATGGAACGTCTGAAATCACCCTGGCTCGTCCTGACCGTGATGATCGGATGCGGTGGTGGCGGGCGCGGCGGTCCGGGAACCGACCTCGGTGGCGAAGACCCCACAAGCCCGGACGTGCCGTCATCGGACCGGCTTCCGGACAATGGCGAAGTCCTCGCCCCCCCGGAGCGCCTGGTGGACCTCGTCAACCCCTTCATCGGCACCGGGGGCCGGGGGTGGGGCGTGGGCAGCGCCTTCGTGGGCGCCACGGCCCCCTTCGGCATGGTGCAGGCCGGGCCGGACGCGACGGGCCCCCTGTTCTGGCCGTGGTTGCACTGTTCGGGCTATCACGCCTCGGACGATACGATCCTCGCGTTCAGCCACACCCATCTGCACGGAACCGGAATCCCGGACTTCGGCGCGGTGGGGTTCATGCCAGTGCCGGGCACGATGCGGGCGGGCCTCCTCGTTCCGGGCGGGTATGCCTCGCGCTTTCGCCACGAGACAGAGGTCGCGAGCCCCGGTTACTACGCGGTGACGCTCGATGACCACGCGACGCGCGTGGAGGTCACCGCGACGAGGCACGCGGCCGTCCACCGCTACACCCCGGCCGCGGCGGTCGGACCGGTCACCCTCCTCGTGGACGTGGCGCACGCGGTGGTCCTGGGCATGGCCCTGGACGGCGGGGTCCGCCTGCTGCCGGAGGCACGCGAGGTCGAGGCCTGGGCCCACACCCGGGGCGAGTTCTCGAAGCCGTTCGGCGGGGTCCGCACCTTTGTCGTGGCCCGCGTGGACCGACCGTTTTGGGCGCACGGGACCTGGTCCGGCCACGCCCTGAAACCTGAGAGCGACGCCGCGGACGGGCGGGATTCCGGGGCGTACGTGACCCTGTCGGCGGGTCCGGACGACCCTATCGAGGTCCTGGTCGGCGTGTCCTTCACGGACCTGGCCCACGCCCGCATGAACCTCGAGGCCGAGGTCGCGGGGCGGACCTTCGACCAGGTCCGACGCGCCACCGAGGACGCGTGGGAATCCGAGATGTCCGTCCTCCGATTCGAGGGCGGGGACGCCGCGATGCGCGAGGTGATGGCCACCCAGATCTACCACGCCTTCCTGATGCCCAACGAGTTCACGGACGTGGACGGGTCGTACCTCGGCTTCGATGGCAAGGTCCACCGGGCGGAGGGATTCACTTATTACACGAACTTTTCGCTCTGGGACACCTACCGGACCCTGCACCCGCTCCTGGTCCTGGTGAAGCCCGACCGCCAGGTGGACATGGTCAAGTCCTTGCTGGCCATGGCGGAACAAGGGGGCTTCTTGCCGAAGTGGCCCCTCGCGAATGGGTACACCAACTGCATGATCGGGACCGCCGCGGACATCGTGATCGCGGACTCCGTGGTCAAGGGCGTGGACGACTTCGACGTTGCGGCCGCATACGACGAGATGCTCGCGACCGCCTCGACCCCCACGCCCCCCGGGCATCCCTACGCGGGCCGCGTGGGCATCGAGGACTACGTCGCCCTCGGGTACGTGGCCGCGGACCGCCACGACCAGGCCACGTCCCGCACGCTCGAGTTCGCCATCGCAGACGCGGCCATCGCGCTGCTGGCCGAGCACCTGGGTCGGGCCAGCGACGCCGCCCTGTTCCGCGAGCGTTCCCGGAACTACCGCAACCTCTGGGACCCCGACACGCGCTTCTTCCGGGGTCGCCGGGCCGACGGCACGTTCCTCGAGCCCTTCGACCCGCTCGCCTTCACCCTGACCAACACCCTGTCCTACACCGAGGGCAACGCCTGGCAGTATCGCTGGCTCGCGCCCCACGACCCGGAAGGGCTGCTCGACCTCTTCGGAGGGCCGGACGCGATGGTCGAGGCCCTTCGGACCTTCTTCGACAACACCCGCGCAGAGCACGCGGCCCCCGCGCCGCAGGACCCCGACGAACTGACCCTGATGCAACAGCCCCCCGCGCTGGTACTGGCACGGCAATGAACCGGACCTTCACGCCCCCTACCTGTTCGCGCTCGCGGGCCGGCCCGACCTGACCCAGGAGTGGGTCCGCTGGGTCGCGACCACCCTGTACCACACGGGCCGGGACGGCCTCCCCGGCAATGACGATGCCGGGACCCTCGCGGCCTGGTACGTCTTCAGCGCACTCGGGTTCTTCCCCCTGCCAGGGACGGACGCCTACGTCCTTGGGGCCCCGCTGTTTCCGAGGGCCGAGGTCCGGCTGCGCGATGCTATCTTGGTCATCGAGGCCCCGGGGGTCTCGGACGTGAACCGCTACGTCCAGTCCGTCACCCTGGACGGCCATCCCCTGGCCGCGCCCCTGCTGCGCCACGGGGACCTCGCCCGCGGCGGCACCCTGCGCTTCGAGATGGGCCCGACTCCGTCGGGATGGGGGCGATAGGATCCCTCTCCGCATCCGGTCGTCGAAGCCCACTCCGGTTCGCAGCCCCACGAGCCACACCACCCATCGCGGATGGCCTTTCCCTCACCTGGATCGTCGGGTCATCGCCGCCGCATTCTCGTCGCCGTGGGCGCAGGAGTAGGTCGGGACGATTCACGTCCCTCTCGCACCGCGTCGCTCGGTGGGTGACCCGACGCACCCGTTTCGCCCACGCCCACGGTGGGGAAGGTCCACTCACGGTAGATGTTGACAAAATCTTAGAATCGGCGTACATCTTACAGCGACGGAAATGTCCGGCGGTGGAGTTCCTCGACCGCGAGGCCGAACTGGCCCTCCTGTCCGACCACCTGGGACGTGCAGGCGCGGGCTTGTTCGTGCTGTACGGCCGGCGTCGCATCGGCAAGACCGAGTTGCTGCGTCGGGCCTTGGAGGGCCGGCCACGTGCCGCCTACCACGTCGGCACGCGTTCCACTCCGGTCGAGGAGCTGCGCCGCCTGTCGGCCACGCTCGCGCGTGACTGGGAGCAGCCCTTCCTCGCCACCCAGGCCCTGACAAGCCACGAGGCCCTCCTGGCGTTCCTCGAGAGTCTGCGCGGTCCCTACATCCTGGTCCTGGACGAATTTCCGACCCTGGTCGAGGGCGAGCCCTCGTTGCCGGGACTGCTTCAGGCGGCCTGGGACCGGTCCCTGTCGAGGAGCGACCTCAGGATCGTGGTGTGCGGCTCTTCGGTGTCCATGATGGAGTCCACCTTCCTGTCGCCGCGGGCGCCCCTGTTCGGGCGGCGCACGGGACAACTCCGCCTGGGCCCGCTGCCGCCGCAGGCGCTCGGCCGCGCGTTCCCGGGACCCCCGGAGCGCATCGTCGAGCTGGCCGCGCTGTTCGGAGGGGTCCCGGGGTACTTGCAGCGGATCGACCCGGACCTGGACCCTCTCGAGAACGTGCGTCGCCATGTCCTCGCGAGGGGAGAGCCGCTCTACGAAGAGGTCCCCTTCCTGCTTCGAGAGGAACTGCGGGAGCCCCGGGTGTACGCCGCCATCCTCGCCGCCGTGGCCGGCGGCGCCCGGAAGTTCGGCGAGATCTCGTCCAGGGTGGGACTGGACCGGGCCAACCTCACCCGCTACCTCGCGGTGCTCGATGACCTTGGGCTGGTCGAGCGCGAAGTCCCCGTGACCGAGCAGCGACCCGACAGGAGCCGCAAGGGGCTGTACCGGGTCGCGGACCCGTTCGTCGCGACCTGGTTCGCCCTGGTTCATCCGTTCCGGGACATGCTCGAGACCGGCGGGGTGGACCGGGCCTGGCCCCAGGTCCAGGAGCGGCTGACCCGATGGATACCGCTGGCCGTAAAGCCGGTGGTGCGCGACCTGTTCCGCCGGGTGCGGGCCGACCTGATCCCCTTCGACGTCGCGTACGCGGGCCGGTACTGGGACCCCGACGCGGAGTTCGACGCGGTCTTTCTCGACGAGGAACGCCGTCGGGCCTTCGTCCTGGAGATCAAGTGGACGCAGGACCCCGTGGGAATCGGAACGCTCGACGAGTTGCGGCGCAAGGCATCCCGCTGTCCCGTGCTCGGGTCGCTCGACCTGACGTGCGCGGTCGTCTCCCGTGCCGGGTTTCGGGGCCGGGCCGCTCCGGCCGATCGCAGGTATCTGGTCGGCGTGGACGACCTGATCGGTCCGTGACCCTTTTCGCGCGTTCTATTCCCACACGATCCAGTTCAACTGGTATGGCGCGCACGACGCCGGCCCCGACACGCGCGCGACCCGGATGTCGCAGTAGCCGTGGTTCTGTAGGTCGATCCCCGACACCTTGCACGAGGCGGGGGGAGGCGGGTTCTCGGCCAGGACCACGCTGACGGTCTCGGAGGCGTTGCCGGGGTTGTCCGAGCACATCCACTGGCCGCCGCTCAGGTCGCACTCCATGATGTCCGACCAGCACGCGCACAGGACGTAGTCCTCGCCCTCGGGGATGCCGGACAGCGTCACCTTGCACTGGATCGGGAGGCACTGGGCGAGGTTCGCCTCGGTCGCGTCAATCGAGAGGTAGTCCACGTCCCCGGCGGGGGTCAGGACCTCGCTCGTGCTCGCGAAGGACATCGCGGGATAGCGCCAGGGATTGAACGGGTCCGGCCCGAACGGCCCCGGATACGCGTCCGGGTAGGCGTCGTATCCCTCATCGGTCTCCAGGTCGCAGTCGTTGTCCAGCCCGTCGCAGACCTCGGGCGCCCCGGGGAACGCGGCGGCGCTGTCGTCCCGGCAATCCCCGGTCCTGGTCGCGCGATACACCCCGGACGCCGCGCACAGGCACTTTTCGGCCGCGACCCCGAAGCCGTCCCCGTCCGAGTCCAGGTAGTAGGTCTTGCACCCGGGCCGGTCTTCCCCGTCGTCCGTCCCGCCCGCGCAGTCGTCGTCCTGACCGTTGCAGACCTCGGTCGCCCCCGGGTGGACCGCGTCCGAGCCATCGTCGCAGTCCCCGCCCTTCGTGGCGGTGAAGTCCCCGGCCGGGCCGCACCAGCACTGCGTCTCGTCCGTGCCCCACCCGTCCTGGTCCCGGTCCGCCCGGAACCACGCGCACCCGGTCGCGTCGCGCTCGTTCGTGGCCCCGTTGCAGTTGTCGTCCCGCGGCGTCCCGCAGTCCTCGACCACCCCCGGGTTCACCCCCGGATCCCCGTCGTCGCAGTCCCCGCCCGCCTCGGCCCGGTACGCCCCTTCCGCGACGCACAGGCAGCGCGTGTCCCCGCTGACCCCGGAATCGTCGCCGTCTTCGTCGAGGTGGAAGACCCGGCACCCCAGCGCGCCCTCGTCGTTCTGGGAGCCGTCGCAGTCGTCGTCCCGGCCGTTGCTGCACGTCTCCGCCGCGCCCGGGTTCACGCCCGGCTCCCCGTCGTCGCAGTCCCCACCCCGGGTCGCGGTGTACTTCCCTTCCGGTCCGCACAGGCACTTCTTGTCGCCGTCCACTCCCCAGGTGTCCGCGTCCCCGTCGTAGTACCGGTCCTGGCACCCCGGAGCCCCCTCCCCGTCCGTGGCCCCGTCGCAGTCGTCGTCCTGGCCGTTGCACGCCTCCGGCGCCCCCGGGTGCACGCCCGGGGCCGCGTCGTTGCAATCGCCCGACACGGTCGCCGTGTAGTGGTCCAGGGGGGCGCACAGGCAGCGCGAGTCGCCGGCGGTCCCGACCCCGTCCCCGTCCCCATCCCAGAACAGGACCTGGCACCCCGAGGCCCCCTCCTCGTCGGTCTGGCCGTCGCAGTCGTCGTCCCGGCCGTTGCAGGTCTCGGTCGCGCCCGGGTACGCGGCCCCGTCCTGGTCGTCGCAATCGCCCGCGACCGAGGCGGTATAGGGCCCCGCCGGCCCGCACAGGCAGCGCGAGTCGCCCCCGTCCCCGTGCCCGTCCTCGTCGCGGTCCGCGAAGAACACCCGGCACCCGACCGCCCCCTCCTCGTCGTTCTGGCCGTCGCAGTCGTTGTCCTTCCCGTCCCCGCACTTCTCCGGGACCCCGGGATTGCGGTCCGGGTCCGAGTCGTCGCAGTCCCCGGCCTTGAGCGCGGTCCACAGCCCTTCCGGGGCACACAGGCACCGCGACCCTCTCGCCTCCGGCCCGAAGAGGTCCCCGTCCGCGTCCGGCCAGTACGCCAGGCACCCCTCGGCCCCCTCCGCGTCCGTCTGGCCGTCGCAGTCCTCGTCCGGGCCTCCGCACGCCTCCGGGGCCGGGGTCCTCGCATCGCACGGCGTCAGCCCGTCCGGGCCGCAGCGCCTCGCCCCGCGGCAAGTTCCCCACTCGTTGGCCACCTCGCACGCCGCCTCGTATCCCGCGGTCACGAACTCCTCGATGCAGGCGCACCCGCCTGCCTCCGGCAGGCACTGGAGGGCGCGTCCCACCCCGGGGACCTCGACCTCGGAGCACCCGTACCCGGGCGGGCAGGCGATCCCGGACGAGCAGTCCTGGCCGCAGAACCAGGTCCCGTCGTGCTCCAGGCAGTAGTCCTTCGACAGGAGCCCCCTGGGCGCGCAGTCCTCGTGGGTGCGGCACGGCCGGCACAGGTAGGTCGCGCGAGGCAGACACAGCCAGTTCGGGTCCCCGGCCACCAGGACCTGCGTGCACTTCCAGTCGAGCGGACAGGGTTCTTCCAGACAGGACTCCGCGCAGTACGTGGCCCCGTCCGACGCCTCCACGCACACTCCGGTGGGGCAGTCGCCCGGAAGGACGCAGGGTCTCGGCAGGCCGGACGCGTCCCCGTCGCCGGGGGCGTCCGGCGGGGCAGACGCCTCGTCCCCGCCCGGATCGAGGCCTCCGGCCTCCACTTTCGTGTCCCCGGGGCCGACCTCCCCGGCATGAACGTCCTCCCCCGGCCCGCCCGCGACCTCGTGCCCGCTGCACGCCAGGACCGCGATCCCCAGGAGAGTCGCGCCAATCCCCGCCTTCGTCCCCATGGTCGTCCTTTCGCCGAAGGTTTCTGCGCCCGCCGGCCAATAGAATACTGGATCGTTATCGGGAGAAATCCGAGGACATTCCCCCACTCGAAGGGAAAGATTCTTGGAAATATTACATTGAATGGAGGGGTTGGCATGTGGGCGCCCACGACCGAACGCGTGTCCGCCCGCCGATCCCGTAACTCCTGGAATTCGCTCACGCCCACGGTGGGGAAGGTCCACGAGAAATCCCGGTTGCCAACCTCCGCGGATCGTGGATAATCCGCCCCGGCCACGCCGGGAGGAGGTCCCCCGTGTTTCGTTCCATCATTCCCAAAGACGATCTGTTCTTCGACAAGTTCGACCACATCGCGAACCTGTGCGTCCAGGCCGCCGAGGTCCTCAAGACCATCGTCGCGGGAGGCGAGGACGTCGAGCGCCTTGCCCGCAAGGTTAAGAACCTCGAACACGAGGCGGACGAGGCGGTGCACGCCACCATGGAGCACCTGCACCGCACCTTCGTGACGCCGCTCGACCGCAGCGACATCCACCGGCTCGCCATGCGGCTTGACAACGTCCTGGACCTGACCGACGCCGCCGCCTCCCGCATCGCCCTGTACCAGCCGAAGGAAGTTCCGGAGGAGGCCCGTAAACTCGCGCTCGTGCTCCTGGACAGCGCCGGGGTGGTCCGCGAGATGGTCGGCCTCATGCGCCGAATGAAGGAGAAGGCGGACCGCATCCTCGAGCGGAGCGTCGAGGTCAACCGCCTCGAGAACGAGGCGGACCAGATCCGGCGCTCGGCCATGGCCCGCCTCTTCCGCGAGGAGGGCGACGTCTTCGAGGTCATCAAATGGAAGGAGATCCTCGAATACATCGAGGGGGCCACGGACCGTTGCGAGGACGTGTCGGACATCCTCGAGGGCATCGTGATCGAGAACTCGTGACATGGACGCGTTTGTCATCGCCGTCGTCGCGCTGGCGCTCGGCTTCGACTTCCTGAACGGGATGAACGACGCCGCGAACTCCATCGCGACCGTGGTTTCGACGCGCGTGCTCTCGCCGCGCATGGCCGTTGTCTGGGCCGCGTTCTTCAACTTCGCGGCGGCCTTCCTCTTCGGGGTCCATGTGGCGAACACCATCGGCAAGGGGATCGTGGACCCGGCCGTGGTAACCGCCCCGATGATCCTCGCCGCCCTGGTCGGATCCGTGGTCTGGACGTGGGCCTGCACCCACATCGGCCTGCCCATCAGCGTCTCGCACGCCCTCGTCGGGGGCCTGGTCGGGGCCGCGATTGCGAAGACCGGCGGAACGCAGGCCCTGATCGCCTCGGGCCTGTGGAAGGTCGGGGCCTTCATCGTGGTCGCGCCGCTCGTCGGACTCGTGCTCGGGTACGCCCTGTTCGTCGCGGTCCTGTGGGTGTGCCGCCGGGCGTCCCCGCGCACCGTCGACCGCTGGTTCCGGCGCCTGCAACTCGCGTCCGCGGCCTTTTACTCCTTGGGCCACGGGGCCAACGATGCCCAAAAGACCATGGGGATCATCACCGTGCTTCTGTTCAGCACGGGACACCTGCACCGGTGGTTCGGGGTTCCGGAGGGCAAGTTCCACGTCCCGTGGGCGGTCATCGCGGCGTGCTACACGTTCATCGCGCTCGGGACCCTGGCCGGGGGCTGGAGGGTCATCAAGACGCTCGGGATGCGCGTGACCAAACTGCGGCCCGTGCAAGGGTTCTGCGCCGAGTCCGCCGCGGCGGTGTCCCTTATCCTGTCGGCGTACGGGGGCATCCCGGTCTCGACCACTCACACCATCACCGGCGCCATCATCGGGGTTGGGACCACGACCCGCGTGTCCGCGGTCCGCTGGGGGCTCGCGTTCCGGATCGTGGCCGCGTGGGTCCTGACCATCCCGACCACGGCCCTGGTCTCGGCCGGGGCCTGGTACCTGGTGGCGCTCCTGCCCCTGCCGTCGTGACCCCTCTGACAGCGGTGTCATGGAGGCCCGGGGGGCTCCTGGGTCCTTTCTCGCGTAACCAAAGGATATTGCTAAATAATCGCCTTGGCATCGGCCTTGCATGGGGCCTGGCACCGGGAGGTTTGAAGCCAGACCCCCAGATTTGGTAGAATGGAAGCACGATGGGGAGGTGGACCATGAAAAACCACAAGACGCTCCTGAAGGCCGTGGCCCCGCTTGGGGCCCTGCTCGCGGTCGCGACCTTGACCGGGCAGTCCAAACCCATGTGCCACTCGACACCCGCGGAACCGTCCTACGCATGCGTGACTCCGCAGGACTGCGAGGGCCTGCCCCACGTGATGTGCGTGGGCGAATGGCAGTGCGTGCAGGGCGAGTGCCGGTACGAGTGCGGGCAGACCCCGGTGGGCTGCCACTCGGATGCGGACTGCCCCAAGGGCCAGCATTGCAGCGTGTCGGACGGCGATTGCCAAACCGACCCCTCCTGTCCCATGTGCGACGTCTGTTACGGCGAGTGCGTGCCCGACGAGACGGAGTGCGTGCAGAGCGGCTGCTCGGGCGAGGTCTGCGCCGCGGAACCGGTCTTCACGACCTGCCTGTGGCAGGACTGGTTCGCGTGCCTGAAACTGACCCGGTGCGGCCACTTCGGACCGGACGGCGCCTGCGGCTTCGAGCCGACGCAGGCGTTCCTCGACTGCCTGGCGCAACTGAAGCCCTGCAAGGCGGACACGGACTGCCCCGCGGGGCTCGCGTGCGTGGACGGCCGGTGCGAGAAGCCGGCCCCCATCGAGTGCCAGGACGACGCGGACTGCCCGGAGGGGTTCTACTGCGAGGTCGAGGCCGTGTGCCCGCCCTGCGCGGACGAGAACCCGCCCTGCCTCGCACCTTGCTACCTGAAGGGCGAGTGCAAGCCGAAGCCCGAGCCCAAGGGGTGCATGAGCGACCAGGACTGCGCCTGGTACGAGTACTGCCTGTTCCCGCCCTACGCCGGGGCCGAGAAGGGTTCCGACCCGGGCGCCATGGCCTGCTGCCCGCCGAACGCCTTCTGCATTCCCGAGATCCCGCCGTGCGGCGAGGGCGTGTGCGTCCTGCGTCCCGGCTACTGCTGGTCGGACGCGGATTGCCAGACGGGCGAGCACTGCGAGGGGGTCATTTCGCCGTGCCCGCCTGGGGCCTACTGCTTCGCCGCGCCGCAGCCCGGCCAGTGCGTGGCGAACCAGCCCGCGTGCCAGCCAATCAAGCCCGGGTCGCACGGGGCCTGCGAGATGGTCCTCGGCTGGATCTTCGACGGGAGCGGGTGCGTGCTCGAGTCCGGGTGCTCGTGCGAGCCGGACTGCGAGGCCTTCTTC
>JBBIPO010000013.1:16071-27162 GCA_037442805.1 Deltaproteobacteria bacterium
GAGCCCCTGCTCGGGTGCGGGTGGTGCACCGAGGACAACGACGGAGACGGCTACTTCGGAGGCTTCTGCTATCCCTTCGATTGCGACGATTTCAATCCAGCGGTTCATCCCGACGCCAAGGAGGTCTGCGACGGGCTGGACAACGATTGCGACGGGGTCGTGGATTTCGAGGAATGCCACGCCCAGTGCGAGTCGGACAAGGACTGCGCCCCGTACGAGTACTGCAACCTGACCCCCGTGACCGACCCCTCGACCGGCGAGGTCACTTGCTGCCCGCCAGGCGCCCTGTGCGGCCCCCTGAATCTACCGCCCTGCAAGGGCCACTGCGCGCTACGGCCCGGCTACTGCTGGTCGGACGCGGACTGCCAGAAGGGCGAGGCATGCGAGGGCGCGATCATCTGCCCGCCCGGGGCGTACTGCTTCGTGGCGGACCAGCCCGGCAAGTGCGTGAAGAAGTCGTACATCGCTTGCACCGGCCATCAGGACTGCCCCGCGGGCCAGGTCTGCGACACGAGCGAGTGCCTGTCGTGCTGCCCGGACCTCCAGCCGGGGGAGGACTGCATCGCGATGTGCTGCGGGCAGTGCGTCCCGGCCGCGGCGGAGTGCCGGTCGGACGCGGACTGCCCCGTGGGCCAGTACTGCGACCTCCGGATGGATTCGGCGGGGAACCTGGGCGGGACGTGCACCCCCGTGCCCGAGGGGGCCTGCGTGCGCGACGCGGACTGCGGCGAGGGCGGGGCCTGCCAGTTCGGACCGTGCCCGGCGTGCTTCCCGTGCCCCTGCTTCGGGAAGTGCGCGTACAATGAGCCGCAGAAGTGCGCCACGAACGACGACTGCCCCAAGGGCCAGTTCTGCAAGGTCGAGACCGTGTGCCCGCCCTGCACGAACGAGAACCCGCCCTGCGAGATGCCGTGCCTCGAGGAAGGTCACTGCGTGGCGGGCTGCTTCACGGACGCGGACTGCCCCGACGGCTTCCGGTGCGACGTGGTGAAGTGCGGGGACGCGAAGTGCCCGGGTCCCTACGAGTGCGTACCGGCCAAGGCCGAGTGCATCCGCAGCGGCTGTTCCGGCGAGGTCTGCTCCACCGAGTCCGTGATCACGCCCTGCTGGTACCTGTCGTGGTTCGAGTGCCTGGCCTACACGCAGTGCGGGAACTTCGGCCCGGACGGCTCGTGCGCCTTCGAGCAGACGCCCGAGTTCCTGAAGTGTCTGTCCAAGTACGGGCTCTGACGCCGTCCCCCTCGCGGTGACCCGTTTCCCGCGAAACCGATTGCCTTTTTCCCCGCTTCGTAGTAGGGTCCGTCGGCGTTTTTCGAGGGGTCCCCGATGGCCGAGGAGCAGACCGGAAACATCATCCGGGTCAACATAGAAGACGAGATGCGCTCATCGTATATGGACTATGCGATGAGCGTCATCATCGGACGGGCCTTGCCGGACGTGCGGGACGGGCTCAAGCCGGTCCACCGGCGCGTCCTGTACACCATGTACGAGACGGGCAACCGCCACAACGCCCCGTACAAGAAGAGCGCGCGGATCGTCGGCGACGTCATGGGGAAATATCACCCCCACGGCGACGCGGCCATCTACGACACTATCGTCCGGATGGCCCAGGACTTCAACATGCGCTACACCCTGGTGGACGGCCAGGGCAACTTTGGCTCCGTGGACGGGGACGCGCCTGCGGCGATGCGCTACACCGAGATCCGGATGGAGCGCCTGGCCGAGGAGATGCTCGCCGACATCGAGAAGGACACCGTGGACATGGTGCCGAACTACGACGGCTCCCTGAAGGAGCCGGCGGTCCTGCCCGCGCGCGTCCCGAACCTGCTCATCAACGGCTCGGCGGGGATCGCCGTCGGGATGTCCACGAACATCCCGCCGCACAACCTCTCGGAGGTCATCGCCGCGACCATCGCGCTTGCCCGAAACCCAGACCTGACCGTGGACGAACTGATGGAGTACCTCCCGGGGCCGGACTTTCCGACCGGGGGGTTCATCCAGGGGCGGGCGGGGATCCGCGAGGCGTACCGCACCGGGCGCGGCACCATCAAGATGAAGGCCCGCGTCCAGGTCGAGGGAACGAAGGGCGAGCGGACCGCCCTGATCGTCACCGAAATCCCGTACCAGGTCAACAAGGCGCGCCTGCTCGAGCGCATCGCCGAGTTGCACAAGGACCGGCGCATCGAGGGCATTCACGACCTGCGCGACGAGTCGGACCGCGAGGGGATGCGCATCGTCATCGAACTCAAGAAGGACGCGGACGCCCAGGTGGTCGAGAACCAGTTGTACGCCCTGACCCCCCTGCGTTCGACCTTCAACGTCATCCTGTTGGCCATCGTGCGCGGGCGGCCCAAGATGCTGGACCTGCGAGAGGCCCTGTGGGAGTTCATCGCGCACCGCAAGGACGTGGTGACGAGGCGCTCGCTCTTCGAGTTGCGCAAGGCCGAGGAGCGCGAGCACATTTTGCTGGGCTTCCAGATCGCGATTGATCACCTGGACGAGGTCATCGCGCTCATCCGCGCGTCCCGGGACCCCGAGGAGGCCCGCTCGGGGCTGTGCGGGACGTTCGGGCTGTCCGAGGCCCAGGCCCGGGCGATCCTGGACCTGAAACTGGAGCGCCTGACCCGCATGGAGCGGGACAAGATCCTGGACGAACTGAAGGAGGTCCGGCGCATCATCGCCCGCCTGAAGAAGATCCTCGGGTCCGAGGCGGTCCTGATGGATGTGATCGTCGCGGAACTCGAGGCCCTGCGCGAGCAGTACGGCGACGGGCGCCGCACCGAGATCGTCGAGGAAGAGGGGGACCTGACGTTCGAGGGCCTGATCCCGGTCGAGGACATGGTGGTCACGGCGTCCGCCCAGGGCTTCATCAAGCGGACCCCGGCGGCCCAGTACCGCAGCCAGCGCCGGGCCGGCAAGGGCAAGGCGGGCATGGCCGTGCGCGAGGAGGACCACGTCACCAAGATGTTCGTGGCCTCGACGCACACACACGTCCTGTTCTTCACGAGCCAGGGGCGCGTGTTCGAAAGGCGGGTGTACGACATCCCGCAAGGGACGCGGCAGAGCAAGGGGCGCGCCCTCGTGAACCTTCTGAGCCTCGCCGGGGACGAGAAGGTCCAGGCGATCCTGCCGGTGCCCGCGTTCGCGGACGGGCATTCCCTGGTCTTCGCCACGCGCAAGGGTCTGGTCAAGCGCACGAACTTGTCGCTGTATGCGAACATCCGGTCCAACGGGATCACGGCGATCAAACTGGACCCGGGAGACGACCTGATCGCGGTGCGCCTCGCCACGCCCGAGGACCAGATCCTCCTGTTCTCGCGCGAGGGCAAGTCCATCCGCTTTCCGCTGTCCGAGGTGCGGTCCGTGGGCCGGGTCGCGCGCGGGGTGCGGGGGATGCGACTCAAGCCCAGGGACCATGTGGTCGGGATGGAGGTCCTGCAACCCGGAAGCCAGATCCTCGCAGTGACGGAGCGCGGTTTCGGCAAGCGCACGCCTGAGGAGGAATACCGCGTGCAGGGCCGCGCCGGGACCGGGGTGCTCGCCATGCGCGCCAACCCCAAGGTCGGCTACGTCATCGGGATGCGCGCGGTCCGGGAAACCGACGAACTTCTGCTGACGAGCGACCGCGGGACCATGATCCGCATCCGGGTCGCGGAGGTCCGGCAGACCGGCCGCGTGACCCAGGGCGTGCGCCTGATGAACCTCGACAGGGACGAGCGTCTGGTCGCGCTCGACGTTTTGGCCGAGGAGAACGGGAACGAGGGCGAGGAGACCCCGGAATCCGGAGGGGACCCCGTGGGGGCGCGAGCGCTGCTCGGCTAGGGCCGCGCGGACGCCTGCTCGCGCGGGGACCCGGGTCGGAGGGTCCCCGCGATCATGAAGCCCCAGACCCAAGCAGACGACCCGACGATGACCCCATGCAAGGTCCCTCGCACCTTCCGACAATGAAAAGGGGGCGAGGCACGTGCGGGAGTTCCGGGGTCGGGGGTCCTGAGTCCGGCAGGCACTCTGCGGCGGTCACGGACACCGTCACGGCCACGGCCCCGCACGCGCAGCGGCCCTTCGGACTGCTGGGTGCCAACGCAGCCTTGTCACTGGTCGTGCGCGGCCACGACCCGGTCAGGGGGGTCCGGGCACCCCTGGGCCTCTCTCGCCTTCGTCCACGAGGCGCTCGAGGTCCGCGACCTCTCGCTCGACCGCTTCCAGCGCGACCAAGATATCCTGGATGACCGCGGCCGGAATCCACGCCGCCGGACCCTTGGGCAGCTCTCGGGGAAGACGCCGATTCAAGGCGTCGAGGATGGGTCGAAGCGCGGCGAGACGGGCGTACGCCGGATACGCCAGCGACCGATCCGTCTCGGTGAGCGCCTGGTACGGGGCCTCGACGGGGTCGGCCTCGATCTCTCGCGAGAGTTCCACCGCCCGGGACGTGTCCGGAATCTCCCGGACGGACAGGAAGTCCCTGATCCCGGCTACCCGGGCACGCGCCGCCTCCACGACGAGGCGCATCGGGCTCGGGGGCCGAAGGGTCACGGTGGACCGGTACATCGGCCGCCCCAGGGAAAAGACGTCCGGCAGCACCAGGACGAACACGGCCGAGACTCCGGCGAGCGCGAGCGATTCCACGCCGAAACGCCAGGCCGGGATCCGTCCCCGCACCGACACCAGAAAATAGACGCCCGCCGCGACGAAGAACGCGAAGGCGACCAGCGGCCCGGCCTCCCGCAGCGCCCGGCCGCTCAGGAACATGAGGATCCCGAGGCCCAGACACACGAAGCCCACGACGAGCCGTGCGAACCGCGCGGTGGTCCCGAGGGGGCGCGTCCATCCCGATCGCGTCGGAACCCGGCCCTCGCGGATGCGCGCCTGGTGTTCCTCCCACCGGGCGAACACGATCCCGCAGCGCGAGCACTCGAACGATTCGGGCTGCTCGGCCCCGCAATTCGGGCACGTCATGGTACGTCTCCGCCGACCGGCCCTGAACACCCCTCCTTTCTCGCGTGGCGCCACGCGGCGAACCAGGGAGCGACGTCGTCAGGGACCCGCCCGATCATAGGCACAACGATCAGGAGGTCGCAAGTTCGTGAATTTCCCGGGGACCTGGACCCCTGATCGAGCGGACTAGAGCAGGGTCAGGCCCGCGGCGATCGCAGCCCGCCGGACGGCCTCCACCTCGTCCCGCAAGGGGCGGCGGGCGATCTCTGGGAACGCCCCGGCATGACCCAGCGGCCGATACTGGGCCATCACGTTGAGGTGGGTCCCCCGGGAAAGCGAGGCCAGAAAGCGAATGATCTCGAAAGATTCCGGCAAGGCGCCCGGCATGACGAGGTGCCGCACGAGCAACCCACGAACCGCGACGCCGTCCCGACCGACCTGGAGGTCACCGACCTGCCGGTGCATCTCTCGGATGGCCTCCCGCGCGACCTCGGGGTAGTCCGGCGCGGTCAGGTATTTCGCCGAGGCCTCCGGCGTCCAGTACTTGAAGTCCGGCATGTAGATATCCACGAGCCCGTCCAGCACGCGCAGGGTCTCGACCGTGTCGTAGGCCGACGTGTTGAAGACGATCGGGACCCTGAGCCCCCGGGAAACGGCGTTCGCGAGGGCGGCCACCACCTGGGGGACCACGTGGGACGGCGTCACGAGGTTCACGTTGTGACACCCGCGGTCCTGGAGGTCCAGCATGAGGGACGCGAGGTCCTCGTCTTCCACCTCCCGTCCCTCGCCCCCATGGCTGATCTCCCAGTTCTGGCAGAAGACGCACCGCAGATTGCACTCGGAGAAGAAGATGGTACCCGACCCCCCGGTCCCGACGAGGACCGCCTCCTCGCCGAAGTGGGCGAAGGCCGAGGAGACCCTCGCGAACCGTCCCACCCCGCACTCCCCCAGCCCCCCGGCCAGCCGGTCGGCGCCGCACCGCCTCGGGCACAGTTGACATCGGGACAGGCGGTCGAGAAGCGCGTGGGCACGACGGGTGATCTCGCCGGAGGCGTGCAGCGCCCGATACGCCGGCCGCACGGCGCCTCCCTCACCCCTCGGCGGCCTGGTCGTGTTCCGTCACGTCCACGTATACGAACCGGTTGCAATACGGGCAGGATTCGAGGGAGTTCTGCTTCAACAGGATGTTGTACATCTGCGGCGGGATTTGGCGGTGGCACCCTCCGCAGGACCCCCGCGAGTTCACGGGCACGACCGCCGTCCCCTGCCACGCCTGCTGGATGCGCCGGTACCGGGACAGGACGGACGGCGGGATGTCCTGTTCGAACTCGGCATGCTGGCTTTCGAAACGCGCGAGCCGCTCGTCGAGCTCCTGGACGCGCACGGCCGTCGCTGCCCGTTCCGCTTCGAGTTCGCGCTGCATCTCGTCGAGTTTCTTCTCCTCCTCGGCGACCGCCGCCTTGAATTCTTCCATCACGGTCAGCAGTTTGAGGATTTCTTCTTCCTTCTGGGCGTTGCTCCGGCGCAGGAACTCGATCTCGCGCTGGACCGCGGCATACTCCTTGGCCTTGGTCAGCTGGTTGAGCCGAGCCTGGGCGCGCTTGATCTTCTCGTTGTCTTCCTTGAGTTCGCACTCCCGCTCCTGGTACCAGCGCTCGGCCTCCTTCAGTTTCTCGTGCTTGTCCGCGAGTTCCCGCTGGAGCTCCGCCGCCATCTGCTGGATCTGTTCGACCCGCTCGGTGATGGACCTCCGCTCGCGCTCGGCCTCGATCCGCTGTCGGTCCACCTCCTGAAGTTCCCGCAGTGCCTGGATCAGCGCTTTCACCGATGTCCCTCCGCGTCACGTCGCGGCCGGCAGGCCCGGCCGTGGGGTTGGCCGAAAACAGAAACGGCGCCCGAGGGGGCGCCGCAAGGCTGGTCACGGACCGGATGGGCCGTCGGACACGCCCGGCCCGGTTCCGGAACCTGACTTGTCAGAGAAGGTTTGAACCCAAACCTCATGAAAGACCACCTGTCATCCGGTGGGCCCACCTGGGCTCGAACCAGGGACCGGCCGGTTATGAGCCGGCGGCTCTACCAACTGAGCTATGGGCCCAGTGGCCCGAAATGCGCTCAAGTCTACTTCTTCTCGCGGGAGAAAACAACGCTTTTTTTTCGCGAGCGTGGTCGTCCCTCCACGCCATGGCCCCACGCGGCGAACAACGGGCGGGTCACCGCCTCGCGGATCGCGTCGTCGCCCTGGTCGGCCAGGCCGGACAGCGGAACCTGGAATCCACCCGAGAATCGGCGGCCTCCGCAGTCCACCGAAGCACCGAACCGGTCCGCAAACGCGCGTTCGAGGAACTCGTACGGAGATATGACAGGGTTCGAGGTGCGGAACGACCCAACGATCAAACCGTCCACGATCCCGAAGACCACCACCGCCTCGGTCCCCTCGGCGTGGATCAGGAAGTCCGCGACCTGGCCAATGGAGTCGCGGGCCCGGCGCGCCACCCAGCCCGCGAAGGCCACGGTGAAGCCTCCCTGGGTCTGAAGCGTGCGCAAGGCCGTCCCCAGCGAGTCCAGGAAACCGCGCCCCCACGGCGTCTGGACCAGGGTCCGCATCCACTCCGAGGACACGTGGGGCACCAGGAGGGCCGCGGCCTCGAAGTCCGCGCGATTCGCGTTCAACAGGTCCTGGGTGTCCGTGCGGATCCCATACAGGAGCGCCGTGGCGACCCGCCGGACGAGTTCCGGGTCCTCCGACCAGTCGGGGAACAGACGGACCGCGTACTGGGTCATGATGGTCGCGGTGCTCCCACAGGTCGGGTCCTGATGAGCGAACAGGGCCCGGTTCCGCACGACCGCGTGATGGTCCACGTGGGCGACCAGCGGCAGCGAGTCGCCCGCCACGACCGGAAGGCGGGCGTTCTGCCGGTCCACCACCGCGTACCCCGCGTACCCCGCTCGCGGGAGCCGGTCCACAACCTTGCGGAAGGGAATCCCGAGGAGCCGCAGGAAGGTCGCGTTGTCCGGGCGGCTCACCACCTCGAAGGTCAGGATGTCCATCCGGACCCCGACGTGCCGGGCGATGAGGCTCAGGGCCCAGGCCGACGAGAGGCCGTCCGGGTCCGGGGACCCCAGGACCGCCACGAAGAGGCGTCGGCCCTCGAAACGTCTCAGGACGGACAGCAGTTCGTGAAAGCGAGCGTCCGATGCTTCCGGCTGCTGCAAGGCATCTCCTTGATCCCTCGGACCCGTCCGGTCTAGGATCGAAGCGATTGTAGCACGCCCGCGAAGCGGAGCCTCGCGGCGCGGAGGGCGACGCGCTCCGCTCGCGGCAGTCCCCGGGGCCATTCACTGGAGGGAACGCGCGATGAAGGTGATGAAGCAACTGGCCGTGTTCGTGGCGAACCGTCCCGGCACCCTGGCCGAGGTCTGCCGCATCCTGGGCGAACGCGGGATCAGCATCCTGGGCCTCGCGGTGGCCGACGCGGTGGACCACGCGGTCTTGAGGCTCGTCGTGGACAACCCGGCCGTGGCGATTCACATCCTGGGCGAGGCGGGCCTCCTCGTGCTCGACGCCGACATCATCGCGATCCGGCTCCCCAATGGGGCGGGCCGGATGTCGCAACTCGGCATGGCCCTGTCACGGGCAGGGATCAACATCGAGTACGCCTATGGCGGACTCGGGGAAAGCGATTCCGAGGGGACCTTGTACCTGAAGGTCCAGGACATCGAGAAGGCCCGCGCGGCCCTGGAGGCCATGGGACTGTAGGCGCCTCGCCTCGGGCCACCGGCGTCACAGGCCCAGCCGCCACGACAGCAGGAACGACGGCAACTCCAGCAGGTTGAAGCGAGAATCCACGTCCGCGAGGAGGATGCCGTCTTTCTCGATCCGCCCCACCAGCGTCGTCATCGAGGAGACGGGGTCCAGGAAGCGCACCGACTTCTTGCCGAGGAATCGCAGGAGCCCTTCCCCACCCCGGAACGTGAAGTCATAGACCAGTTCCCGGCCCAGGATGGGATCAATGCGCAGTGTCCCCTCGAACGGCGCGTCCGTCACGACTCCCTCCATGGTGACACGACCGACGAGGCTCGTGGTCCTGTCCTTGAGGAACGCGGCGACGCACGCCTCGGCCCGGCACGAGAAATCGAAGCGCCCGCACCGGCCGGTCGGCTGGACCTCCCGATAGTGGCCGTACATGTTCTCGCGGAACCAGAACTTCATGTCCCCACCTCCTTCCCCACCCGCCCCGTCCCGTCCCCTGACCGGCCGACGGGTTCCGGGACCCACCCATGTTCCGCGTACCACTCCTGGGTCTGCCTCCACCCCTCCTGGAACGACGGATACCGATAGGTGAAACCCAGGTCCTTGAGGCGCCGGTTATCGAAGATCATGTCCTCGACGGCGAAGTCGAGCGCCTCCTTGTCCAGCCGGGGACGCAGCGGGCTCGTGATCCCGGCGCGTCGAGTGGCCTTCCCGTAAAGGATCTCGGCCAGCCAGTTCACCGGTCCCAGGACGGCGTCGCGCGCCAGGACCGGCCTCAGGATGCGCATCGCGGACGTAGGATAGCGCAGGCGCGGCGGATGCAGGCGCAGTCCCCCGGCGCGAAAGGCGAGCGAGAAGACGTCCCCGACCGGCACCGCCTCGTCCCCCGCCACGTTGAAGACCTGCCCGTGCGGCTGCGGGTGCTGCACCAGGAACACCGCGGCCCGGGCCACGTCCTCGGCATGGACCCAATTCGATCGGGGTCCGCCCGTCAGGGTGGGGAGGTGCCTCGTGAACAGACCGAAGACGTACGGGACCGTCGCGAGGGCCCCGGCCAGGACCTTGCCCCACGGCCCGTAGATCAGGGCCGGACGCAGGATGTTGACCACCGGTGGGGAGGGGTGGCCTCGCAGGGCTTCCTCCGCGCGCAGTTTGGTCCGCACGTACTCGTTGGCCGGCGCCACCGGCGAGTCCTCGGTCATGGGCTGGGGTCCTCCGGGATACACCGACCCGGTCGAGAAGAAGACGAAGTGCCCGACCCCGGCCTCGCGGGCAGCCTTGTGCAGGCGGAGCGTCGCGTGGTAGTTGACCGGGGCGAGTTCCTCCCACGAGCGAGCAATGTCCACGATGGCCGCGGCGTGGATGACGGCGCTCACCCCGGCGACCGCCGTTTCCGGGACGCCCGCCGCGGTCAGGTCCGCCTCCATGGTGTGGACCCGGCCAGGCGGCGCGACCGGAAAGGACGCCCCGGACACGTCCAAGGCCGTGACGTCGTACCCGGCTTCCACGAGGGCCGGGATCAGGAAGTGCCCCACGGACCCTGCGGCCCCGGTGACCAGGACGCGCGGGCGCACGGGGGCCTCCGGCGCGACAGGGGCTCGTCTGCTCCGGACCTTACGGTTCGCCATGACGTTCCTCCTCGCTGGATGACCAGGGGTCGGCTCGCAAGTCTGCGGGCACGGCCAGGAGCGGTTCCGCGGCCTTCTCGGCCCCTGCCGGGTCGCGCGCCTCGAGGGCTCGGAGCACCTCGCGATGCGCCGCGATCACGCGGTCCGGTTCCCGGTACAGGGACGCGAACACCCCCCGATGTCGCAGGTAGATCGCGCGGATCGCGTTGAGCACGAAGACGAACACGAGGTTCTGGGTGGCCTCCGCCAGCGCCTGGAAGCAATCGAGGTCCGCGACCTGCACCGCCGGCGGGTCGCCCCGGCTCCCTTCCAGCCGCTCCACGAGGTCGCGGTACGCCCGGATGTGGTCGGGCCCCGCGCGGCAGGCGGCCAGGCGCACGAGGATGCGCCCGAACATCTCGCGCGCCTCGAGGATGTTGGCGAGGAGCACAGGGTCAGGTTGCCCGCCTCGGAACAGAAGGTCGGCGAGGATCTCGATGTTCGCGGACCGCAGGTAGTCCCGCACGCGGACCCCGTCGCCTTGCCGGATCGTCACGAACCGCAGGGTTTCGAGGATCTTCAGGGCCTCGCGCAGGGTCGTTCGCGTGACCTTGAGCACCCCGGCCAGTTCCCGCTCGGACGGGAGGCGGTCCCCGGGGTGGAACTTCCCGGACACGATGTACTGCCGCAGGCGCTCCGCGATGCTCGTCGCGAGGTGCGTCCTCTCGACCGCTTCGAGTTCCGTCATCGTCCGCCCGGCCTCCCGGCCCTGGTCGGATTGGGCCGGTCATCGGATGG
>JBBIPO010000013.1:27262-35834 GCA_037442805.1 Deltaproteobacteria bacterium
GTCATCGTCCGCCCGGCCTCCCGGCCCTGGTCGGATTGGGCCGGTCATCGGATGGCCCGACCAATCTGATCATCGCGCCTGTCGAGAGGGTTGTCAAGGAAAACGTTCGCGGCCATTCGGTCACCTGCGCGGAGCCAGAAAACCGAGGACCGGAAGCCGGTTACTCGATTTCGTCCGGGATCGGCAGGCGAGTTCCCGGGGAGGTCTGCTCCGGGGATGCGGACACCGAGACGAGGGCCGGTCGCAGGACACGGCCGTTCAAAACGTATCCCCGCTGGATCTCCTCGACGACCAGGCCTGGCTGGGAATCCTCGACCTCGACCGTCTGGAGGGCCTCGTGGACCATGGGGTCGAAGGGACGGCCAAGGGCGTCAATCGGGGTCACGCCGTACCGTTCCAGCACCTTCTCGAACTCTTGGGTCACGAGCTCGACGCCGGACAGCAACACGGGGGACTCCCTGGCGGCGCGGGCGTGGTCCATCGCGCGCCTCAGGTTGTCCACGATCGGCAGCAGGTCGCGCAAAATCCGTTCGTGGGCGAACTTCACGTATTCCTGCTTCTCGCGCTCGATGCGCCTGCGGTAGTTCTCGAAGTCCGCGGCCACGCGCAATAGGCGCTCCTGGGTCTCCCGGAGCCGGGTTTCCAGTTCCGCTTCGCGGTCCCGGGCTTCCTCTGCAACTTGCGGCTCGCCCGCAACGGGGGTTTCTTCGTGGTCCGCGGGAGGGTTCCCGTTTCCGCCCGCGGGAACCTCGCAGGACGGACGGGTCGAAAGGGGAGGGCTCGGACCATTCGACCGACTGGTGCTTCCGGGGTCTCGTTCGAACGGTCGATCGATCCGGCCGTTGTCCACCATCGCGCCCTCGTGCCCAGCCCGGGGTCCGAACGGACTTTCTGGACTCAATAAATAAAGGGCGCCCCCTGGATTGTCAACCGTCTTCGGGGTTGACAAAGCGCACGCTTGAACCCGGATCCCGGCTTCCGCGGGTCGGGTGCCTGGGATATATGCTAGGCTTCGGCCGTCGCGGCGACGGCGCGATCGGCGATGGACCCACACTCGAACGACAGGGAGGGACGATGAGCACCACCCGAAGGAATGGGCGGCAGGGTCGCGGGCAGGGCGTGACCCGACGGCACATGACCATGAGCGCCTACGACAACGCGATGACCCAGTTCGATCAGGCCGTGAAGGTCCTGGGCCTGAAGCCGAATCAGGTCGCCATGATCAAGGACCCGCGCAAGGTCATCATCCTGACCCTGCCGGTCCGGATGGACGACGGGCGCATCGAGGTCTTCACGGCGTACCGGGTCCAGCACTCGATTGTGCGGGGGCCGGCCAAAGGCGGGGTGCGGTACCACCAGGACGTGACGCTTGACGAGGTCAAGGCCCTCGCGTTCTGGATGACCATGAAGTGCGCGGTCGTGGACATCCCGTTCGGCGGGGGCAAGGGCGGGATCGTGGTGGACCCAACCCGATTGTCGCGCAGCGAACTCGAGAACCTGTCTCGCCGCTACTTCGCGGCCCTCGCGGACGACATCGGTCCGGACCAGGACGTCCCGGCGCCCGACGTCAACACGAACGCGCAGGTGATGGCGTGGTTCATGGACACCTACTCCATGCACTTCAAGCGCCACTTGCCGGCGGTGGTCACGGGAAAGCCCCTCGAGGTGGGCGGGTCGCGCGGCCGCGACATCGCTACGGCGCAGGGTCTCGTCTTCTGCCTGGAGGAGGCGACCGAGTACCTGAAGATGGACCTCAAGGGCGCCACGGTGGCCATCCAGGGGTTTGGCAATGCCGGGGCGAACTCGGCGAAACTCCTGGCCGAGAAGGGCGCGAAGATCGTCGCGATCTCGGACGTGACCGGGGGCTACCAGAACGACGCCGGGATCGACGTGGAGGCGGCCATCGCCTGGAAGGACCGGCACGGTCGCCTGCTGACCCGCTTCGAGACGTCGAAGAAGGCCAAGGCGATGAAAGACCCGATGCAGTTGCTGGAACTGCCCGTGGACATCCTGATCCCGGCGGCCCTCGAAAGCCAGATCACCGGCGAGAACGCGCCCAGGGTCTGCGCGCGCGTGATCGCCGAGGCCGCGAACGGCCCCTGCACGCCGGACGCAGACCACATCCTGAACGACCGGGGCATCTTCGTCATCCCGGACATCCTGTGCAACGCGGGCGGCGTCACCGTGTCGTACTTTGAGTGGGTCCAGAACCGGATGGGATTCTACTGGCCGCTCGAGCAGGTCATCAGCGAGTTGCGGCGCGTGATGACGACCTCGTTCCACGCGGTGCTCGACGCCTCGCTGAAGCACAAGGTTCCGATGCGGGTCGCGGCCTTCATCGTGGCCATCAACCGCCTGACCACGGCGGCCGAGTTGCGCGGCCTGTACGCCTGATGCCTCGGCGGTCCAGTCACGCCATGTCGGGAACCCTTGCGGCGAACAACCCGAACGCAGGCGTCATCTTCGACCTCGACGGGACTCTCGTCGCGTCCGAAGCCCTGTACTACGAAGCGACGGAGCAGATCCTCGTCCCTCTGGGCCGGTCGCTGCGGGAACTGGCGCCGGAGGAGCGCTCCCGCATTCCCGGCCGGGCCGCGGTCGAGAACATGGAGTTCTACCGCCGCAAGTTCGGTCTGGAGGAGCGCGCGGAGGACCTGGTCCGCTCCCGGATGGAGCGGATCATCGCGATGGTCGAGGCGGACGGCGTGCGGCTCGTCCCGGGGTCGCGCGAGTTCCTCGCCGACCTCCAGGACGGGGGCTTGCGCCTCGCCCTCGCGTCCTCCGCGTCCTCGCGCTACGTCTTCAAGGTCCTGGAGCGCACGGGGCTCGCGCCGTTCTTTCGGGTCGTGAAGACCGGGGACGATTGCGCCCGCGTGAAGCCGGACCCCGAGATCTTCCTGGCCGCGGCGGAGGGCTTGGGCCTGCCACCGTCCCGCTGCCTGGTGGTCGAGGACGCCCACTCGGGGATCCTGGCCGCGCGGGCCGCCGGGATGAAGGTCCTGGCCGTGCGCAGCGACTACACCCTGCCCGAGCAGTCCGCGCTTGCGGACCGGGTGGTGCGGGACTTCCGGGGACTCGGACGCGAGGACGTGCGGGCCCTCCTGGACGGGGGTGCGTGAATTCCATCGGTCCTACGCGGGGACGAACCACACGTCCGTGGGCTTGAACCGGGACAGGCGGCGGAACTTCGCCCTGACCTTCATCCCGATCCAGTCCAGCGAGGGCCGGGCCGGGTCCACTCCCAGCAGGCGCGTCAGGAACAGGGTGTTCACGCCCTCGAACTCGACGAGGGCCAGGACAAAGGGACACTCCGGGAGGAATTCCTCGCTCCCGAAGTGGCAGACCGTGAAGCAGTGGACGCGCCCCTCCTGGGGGAGTTCCACCCACTCGCAGTCCCCGCCGCACTCCATGCAGGACATCTTGGGGGTCGCGAAGACGTATCCGCACGTCTTGCAGCGCGTCCCGAGCAGGCGGCGGTTCGCCAGCCCCGCGAAGAAGGGCGAGTCCTGCCCGTAACTGTGGATATAGTCAATGTGATAAGGATACTTAATGATCAGCGGGGCCATGCCGGCCAGGTCCTTCAGGTCCTTCGGGAACGGGACGTTGAACACGACCGCGCCGTCGAGGGTCTCCTCATGGCGGGTGGGGATGTCGCGGTTCTCCATGGGGTCAATCCTCCTTCTCCAAGATGGACACGGTGACGTAGGTGCCGGTCCCGGCGTGGCTGTGGATCGCGCCGCGCCGCGCGCCTCGCACCTGGAGCCGGTCGTTCCCGAAGTGCCGGCCGATGGTCCCCTGCAACTGCCAGATCGCGAACACGGCCTGCATCAGGCCCGTGGCCCCCACCGGGTGCCCGCAGGCGATGAGCCCGCCGGACGGGTTCACCGGGCACTTCGGCTTCTGCGGGAGGTCGAGCCCGTATTCGATCCCGGGCAGGAACGCGAGCCCCGATTCCGCGAAGCGCCCGCCCTCGCCGTAACGGCAGAGACCCATGTCCTCGTAAGTCTGGATCTCGCTGGACGTGTAAGCGTCGTGCAGTTCCACGAAGTCAATCTGGTTCAACGGGTCGGTGATCGCCGCGTGCCGGTACGCCTGGCGCGAGGCCATCCTCCCCGCGCGGAAGGAGTGGACCCCGGGGTAGCGAAACCCGCGATCCCAGAGGTCCTTGTAATACGCGCGGCTGTCCGCGTCCTGCTCGTTGGGGAGGGAGTTCCAGCGGTAGAAGTCCTCGAAGGACTGGTGGGGCCGGTCCGACATGCGCATCGCGTCCGTACCGCGACCGATCCCCGTGACCCGGACCTTCGGGAAGGACCGGCCGGCGGCCTTCTCGATCCGCGCGAGCCCCTCTTCGCTCGCCAGGACCACGCAGGCGGCCCCGTCGCTCATGGTGCAGATGTCGAGCCGGGTCAGGGGCCAGGCCACCATCGGGGCCTCGCGCACGTCGCGGATCGTGATCCGCATGTGCTTCTGGGCATACGGATTGTGGACCGCGTTGATGTGGTTCTTGACCGAGACGTGGGCCATCTGCTCGACCGTGGTCCCGAACTCCTTCATGTGGCGGGTGACCATCATCGCGTAGTACCCGCTGTAGAAGCCGCCCACCGGGTAATCGAAGGACACGTCGGAGGCGAGGGCGATGAACTCGTTGCCCTTCCACGTCTGGACGTGGCTCATGGTCTCGAAGCCGTAGGCCAGGCACACGTCCATAGTGCCGGACGCCACGGCCTTCCAGGCCTCCTGGAAGCACAACCCCCCGGTCGCACCGCCCCCCTCGACGCGGTGGCCGGGCTTGGGCACGAGCCCCAGGTAGTCCTGGACCATGATCGCGCTCATCAACTGGCGCTGGAAGTGGTCCGAGAAGTACGACCCCACCGTTCCGTCCACCAGTTCATTGGCCTGGCGCGGTTCCAGCCCGATGTCCTTCAGGGCGTAGTCGTAGGCCTCCTTGACCAGGGCCTGAAAGGTCCTGTCCGGGCGGGCCTTCGCGAACTTGCTGACCCCGCCCGTCACCGCATAGACAGGTCTCATGGGCATCCTCCTTCGTTGCGTTTCACGGTGACCGTCCCTCGGGACCAACCACCCGATGGAACCGGGTGAATACCACATCGGGGAGTCAGGAAAAAGCACCGATCTCATCCTTGTCGTTTCCCGTGTGGATTGCTAGGCTCGCCCCAAGGGATGGAAGACGAGGGAGGACGACGATGCACGGCGCGAGACGGTGGGTCGGGGTTCTAGCCGGATTGGCGTGGGCCGTCCCGGACGCGGCGGCCGACACGGTCGTGTCCTTGAAGGACCCCACGCGCGACGACGACGGGCCGGGGACGTATCAGTACCCCACGGACCCGGTCTACCAGCCAGGGTCCTTCGACTTGACCTCGTTCGAGGTCGAGACACGCGGGGGCGAGGTCGTGTTCCGGGTGGGGTTCCGGGTCAAGGTCGAGGACCCCTGGGACTCGAAGTCCTGGCAGGGGAACGGGTTCTCGCTCCAGTTCGTGCAGGTGTACCTGGACCGGGACCACCAGCCCGCAAGCGGGTTCTGCGACGGGTTGCCTGGACTCAACGTCCGGTTCCGGCCCGAGTCGTGCTGGGAGAAGGTGGTCCTCATCAGCCCACAGGGCAAGGCGCGTCTTCAGGCCGAGGTCTCGCAGAAGGCGGGCGCGATGCGGGCCGGCGTGGTGATCCCCAAGGTGACGCGGGTCAAGGGCAAGACCATTGAGGCGGTCGTGGACGCGCGGGACCTCGGGGGCACTCCGGCCCGTGGTTGGGGATACCAGGTCGTGGTCCAGAGCAACGAGGGCTACCCGGACGCGCGGGACCTCCTGACGCGCAAGGTGAACGAGTACGCGGGGCCGCACCGCTTCGGCGGCGGGTCGGACTGGGACTGTGACCCGCACGTGATTGACATCGTGGTCGCGCCGGGTGCGGGCGGGGACGACGAGAAGAAGGCCCAGCACGAGGCCCTGCGCTTCCACTGCAACGCGGAGAACGCCGAAAAGAGCCCGCTCGTGGAACTGCCCATGGTGTACCCATGACCCGGATTCTCGTGGGCGTGGGTGTGGGCGAGATCCCCCCTCCATCCCGGCACCTCGGCCTCGTCCACCCGTGGGCGTGCATGAAACCGCAACCCCTTGACGGACATCGGGGAACGACGATGGAACGACGACGCGCGCTGTGGGTCGCGGCGGGTCTGGCGATGGCGCTCGGGGTCGGCCGGGACGCCGCGGCGGACCTGTCGCGCTTCGATTTGGCCGGGCGCCTATACACGAAGTGGCTGTACCGCAACAACGACAGCCAGGGAGTCCTGTCGTACGGCAACCCCTTCTGGCCGGACGACATTGCAGGCGACAACGGGGTGGGGACGGAGTTCGAGTTGCAGGTCTTCGGCAAGGTCTCGCCCCGGGTGCAGGCCTACGCGCGGCTCCAGAGCCGCTTCGGGGAGATGTGGCAGGACTGGTGGGAGTCGGGCGAGCGCAAGTACGGGGACGAGGTGAACACGTCCGGGGACTCGCTCGGGATGAACCGGGCGTCCTACATCAAGCTGCGCGGGACGTGGGTGCGCGCCAGCATTCCGTTCACGGCAGGGTGGACGAACTCGATCACGGTCGGGTCGTCGGACCTCGGGATGTTCAACCCCTGGACCATCGGGAAGGTCCGCTACATTGACCGGGACAACGGCAAGGGGGTCTTCATCGCGGGGGCGGTCGGCGGGGGGCTCGTGTCGTACGACCTCGCGGCCATCGCCCTGCCGAAACTGTACGTGGGCCCCTGGTGGAGCACCGGGATCGGGGACCCGTCCCTGACCCGCCCCTTCTACAGCCAGGACTGGGCGTACGGGGCCAAGGTCGTCGTGGCCCCGGACTTCGGGACGTTCACGCTGATCTCGACCCTGACGAACGACGTCGAGGTGGACATGACCGACCCGGACGCGGTGGGGTCGCCGTACGGGTCGTGCGTGGACGAACTGGGCAACCCGATCACCGGGTGCTCCAGGGACCACGCGGTGGACTATTACTCGCGGTACCTGAACTCGGTGACCACGCTGGAGGCCCAGGTCGAGCCCCTGGACTGGCTGAGCGCGAACCTGCTCGCGGGGGTGTCGGTCGGGCGCCTGGACCCGAGGCTGACCGCGAACGGGGTCGCAGACAACCAGGGCGTGTCGCCCGTCGTGTACAAGGACACAACGGACGTGACGGTGCGCGTGCGGGCCGAGGCCGCGGACCCGTTCGGGGTGGGGCTGTCCCTGCGCGCCGAGTACTTCTACATCGGGCCGGAGTGGAGCTCGATCTTCGGGGCGAGGCGCGAGGCGGACGTCCTGCTGACCGACGGTTTCCTGGAGGGCGGGCAGTTGCCGACCCTGAACCTCGCCAATGAATTCGTGGACTTCGACGAGCCGTTCGTCGAGTCGTGCATCGGCTGGCACGGGGGGACCCTGATCGCGGACTTCGCGACCGGCCCGCTGGATCTGTCCCTGGAGGGGACGTACATCGGGTACACCACGAACCGCCAGAACCGCGACGTGGACAAGGTGTATCCAGATTTTCTTCACAGTGATGGTTATACCGATGTGGACCTGTACGACTACGCGAACTCGACCGACCGGGGCCGGGACCCGCGCAGCGTCTATCGCCGCAACCAGGACCGGCGCACCGGGATCGGGGTCCTGCGGGCCAGGGTCGCCTTCGATGCGTTGCAGGGTCTGGACGTGACCTACAAGGGCAAGGTGATCTACGACAAGGACTACCGCAGCCACACCACGACCACGGACGACTACACCGGGCTCATCACGACGCAGCGCCTGGCCGTGGGGCTTGGGGTGATCCCGGGCCTGCGGGTCGAGGCCGGCGGACAACTGGACTACTGGCGCGAGGACCGCCGGAAAGGGACGCTCGAGCAAGGGTACGGAAACGACCGGACGTGGAAGGGAAAGGGGTTCGCCGGGCTGTCGTGGGAATACGAGGGATTGCGGTTCAGATATTATTTCGAATATTTGTATAAGGAACAAATTCGGGAGCGCGAGCCGGACCAGACCTGGAAGGTGTTCCGGTCCAAGGCGTCGCTGGAGGTGGCGTGGTGAGGCGGGTCATCCTGGGGATGCAAGGGGTCTTGGCAGCGTGGCTGTGCGGCTGCGGCCTGGAGGGGCCGGTCATCAACGTGGCAACCCGGGACCGGAGCTCCCTGATCGCGGGCGCGGCGGACAACCTGGTCGTGGGGCGCGTCCCCGGGGCCCCGGCCGGGACCGTGGTCCGCCTGTTCCAGGGGACCGGGGGCGAGGTCGCGGAGGCCTCGGGGTCGGTCGGGACCTGGGACGAGCCGCTCGGCGCGCCGTGCGGGGCGGGCGCGTCGTGCGCGCGGCCCGATGCGTGCCGGTGGTCCGGGGGGCGAATCCTGCCGGGCGTCACGACCGGGGCCGCGGTGCCAGGCGACGTCTTTGCGATCCACCTGCCCGGGACCTCGGAACACCGGAACCTCCGCGTGGACGCGCGCTGGCCCGGCGCGCACCGGATCGGGCTGGTCCCCGTGGTGGAGCGGCAGGTCTCCGTCCTGGACCCGGAGGCGTGCTATCTGGTCGGTG
>JBBIPO010000014.1:0-34481 GCA_037442805.1 Deltaproteobacteria bacterium
TCCGAAAGTGCGATTATCGCCGCGCCCCGGGTCGCGTCAAGGGTCATTCGGTCTTGGCAAATTGGGAGTCCGCGGAACCGAACTATTTTCTCACCCCGTCTCTATGATAATTTTGTCTCCGTTCTCGATGGTTCGTGGCACCGCGGGCCGGGGGACCCGCGCAGGGGAAAAGGGCCCTTGACAAGGAGGTGGTTCATGGAAAACCAGGCGCCGGACCTGAAACGGGTGGAGGAGATCGGTCCTCTCCTCGACCAGATCCGGGGCGTGCGGCGCCAGACGCGCTGGATGCGCCTCGGATTCGTGGTCCTGATCTTCTTGACCGTCGTGGGGTGGATGTGGGCGATCGTCTCGCATTTTCAGCGCCTCGAGATTGACAAACTGGGCGAGGAGTTGTCGAAACGCGCCGAGAAGACGTGGCCCATCATCGCGGACGAACTCGGGAAATTGGTGGACGGGGTCCTGCCCACGGTGGAGGCCAGTCTGCTCAAGGAACTGGAACAAGCGGCGCCGCAGATTGCCAAGCGGTTCGAGGAGGAAGCCGAGAATCTGGACACCCAGTTGAAGGGGGCGATCGAGGCTTCGCTCCGGCGGCACCTGACGGCCGAGAACCGCGCCGAGGCGATCCGGATCGTCCGCGCCATCTTCCCCGAGTACGGGGACGAGAAGAAGACGGACGAACTGGTCGCGTCGCTCCAGGATTCCTTCCTGAAGTACGCGCAGAAGAAACTCCTGACCATGCTGGCCGAGTACTACGACACCCTCCGTCAGTTCGAGAAGACCTTCCAGCAGATCAAGGCGGGGACCCCGGCGGGACAGGGGCCGGCCACCCTCGAAGCAGTCCTTGAACTGTGGCTCGAGGTCGTCTACGAGAAGATGGGCGGGGATTCGGAACTCGAGGCGGCAACGCCGGCGAAGAAACCGGCCCGGGGCCGTAAGTGAGGGAGGGGGCCATGGAGACATCCCAGCAGAAGGTGGAGGCCGCCCTCGCGGCCCTGAACAAGGAACTCGATTCCGTCAAGAAGGTCCGACTGGTCACGCTCGTGGTCGGGGCGGTGCTGTTCCTCGTGGTGTTCTTCGTGTTCATGTCGGCAACGCGCAAGATCCAGAAGTCCTTCGGACCGGAGTCGCTCGCGGACCTGGCCAGTTACACCGTGCGCCAGACCATCAAGGAGGGTCGTCCGGTCGCGGAGAAGGCGTTCAAGGAGCACATCCCGGTGTTCCTGAAGAACCTCCGCATGCAGGTGGTGGGCCTGGTCCCGTTCCTGCGCCGGGAGATCCAGCGCGAGCTCGTCCGCGTGGTGGATGCCTCGTTCCTGAACTCGTCGCGGGCCTTCTCGCAGGCGGTCCGGGCCGCGGTCGAACGGGTGAAACCGGTGGCCGACAAGCAGGGGACGCCGCCTCCGGACGCCCTCGCGGCCCTGATCATGCAGGAGTTCGAACGCGAGACGGAAAAGCGCTACTCGGACACGCCCACCGAGACGCTCGGGGCCCAGTTCGAGCAGTCGCGGGCGATGCTGGAGGGCCTGAACCGGAAACTCCAGTTGCTCGCGGGCAAGAAGAAACCGTCCACGCGCGGGGAGGCGCTGGAGCTCAAGTTCATCCGGGCCTGGGTGGGACTGTTGAGTCACGGCGAAGGCGTCGAGGACGGGAAGCCGGCCGTCACCTCACCGGAAGGATCCGAGGCCTCGGTTCTTGTCCCACCACCCACACCGTGAGGGGCCGGGGTGGACCTCTCCGTCGCGGAACGCGCGAACCTCGTGCGCTTCGCCCCGGTCGGGCGCGGCGGCCTCGTGGAGTCGCTGTTCCTCAAGTTCCACCTGCCGGAGGAGGACGCGGCCTTCTGGGCCCGCTACACGCTGCGCCGTCCAATCCCGGGCCGTGGGGATCCGGTCGGGTCCCTGTGGGCCGTGTTCTCGAGGCGGGGCGCGGCGGTGGTGGCCGGCTGCGACCCCTACCCGGCGTCGGAGGTCGCGGCCGGGCGTGACCGCTTCTACCTGCGCATCGGGCCAGGGGAACTGACGATGGGGCGGGCCACGGGCCGGGTCTCGACCCCCGCCGGACCCGTGGAATGGACCCTGACCTTCGAGACGGGGACGCCCTGCCTCGTTCATTTCCCCTCGGAGGCCCTCTATCGCGCGCCGTTCCCGCGCAACAAGATCGCGAGCCCGCACGTCCTGACGCGCTTCCACGGCTCCCTGACCGTGGGCGGACGGACCGTGGGCGTCTCGGGCGCGGCGGGGATGCAGGGCCACAACTGGGGGCCCTCGGTGTCCCCGCACTGGGTCTGGGCCCACGCGACCTGTTTCGATGGGGAGCCGGACGCCGTGTTCGAGGCGGTCTCGAGCCGCTTGCGGGTCGGGCCTGTCCTGTCGCCCCCCTTGACGATCCTCGCCGTGCGGGCGCGAGGGCGCCTGGTCCTGTTCAATCGCCCCGACCTGTGGGTGCGCAACCGCTCGGACCTTCGGGGCCTGCAGTGGGAGGTCCGGGGCGCCTCGGGCGGGGTGGAGGTCGCGGGCGAGGTCGTCGCCCGACCGGAGGACGCAGTCGGCCTGGATTACGTCTCGTCCGGCGGCGAGCGGGTCCGCTGCGTCAACTCGAACCTCGCCCGCGCGCGCGTGGTGGTCACGGGCCTGCCGGGCGGCCGCCTGGAACTCTCGTCGTCCTTGGGTGCGACCCTCGAGGCCGGGGGGCTCGCGGCCCCGCGCGACATCCCGGTGGTGGTCAGCGGGTAGGCGGGGGCCTCTTCTTCCCGGGCGCCCGCTCCAGTCGGGCGACGACCTCGACGAGGGCGTCGTCCACGGCCTTGCGCACGGCCCAGGCCCGAATCTTCCTGCCCGACCCCTGGACCAGGACCGCGAATGCGAGCGTCCTGCCGTCGCGGAGGTCCACGTACCCCGCGAGGCTCACCACGCCGTCGAGGGTGCCGGTCTTGGCCCGGACCCTCCCACGCAACGCGGTCTTGTTCAGCCGGTTCTTGAGGGTCCCATCCACGCCCGCGACCGGAAGCGCGGCGATGGCCGGTTGAAACCGGTCGTCCTTTCGCATGGTTTCTAGCAGGCGGACCACGGCCCGGGCCGTGACCGCGTTCGCGTCGTACAGACCCGAGCCGTTCGTGAACCGCGCCTGCGCCGGGTCCAGCCCGACCTCGCGCGTCAGGAAATCCCGCAGGACCTGCGCGCCCTCGCCAAACCCGACCGCGCGCCCCCCGGCACGCTCGGCCCCGCACAGCCGCAGCAGGGACTCGGCGACCTGGTTCTGGCTCTCCTTGAGCATGGGGACGAGCATCTCGCGGATCGGCGGGGAACGGTGCCGGCACAGGACCCTGGCCCCTTCGGGCGCGCGCCCCACCTCCGGGCCGGCAGCGACCCGCACCCCCATCTGCTCCAGGGCGGCCCGGAACACGAACCCCGCGTGCGTGGCCGGATTCGGGACTCGCTTCGCGACCACCACGGGACCCCGGCTCGTCATGGTCCCGGTCACCCGGAGCACGGGCGCGCCGCCCGGGACGGGCTCCACGAACACCCGGAGCGGAGGAGAGCGGCCTTTCTTTCCAGCGCCCGCGGCCCTGGTGACCGCCTCGTTGCGCACCTGGAAATAGGCGGAGGCAGGGTCCAGTCGGACCTCGGGCAGGGACCCTGGTTTCCCAGGGATCACGGTCACGATGACGCGGTTGAAGGCCACCTGGAGCCCCCCGACCCCGGCGCGATAGGGCGCGTCCGTGTCCTTGCGGTCGAAGGCCGGGGGCAGGGCGTCGTGGCTGAACGGGCCGGTGTCCACGACGAGCCTCGAGGCCTCGCGCACCCCGGCGTCCCGCACGCACCGCGCGAGGTCCCGCAGGTCGTCCGCGACCATCAGGGGGTCCCCCCCTCCGACCACGGCCAGGACAGGTCGCGTCGGCCCCTCGCCGCTCGCCACGACGCGCGTCTCGATGGTCGCGTCCGCGCCCAGGGTCGCGAGCGCCACCGCCGCGGTGAAGACCTTGGTCACCGAGGCGGGGTTCAGAGGCTCGTCTGCCCGGTGCGAGGCTACCTCGCGACCGTGGACCGCGAAAAAGGCCCCCACCCGCATCCCTTGCGACTCCAGGCGCAGCAAGGATGAGGGGACCTCCCGGGCGTGCGCCGCGAGGGTCCAGGAGGCCACGGCGAGGCCGAGAAGCACGGTCCACGAGGCGGCGAGACGAGTTCTGAACTCGTCCACGATCGAGCGACCCCGTGTCATGGTTCGCCCACGCCCAGGCCTACGCCCACGCCCACGGTGAGGGAGGTCCACGGTCGGGAAGAATCGGTCACCGGTCCTCGGCGCAGCGGAACCCGATGTTGTAGGACTTGGTCGTTTCGGACACGGTCAGGTGCCTGCCGCGGTCCGCCACGCGCGCCCGGCACGTCTGATTCTTGTCGTCGCTGTACGAACCGCCCTTGGCGAGGGCGTCGGGGCCGGTGGTCACCACGAGGTCTTCGGCCTCCTGCACCTCGGACGCGTACGAGATGCACCGCGGGATGCCCGGAAACTTCGTGGGGTCGTCATCGCACTCGCGGAAGCAGTCGGCGTCGTTCGCGCATTTCGGGCAGGACGTGTCCAGGTAGCACGTCTCCTTGCACTGCTGGGGGGAGGGGGTCTGGTCGCAGGCGAAGCAGTCCGGGCATTCCGGGAAGATGGCGTCCTTGCAGGTGATCGCCTCCTTGAACCTCCCGGCCACCCACTCCGCGACGTTTCCGGCCAGGTCGTACAGCTTCGCCCCGCCCTCGTTGACCACGTCGTCCGCGGACCCCATGACCTTGGACGGCCCGGACGCCCCGGTGCAATACCGGATCGCGATCTGCCGGTTCTGGCAGTCGCGGATGTTCCCCGTGTCTCCGTCGTACGGGTACACCCGCTTGTTCGCCTCGTCCTGGGCCGCCCCCCCGGCCACGCGCTCCCACTCGAACTCGGTCGGGAGCCGGCGGCCCACGAACTTGCAATACTCCTCGGCCATCTCCGCCGTCACGTTGACGACGGGGTAGTCCCGGTACGACGGGTTTCCGTAGTAATCATCGGCGAAATTCGGCACGTTGAACGCGATGGGTTCCCGGCACGCCCCCATGGCTACACAATATTCGTATTGGTAGTTGGTGACTTCGTGTTGTTCGATTGCAAATGGTTTGACATTCACCACAACGGTCGGATACGTCTTCGGCATTCCGAACGGATTCTCGTTGACCCCGCAACCCGCGGTCGGCTTGTCCTCGGGAAAGCAGGGCTCCGTGGACCCGAACACGAACGTTCCGCCCGCTACTTCGACGAGCGGCGTGGGCTCCGGAGGGTCGAGCCCCCGGACACAACCCACGACGAGGACCGCGCCGAACGCGGCCCGGACCCCCCAGCCGAACGTGACCGTCATCGCCATCCCCTTCTTGAAGTCGGCCACGAGCCGGTCGCCCCGCCAGCCCTTCGCCTCAGAACCTCCCGGTCGCCCCCACGAACACCGCCCCCGGCTCGGCCCCGATCATCACGGCCGGGGTCCGTCCGCCGATGAGGTCCTCGGTGTCCACGTCCTTGCGCACGAACTCCCAGACCAGCAGCCCCGCCCCGGCCCCGATCAGGGCCCCGCCCACCCCGTAGCCCACGTAAGTGAGGGTCCTGAACTTCTTGAACTCGCTCGTCCCCTGAAAATACTTGTCCGCCTGCTTTCGGAAGAACACCGCCGAGGTCACCACCAGGGCCGTCCCCACCACGCCGCTCGTGATCCCCCCGTACCCGCGCCAAGAAAAGGGCGGGTTCGTCAGGTAGAGGGCCGCGGTCACGTCGCTCGTCTGGCCCGCCTCGACCTGGACCGTCTGGGTGACCTGGTTGTAGCGCTCCCTCTCGACCAGGACCTGGTGCAAGCCGGCCTCGACGGGCAGCGCGTCTTCGTAGGGCGAGACGGCCTGGACCTTGCCGTCCACATAGATGCGCGCCTTCCGGATGTTGACGTGGAACCGCAGGCCGCCCATGTTCTGAATTTTTTCGAGCGCGAACGTCAGTCGCAGGGGTTCCCGGGACCGCACGACGAACTCCTTGGAGTACCCCTGGTAGCCCGCCTTCTTCAAGAACACCCGGTGCGTGCCCTCGGGCAGGTGCGTCGTGAACGGGGTCTGGCCCAGGATCCGCTCCGGGTCGTCCACCGAGATGTCGGCCCCGGGCGGGTCCGAGTCAATGGTGACCTCGGGCAACGCCAGAAACGCCTTCTCGCGCAGCAACTCGATCGTGCGCTCGACATTGGCCCGGTCCGGCGCGGGCTGTCCCAGTTGCTGTTCGTGAAGGTCCAGGTACTTCCGGTATGCGTCCGCGGCCTTCTCGTATTCCGCGGCGGCCTCCCACGCCTTGGCCGCGTTGAAGAGGTTGTTGGGGTGCGGGTACAGGCCGTTGGCCTCCTCGAACGCGGCCGCGGCCTCGGCGAACCGACCGGCCTCGTACGCCTGCTGGCCTCGCTCGGACAGGGCGCGGGCCCGTTCCTTCGCGTCGTCCTGGGCGGCGACCGGGCGTCCCGAGCCGAGAACGAAGAGGAAGACCCATATCCAGAGCCGCGAGCACCTCATCGAAGCCCCCGGGGTTGAAGCCTCGTCAACGTGGACCGATGATAGGGAGCGACTGGAGGGGTGTCAAGGAGCCGGGCACGGAGGCTGCCATGCAATACCGGAAACTCGGCGGGACCGGGTGGGACGTGTCCGTCGTGGGGTTCGGGACCTGGCCCCTCGGGGGTCGCGACTACGGCCGGCTGGACGACACGGACGGCATCAAGGCGGTCCGGCGGGCCGTGGATCTGGGCGTGAACCTGTTCGACACCGCGCCGATCTACGGCAGCGGTCATGCCGAGGAGGTGCTGGGCCGCGCCCTCGAACCGGTTCGCCACGAGGTCCTGATCGCCACGAAGTGCGGCCCCATCGAGGTCCGGCCTGGACTCGTGCGCCTGGACCTGACCCCGCGGGGCATCGAGGCCCAGTGCGAGGCGAGCCTGAGGCGGCTTCGCACGGACTACGTGGACCTCTTGCAGGTCCACTGGAACGACCCGGCCTGGCCCATTGAACGGACCATGGAGGCCCTGATGGGGCTCGTCGCGGCGGGCAAGGTCCGGGCCGTCGGGGTGTCGAACTTCTCGCCGGAGGACCTGCGGGCCGCCCGGGAGGCGGCGCCGGTCGCCTCCTTGCAGTCGCGTTACAGCCTATTGCACTGCGAGGTCGAGGCGGAGATCCTGCCCTTCTGCCGGGAGGCAGGGCTCGGCTTCCTCGCGTACGAGCCGCTTGCACGGGGGGTCCTCGCGGGTCGCATGGTCCTCGGCAGGCGCTTCGATCCGGGGGACGTCCGGGCCCGCGACCCAGAATACCAGGGCGAGAGGTTCGCGCGCCGGCTTGAGGCGGTCGCGAGGCTCGCGGACGTGGCCCGGGGGCAGGGACTCACACCGGCCCAGGCCGCCATCGCGTGGGTCGCGTCGCGGCCGGGGGTGACCTCGGTGCTCGTCGGGGCCAAGAGCGCGGCCCAGGCTGCGGAGAACGCGGTGGCCGGGGACGTCGTTCTGGACCCGGGGACCCTCGAGGACCTCGAGGAGGCCGTGGACCCCGTCGTCCGTCGGGACGAAGAAGACTAGCCCGTGGGGACCCGGCCCAGAAGCCCCCGTATGACCTGCCACGTGGCCTGAAGCGGCGACGACGCGAGCGTGGGGTAGGCCTCGCAGGGCGTGAAACACCCTCCACACTGACGGGCCAGGATCTCGCGCCGGGCTTGCGTGACCTCGGGGGACGCCCAGACCTCCGCGACCCGGAAGTCGCGTGCCCTCAGGTCCGCGAGGGGGCGGTCCCACCGGTGGCACGGGTAGAGGGTCGCGTCCGACGCCACGAACGCCCCGGAATGGAGGGCGTGGCAGGCCAGGGCCGGCTCCCGGCCGAGCGCCCGGTGACGGGCGAGGATCAGGTAGGCGGCCTCCATCAGGTCCACGGGGGAGCGCGGGGGCCATCGCCCGCGCAATCCCTGGCGGATCGCGGCCTCGGCATCGGGGGAGGCCAGGGGGGGCGTGCCCTCGTTTGCGAAGAAGTGGCGCGAGACCTGCACGAGGTTCAGGTGCCACAGGCGGTCCTCGAAACAGGGCAGGTCTCGGCGCAGGGCGTCGCGCAGGTCCTGGAGCGCCCCCACGTTGGCAGGCCTCACCGTGGTTCCGGCCCGGACCTCGACCCCCGGAATGGCCGAAAGCCCCCGCCAGGTCTCGACGGCCCGCGCGTAGGACCCGCGCCGTCCGCGCAGGGCGTCGTGCAGCCCGGGAGGGCCGTCCAGGCTCACGGTGACGATCAGGTCCACGTCGGGCCTGCGGACGCGCGCGAGCCTCGCGCAGACGATTGCCCGTTCCGGAAACCAGCCGCTGGTCGGGAAGTGGAGGACCGCGAGGGACGGCGTGGCGTCCAGGACCGCCTCGAAGACCTGGACGACGTCGCGTCGCAAGAACGGCTCCCCACCAGTCAGGTCCAGCCATGCGAGCCCCGGCATCGCCCGCATCAGGCGAGCGACCTCGTCGGGGGTCATCTCGCGCCCCGGGGGGAGCGACCAGGTCCGGCAGGCGTCGCAGCGCAGGTTGCAGCGCCGGGTCAGGGCGAGCACGGCCCGGATGGGGCTCGGTGGACGCCGCGCCCACGTGGGGGCGTACGCGCGGACCAGCCGGACCAGCGTGGCGGACCTCATGGACTCGAACATATCCGACGCCACCGGGGATCGCCACCCCTCTATCCGAATGCCCCGTCCTGCCCTTCCGTCACCCGTGCGCGGTTGTCTTGCCTTTGACGCGCCGCAGGAAACGTACTATAAGGCGCCCAAAGGGGCTTCGGGCGCGAACCACCGCAAGGAGATCGGACGGTGAAACCCAGAGAGACTGGTCGCGGAATCGGGCTTCTCGGGCGGCTGCTTCTCGTGGCGGGCGCGATCTCGGTCGCCGGGACCGCGCTGGCCCGCTCGGTTGCCGTGGACTTCACAGGCGGGGTGAACGCGACCGTCAAGGGGGTCCACGTCCTCAAGGACTACTGGTTCGAACTCTCCGAAGAGTGGGAGTTCACGAAACCGGCCGTGCTGGAGCTGCGCTTCTCGCATTCGCCGATCCTGAAGCGCGACCTGTCCACCGTGACCGTCGCCATGAACGGGAGCCCGGTGGACAGTTTTCACCTCGACAAGACCAACCAGAGCGACGCCTTCGTGACGATTTCGATCCCGGCGCGCCTCCTGCGGGGGGGGATGAACGTCCTGACCCTGACGGTCAAGATGCGGTCGGACCTCGAGGACCTCTGCGACGACGTGCACAACCCGGCCCTGTGGACGCTGCTCGATCGGGACTCCCGGCTGACCGTCCACTTCGAGGAGCGCAGGGTGGTCCCGGACCTGGCCGGCTTCCCCGCCGACTACGCGAACCCGGACCTCCTTTACGGCGAGGAAGAGGAACGGGTGCACGCGGTGATCCTGGTGCCCCCGGAGCCCACGCCGGCCGAATGGGACGCCCTGGCCGGACTGACGACGCTCCTGGGACAGGACGTGGGCCTGGGCCGGGGCGAGTTCCGCGTGGTCATGGGCGGGCGGGTCGAGACGTCGCTGATCGAGAGGCGTCATGTGGTCCTGATCGGGTCCCCGGCGTTCCTGCGGCCCTTCACCACGGGGGCCTGGTCGCTGGCCATTCCGCTCGACGCCGTGGCGCGAGAGCCCGCCGGGTTCCTGATGGAGTTCGCATCGCCCTTCAACCCGGCCCGGCGACTCCTGGTGGTGACGGGCCGCGACGACGACGCGATCCGTCTGGTCGCGGAGCACCTGAAAACCCCCGCGTCGGTCCACGGGCTGAAGGGGCCGGTGGCCTCGTTCGACAAGCCGCCGACCTCCCTGATGCCGGAAGGCGAATGGTCCGAGGCCGCCTTCGTGGTGCGGTTGGTGGACCTCAAGTTGAGCGACATGATCCTGCGAGGCAAGTTCTATCATTCCATGAACTTCACCGTGCCGAACCCCTTCGTGGGCAAGGTCAAGGACGGCGCCTTCCTGCGCCTGGCCATGAGCCACTCCGAACTCCTCCTCCCCCAGTCGTCCTCACTCCTCGTCAAGGTGAACGGCGAGCCGATCAAGAGCATCCGTCTGACGCGCGAAACGGCCCCTCGGAACACGTGGGATGTCAAGATTCCCGTGGCGTTCCTGGGTTCGCGATACCTGACATTTGAGCTCGAAGTGTTCATGGACATCGGAGATCCCGAGTGCTACTACTACCATCCGGAAATGGCGTGGTTCACGCTCCACAATGACACCCTCCTGTACCTGCCGGTGGACGAGTCGCAGGGGGAGACGCTCGCGAACTACCCTTACATGTTCCTGAAGTGGAATCGTTTCGACCGCCTGGTCGTGGCCCTGATGGACCCGATCACGGAGGGGGCCGTCACGGCGGCGGTCAATGCGCTCGCGTTTCTGAGCCAGAGCCTGCGCAGCCCCGCGACCGTGGACATCCGGATGACCCCGGCGAAGTCCCTGTCCGAGGCCGACCGCCGGGAGGCCAACCTCCTGCTCGTCGGGGCCCTCGGGGCGGTCATGGCGGATTCCGCCTGGCTTCCGGTGCTGCCAAGGGAACTCGTGGAGAGGTCCGACATCCCGGGCCGGGCCGACCTCCTGAACACCGCGGGTTTCCTGGCCCTGTCACCGAGTCCCTTCGACCCCGCGCGTCGCGTCCTCGCCGTAGTCGGCCGATCGGACCGCGAGATTCGGATACGCGGCCCCGTACCTGTACGCACCGGGCAAGGTCGAGTGGGTGCGCGGCACGCTGGCCATGGTCGGTTCGGACCGGGAGTTGCGGGTCTTGCTGCCGCCCGGTCCCGCGGACGCGGTCGCACGTTTCGACCCGACCAAGGTCCGGTTCGAGGAAAAGGAGGGGCGGCTCGTGCCGGTCGTCGAGGTCCCGAAGCCCGTCCAGCCTCCCGCCCGGTACAACGTGGCGTACCTCGTGTTCTTCATCCTGACGCCCGTGCTGGTGCTCCTGGTCATCCTGCGCCTTCGGGCCTTGTCGCGCGAGGGCCGGGGCCAGGGGTGACCGGAAAGGGAGGTCCGTGGTACACCACGAACGCGAGCACAGGCGGGTCCTGGACGAGACCGGCGTCCTGGTCGTCGTGGCCGTGATCCTGTGGGCGGCACGGGATGCGTTCGCCGCGCCGCTGCCGCGCACCCGGCCGATCCCCGACCTCTCGCCGGGGGACCGGGTCCTGTGCCTGTACGATTCGTCCGAAGGCGTCACGTCCGAGCGCAATCCCCTGGCCGCCGCGATCGCCCCCGCGATCGCGCGTCTGGGGCTCCAGGTCCGCTGGCACGACCTCGCGCGGGACGGCCTTCCCCCGCCCCAGGCCCTGGCGGGCGTGCGCGCCGTGGTCACGGGCTACCTGGACGGGGCCATGGCCGGGGCCGCCCGCTACCCGGAATTCGTGCGGGCCGTGGTCGCTCGCGGGGTCCGCTTCGTCATCGTGGGGAACTACGGGGCGTGGCAGGACGGGGGTCCGGACGGTCCGTTTGTGGCCCCGGAGACCGTCAACATCGCCTTCGCGGCCCTGGGAGTGCGCTACCGCGCCCGGTGGACCTCGGACCCATCGTCCTTCACGGTCGAGGTCGCCGACCCCGCCATCGGTCCCGCGCGGGACCTGCGGCCGGACGCCATCCGGCACTTCTACCAGTTCGATGCGATCCGGGACGACGTGCGGGTCCTGGTGGCGGCCCGCCGGACGGACGACCCTGCGGAGAGCCCACCCTCGGCCCCGGTCTTCACGAGCGCGACCGGCGCCATGGTCCTGCAGCGCTACCTGTCGCCGTCGGACCTCCTCGACGACCCCGGGGCCTTCCGGTTCGATGCCGGGGCGTTCCTGGGGCTGGCGCTCGCCTACGTCCCCCGCGACCCTGGGACCCTCCTCGTGCTGCACGACCCGGACGCGGAGGCCTCGCGCGAGGCGATGGCCGTGCTCCGGGCCGCTTCCTCGTATGCGGGGATTCCCATGGTGGGGGTCCCGGTCGGGGCGGTGTCGCGACTGCGCCCGATGGATTTCGCGGCCCACGTCGGGGTCGTGCTGGCCCTGGACCGGGTCCGTGCCCCCGCGGGCCGGTATCTCGCGGACCTGCTCGGGGCGTTTGTGCGCGGGGGGGGGCACGTGGCCTCGCTCCTGCCCGTGGCCGACCCGGACCTGGCCCGGGTCCTGGGAAGCGAGGGGACCGACTCCAGGGCGGAGCAGGTCACGGGGCTCGCCCTGCGCGAGGGGGTGTTTCCCGGGATGGACGGGCTGCGCGCGGGGCCGGGGAGCATCCGGTGGACGACGCTGCGGGCGAGGCCCGGGCGGACCTGCCGCGTCCTTGGGGAATCCGAGGACGCGAGCGGGGCCGTGCCCCTGTGGTGGCGATGCCGCATCGGCCAGGGCGAGGTCAGCGTGTTCCAGGCGTTCGAGTTCGCCGACCGGGCCTTCCTGGGATTCGTCATCCAGGCCGTCCTCGACGCGGCCGGGACGTGGGCCATGCCGGTCCTGGCGTCCGCGGTCGAGTTCGTGGACGACTGCCCCTTGCCCATGGCCGGCCGGGTCATCCCCGGCGTCGGCCGTCCCGATATTGACTTCTATTCAAACGATTTCTACGGAATGCTCCTGGAGGCCCGGGAGCGGCTGGGGATCCGGCCGACCTTCCTCGCCGTCTTTTCGTACGGTGACGAGGTCCGGGGTCCGTTCGGGTCGCCCTTCGCCGGGACCACGGCGGCGAGCGCGCTCCACCTGGCCCGTCGCGTCGTGGCCGACGACTTCCCCGTGGGTCTGCACGGGATGAACCACCTGTCCCCGGCCCTGTCCGGGGGGGTGTCCAGGCCCTTTCCCGACGCCGCCGCGCTCGACGAGTGGTTCGCCTCGGCCCGAGATGCCTTCCGCGAGGTCTTCGGCATCGAAGACGGACCGGTCGTGTTCGTGCCGCCGAACAACTACCTGGACGCGGCGGGCAAGCGGGCCCTGGGCCGGGCTCTGCCGGACCTGCGCGTCCTGTCGGCCGTCTTCGCCGGCTCCGGGGTCGAGACCGTCCAGGACTTCGCCGTGGACCCGGACCTCCCGGGCGTCGTGGACTTCCCGCGAACCTGGGCCGGGCATGTCCTGGCGGGAGAAGCGCTTGTGCAGATGGTGAACGGCCTGCTCGCCCTGTCCGTGTCGTCCCATTTCATTCACCCGGACGACGTGCTCGACCCGGAGCGCTCCGGGGGTCGGTCCTGGGAGGCCCTCAGGCGGGGGTTTCTCGAGGGCGCGGCCGAGGTGCGGCGACGCTTCCCCTTCTTGCGCGAACGGACCGTGGAGGAGGCCGCGGAGGACGTGCGGCGGATGGTGTCCGGTGGAATCCGCGTCCGGCGGTCGCGAGGCCTGCGCGTGGAGCGTCGCTCGGGACTGACCATCCCGGACGTGCTGCTCGTGCGCCTTCCGCCGGGCTGCGAGCCCCGCGTCACGCGGGGCGGGACCGTCGTCTCGTCCGACCCCGAGTCGGGCCGCCATCACGTCCGCATGGAGGCCCGCGTCCTGGAGATGGACTGTGCGCGGCCCCCGAACACCCGGAGGGACCCATGACCTCGCCCACCATCGCGTCGAACCGATACGCCCGGCAGGTCGAGAGCCTGATGGAGGCCCTGCTGGGCGTCCTCTTCCTGATGGTCATCAACGTCGTGTTCTTCGAGGACGACCCCGGGTTCCTGAAGGTGCAGCCGCACCCCTTCCTCTTCCTGACGATTCTGATCGCCTCCCGGTACGGGACCTTCGACGGGTTCGTGACCGGGATGCTATGCGCCGTGATCTACGCGTCGTATCTGTTTTCTGGCCGCGACTGGTCGTTCATCATCCAGACGTTCGAGTGGCACCGCATGATCCCGGCGTATCTCTTCATCATCATGGGCCTCCTGCTGGGGGAGATCCGCGAGATGGCCAACCGCGAGGTCCTGAGGATGCGGAGCGAGGT
The DNA here is from genome assembly GCA_037442805.1 of Deltaproteobacteria bacterium. GTDB lineage: Bacteria > Myxococcota_A > UBA9042 > DTJE01 > DTJE01 > DYKK01. Next base: position 13,963 of record JBBIPO010000014.1, read on the forward strand.
CCAGCAGATGAAGGAACGGATCGAGGTCATGAGCCGCGATTTCGAGATGGTCACGCGGGTCAAGGACGAACTTCAACAGAAGATCCTGTCGGCCGAGGACCCCCTGGCCCAGTTCTACGAATCGGCCCGGAGGCTGTCCGCCCTGCGGCCCGAGGAGGCCTATCCCGCGATCATGGACCTCGTGGAGAAGTTCACCGGCGCCGAGAAGTTCAGCCTCTACATGGTCCGGGAGCGGGACGGGGGGGTCGTGGGACCCGCGGGACCGGAAATCTTCGAGTTGCGATTCAGCCGGGGGTGGGCACAGGCGAACGAGTTCGAGGCGGCGCTGACCACGGAGCACCCGGCGGTATCGAAGGCCGTGGAGACCCGAGGGCCGGTGACCGCGCGAGAGGCGGCGGGGTCGGACGTCCTCGCCTGCGCCCCGCTCGTGGACCCCGCGGAGGACCGCGTCATGGGTCTCCTCGTGATCCACCGGATCCCCTTCGTGCGCCTGACCCGGCTGACGGTGTCGCACCTCCAGACCATTGCGGGTTGGGCGGGCAAGACCCTCGCCGAGGCGTCGAGGTTCCACGCCGCGCTCCAGGCGCGGGTGGACGACGAGGTCACGGGGCTGTTCCACTACGGGTACATGTCCCGGCGCCTGGCCGAGGAGGTGCAGCGCGTGACGCGCTATGGTGGTGAGTGCTCCCTCCTGCTGGTGAAGGTCCTCGGGGTGGAGACCCTCACCCCCGACGACCGGCGGCTGGTCCTGCGAGAGTTCGGCGCCGCGGTCCGACGGCTCTTGCGAAACGTGGACGTGGTTGGCGCGCACCGGCTCCCGGGGGTTTATCACGTCATCCTGCCCGAGACGAGTCCCGCTCGCGCGGTGGTCGTGACCGCCCGGATCAACGAGGCGTTCCGGCAGCGGTTCGGGGGTCTCGGGTCGCGGTTCGCGCACCTGTCGCTGAAGATGGGCGTGGCGGGCACCTCGAAAGACCATCCCCGCACGGAGGCGGAGATGGTGGCCGAGGCCGAGCGGTTTTCGCTCGCGTGAGCAGGGGAGGCCATGGGGAATCTCCTGGCCGTGTTCGAGGCGGTCCTCGAGGTCGAGGCGCTCGTCTTCCTGCTGCACGACTTCGGCGTCGGCCCGTTCTGGCGCGTCTTCCTGCCCCTGGCCGCGCACTTGCTCGCCCTGGCCCTGCTCGCGGTGGGCTTCCTGGGTCGCTGGGACTTCGCGAGGCCCCGGGACCGCGCCTGGGCCGTCACGGGACTGTGCCTGTCCTTGCCCTTGCCGATGCTCGGGTTCCTGGGGTTCGTGGGCCTGTACGCCCTGTATGCCTCGCGTCCGAGGGGGACCGGGGAACTGCTCCGGGACTTCGAGGACTACATCGCCTACGACCCGGCCGCGGCCACGAGCGCGCCCAGGCCCGTGGACTCGGACCGCTTCATCCTCGAAGAGGTGGACGTGGCCCCCCTGCGAGACATCCTCGCGGGGACCGACGTGGCGCTGAAGCGTGGGGCCATCCTCTCGCTCTCCCGGCTCCCCAGGCGCGAGGCGGTGGCCCTGCTCCAGACGGCCCTCGCCGACGAGAACCGCGAGATCCGCTATTACGCGGGGAACGCCCTGTCCGAGATGGAACGCGAGTTCAACGACCGCATCTTCCGTCTCGTGCGCGAGGTGGAGCGCGCCCCGACCCGCGTCGAGTACCACATCAAACTGGCAGGGCTCATCCTGGACTACGTCGAGACCGGGCTCCTGGACCAGGGCATGGTCCGGTACTTCGCGGACATCGGCCTCAAGGCGCTCGATAAGGCCACCCTGGTGGGGTCGTCGGACGGGAGGCTGCTCGCGCTGTCGGGGCGGCTTCACCGCCTGTGCGGCCATCTGGAGCAGGCGGAGCAGGCCCTGAAGCAGCACCTTCAGGCGAACCCGGGGGACCTCGAAGCCGCGGTGGCCCTGGCCGAGACGGCCTACGAACGCGGCGACGTGGCCCTGGCCCGGCGGGTCGTCGAGGAGGCGCGCGCCCGGTTCCCCGAGGAACCGCGCCTCGCCAGCCTGCACGACGTCCTGGGGGGAGCGGTGGAGGAGAAATCCGCGCCGTAGCGCGGATTGCGACGCGGCCGCAGCGCGGCCGCCGTGGGGGGTGAATTGGCGCGAGAACTCGCGAAGCGAGTTCGAGTGACAAGAGGGGGGCGTGCGACGCCCCCCTGCGAGGAACCCGCGTGAAGACCGACGTCTGCCTGATCACGGAGGGCTCCTACCCGTTCGTCGTGGGCGGGGTCTCGACCTGGGTGCACGACCTCCTGACGAGCCTGAAGGACGTCTCGTTCTCCCTGGTCCACATCGGCGTCTCGCGGCAGACGGCGGAGCGACCTCTGTACGAGTTGCCGCGGAACGTCTTGGACTTCCGGCGGGTCCATCTGATGGACACGATCCAGTGGCGGGGACCCCGGGCAGGCCGGCGCCGGAAGGCCTGGTCGGACCTGGAGCGCTTCATCCGCGACCTCTCTCGCGGGGATCACTCCCTGTTGCCGGTGATGCTGCGGCGGTTCCAGCCGGGGGTCCCGGACGCCCTGACCCCGTACGACATCTTCCACGGGCGCGAGTTCTGGGACATCCTGGTCCGCCTGTATCGTGAGCACTTCGATGGTTTCTCGTTCATTGACTATTTCTGGACATTGCGCTTCATGGCCCTCCCGCTGTTCCGGGTCCTGTACGCCGACATCCCGGAGGCCTCCCTGTATCACGCCACGTGCACGGGGTACGCGGGCCTGCTCGGGGTGCTGGCCGGCCTGCGCACGCGCTCTCCCCTCATCATCACCGAGCACGGGATCTACACGAACGAGCGGATGATCGAGATCACGCAGGCACAGTGGATCTATCGGGAGAAATCGGACTCCCCGGTCCCGACCCGGCAACTGGGGGCCTTGCAGAACCTGTGGATGCGCAAGTTCGAGGTCCTTTCGCGAATCGCCTACGACCACGCGAGCGCCATCTTCACCCTCTACGAGGGGAACCGGCAGATGCAGATCCTGGGCGGGGCCAGCCCGGAGCGCACCGCCATCATCCCGAACGGGATTGACCTGCCCCGCTTCGACGACCTGTACCGGCGACGCCGGGAGACCCCGAGGTCTGGCCCGCCGATGGTCGCCCTGGTCGGGCGGGTGACGCCGATCAAGGACGTCAAGACCTTCATCCGGGCCGCGCGAATGGTCGTCGAGGAGATGCCGCGGGTCCAGTTCTACGTGCTCGGGACCACCGACGAGGACCCGGCCTACTTCGAGGAGTGCGAGCGTCTGGTCCGGGTGTTGTCGCTTCAGAAGAAGGTCCTGTTCCCGGGGTCCGTGGACATGTCCGAGTACTACCCGAGGCTCGACTGCGTGGTCCTGACGAGCATCAGCGAGGCCCAGCCGTTCGTCTTGCTAGAAGCGATGCGGGCCGGGGTCCCGGTGGTGTGCACGAACGTGGGGGCCTGCGCGGAACTCGTCCACGGGTCTGGCCCGGAGGACGAGGCCATCGGCTCCGCCGGGACCGTGACCAACATCCGGTCGCCCCGCGAGACCGCCGACGCCATCCTGGCCATCCTGCGGGACCCGGAGCGGGCCCGGGCCATGGGCGAGGCCGGTCACGAGCGGGTCGGGCGGTACTACGTGCGTTCGCGGATGATCGAGGCCTATCACGACGTGTACCGGCGGTACTGCGGGCGGGGGACCCTGCTCCACGACCACCCCGCGGTCTGGCCCGATGGCGAGAACACGCCCGCGCGGGTGTAGCGAAGGATGAATGGGAAACAGAAAACCGGCGATGGAAAACGGGAAATGGGGGTGGCCGCGCCATCTGGCACCCGGAATCCGGGGTCCGGGGTCGGGCGTCCGGGGTCCGGGGTCCGGCAGGCACTCCGCGGCGGACACGGACACCGACACGGTTGCTGACACGGTCACGGTCTCGGTCACCGGCGCGGTCACCGACACGGTCTCGGTCACGGCGTGCGGTCCGTCGCGATCGCCTGCACTCCGGCCTGGCCACTGGCCCCGTGATCCACAGGGCCTCATGAGGGGATGACATGGCGGGGATCGGGTTTCGGCTGCGGGAGATGGCGGCCCGCAAGACCTTCACCGAGTGGCTCCGGCTCTACACGTACTCGGCCGTGATCTTCTCGGGGCCGTGGCTCATCTCGATCCTGGCGCTCGCGGCGCTGTCCACCTTCGTGCTGCCCGCCATGCAGGAGGCAGATGTTCGTATTTTCGTCGTGACGATTGTCTATGTTTACTGCTTCTCCCTGATCACCACGGGGATGATCCAGCTGGTCGTGACGCGCTACGTGTCCGACCAGTTCTACATGCGCAACCCCGACGCCGTGGTACCGACCTTCGTGGGCGCGGTGGCGGTCACGGTGCTGTTCCAGACCATCGCGGGGTCCCTGGCCCTGTTCTTCGCCGACCTGGACCTCCTGTCCAAGATCGTGGTCCTGGGTCTGTACGTGTCCATCAGCGTGGTCTGGATCGAGATGCTCTTCCTGTCCGCGGCGAAGGACTACGCCCACGTGGTCCTGGCCTTCGCCATGGGGTACCTCGTGTCCTTCATCGGCGGCCAGGTCTTCGGGATCGTGTTCGGGGTGAACGGTCTCGCCATCGGGTTCCTGGTCGGGCAGGTCCTGCTGATGGTCCTCCTGATGTACCGCGTCTTTTCGGAATACCGGTTCGGGCAGGGCTTCGATTTCGCCTTCCTGCGCTACATCGGACGGTATCCAGCCCTGATGGCGACCGGTTTCCTGTATAACACGGCCATCTGGATTGACAAGATCCTGTTCTGGTACTCGCCCTCCGGCCTGCACGTCCACAGTTACTTCTACACGCACTTTCCGTACGACTCCGCGATGTTCATCGCGTACGTCACCGTCCTCCCCACCCTCGCGATCTTCCTGCTGCGGATCGAGACGGACTTTTACCTTCGTTACAAGAACTACTACGGGGCCATCCTCCAGAAGGCCCCGCTCGACCACATCCTCGAACGCAAGCGCGAGATGCGAGACGTCCTGCTGTCCGCGACCCGCACCTCCGCGATCTACCAGGGGGTCGTCACGAGCGCGGTCTTCCTCCTGATGCCGTTCATCGTCGCCCTGGCCGGAATTGACCCGAACCTGACCGCGGTCTTCCGCGTCGCCGTGGTCGGGGCCTTCTTCCACGGCGCGCTGGTCATCGTCATGATCCTCTTGCTCTACTTCGACTTCCGCGGCTCGGCCCTGTTCGTGTCCGCGGTGTTCCTGCTGTCGAACGCGACCTTCACCATGCTCACGACCTTCGCCCCGGACACGTGGATGGGGTTCGGCTACCTCGGCGCCTGCGTCCTGTCCCTCGCCACCGGCCTCGGGGTCTTCGCCAACCGCTTCCACCACCTCGAGTACCTGACCTTCATGCGGCAGCCGCTGCGGTGACCCGCGGCATTCATTTCCATGAGAAAATGTCAGATGTAGTACGTCTGCTGGCCATCGAGGTGGCGCTGGCGCTCGGCGAGGTCCGCGAGGGTCGTGCGCGAGAGGACCTCGTCGGTGGAGCGGTCCACGCGCTGCCAGACCTCGAGCAGGGCGCACAGGGCCAGACGGCGACACGGGGAGCCGTCCGGGGCCTTGATCCCGCACTGGGTGTTCAGGACGTGGCCCTCCACGACCTCGATCACGTCCCGCACCGTGACCTCGGCGGCCGGACGGCCGAGCGCATAGCCCCCGCCCGGGCCCCGGATGCTCCGGATCAGGCCCGAGCGCCGCAAGTCCAGGAGCAACTGGTCCAGGAACGGCTTGGGGATCCCGGCCCGGGCCGCGATGTCCTTGCTCTGGAGCGGCGTGTCCGCCGGATGGGCCGCGATCTCCATCAGGGCCAGCAGGGCGTATTCTGTTCTCGCCGAGACGCGCATCGGACCTCCCGCGTCCACGACGGGCGCCTGAACTTGAACCAAATCTATCAGAACAGTCGCCGTCGGGCAGTGATTCTTGCAATCTTGTTGAGATATCGAGGAATTAGATTTCAGAAAACCCTGGCCCCCGCCGCCACCGCCCCTCCGGAGGCCGGCGAGATCGAAAAGAAGAAGCGGGAGGTTCCATCCGGCGGCTCGCCCCGCGCCGCCCCGTCGTCCGACGTGAACAGGAAGTACGAGGCCGCGGCCGTGGCGACGCCGACCCCGAGGAGGGCGAAGCCCACGATGTTCTCGTGGCGGTCGCGGAAGACGTACCGGTTCCCGGCGGCGTCCGTCCCCGGGTCCTGGCCGCGCTTCACGTAGTACCACGTCACCAGGCCCACCCCGGCCGCGGCCATGGCGGCCCCGGTCCCGAGCGTGACCCAGGCCCAGGTCTGGCGCGACGGTTCCGACGCCGGGGGCTTCAGCAGGCAGACGACCTCCACGATCCGGTCGGCCGGCACCTCGAACCGGCGCATGAACGGGGTCGTCCCCTCCCGCGCGCACAGCAGGTTGTGGACCCCTGCCTGCACCTCCATCACGTCCGTCCGATTGGCCGCGTCGGCCCGTCCTTTCGGGACCATCTCGCGGTCGTCCAGCCGGACCACGACCCCCTCGAACGACGGGAGGTCTGTCGCCAACACGACGCGGCCCGTCTGACTGCGGAGCGCGACCCGGACCGTTCGCGTATCCGGACCCGCGATGTTCCGTTCCAGCGTGACCGTCTCGTAGCCGCTCTTCCGGAACTCGAACTGGTGCCGGCCCGGAGTCACGCGGACCGTGCAGGGGGCCAGATATTTCTCGGTCTGGTCCACGACGACCTCCACGTCCGGGACGTTGGTCTGGACCTCCACGGCGACTGGCTCCTGGAGTTCTCGCGTGATCGCCACGATCAGGTTCGCGACCCGAATCTTCAGTTTCTTGTCCGAAACCTGGATGGACCGGAGCAGGTCGAGGGCCTCCCCCAGTTCCCCGAGTCCGCGCAGGGCCTCGGCCTTGCGCACGAGGATGTGCGGCATCTGGAACATCTTGTACGCCCGGTCCAGTTTCTCGATCGCGTCGGCGTACCGGGACGCCTCGATGTCGCCCTGGGCCTCCTGATACAGGCGGAAGGCCTCGCGCTCCTCGGGGGTCTGGGCCCAGGACCGGCCAGGCCACACGACCATGAGCGCCAGCGCCACGATGACTCGCCACATGGTCTCACTCCCAGTTCAGGGCCGGTGCGGGCTTCTTCGGCGCCGCGGGTCGCGCCGGGCGTTTCGGCCGCTGGGGAAGCACCCTCGGCGCCGGTCGAGCGGCCTCGGCCGACGCGCCTGCCGCCTCGGCCCGCACCGTTCCCTCCGGCTTCCGCTCCAGGGCCACGCGACGCGTTGTCAGGCCGGACCGGATCACCTCCGCCGGGTCCACGGTCAGATGGGCTTCCTCGAAGCCGTCCGCCACGAATCGCAGCGCAGCCGGTCCATCCCCCTCCCGGACGGTCAGGACCACGGGCGTGGTCCCGACCTTCCGGTCACCGAGGAACACCGTGGCGCCCGGCGGGGTGCTCTCGAGCGTCACACTGGCCTGTCGCGGCCTGGCCGGTTCCGCCGGCGCGGGCGGCCCCGAGGCCTGCGCGCCACCGCCCAGGACCCCGGCGGTCACAGACGCCCCCGCCACCGTTCCCACCTCGGAGGCGGCCCGTTGCGGGGTGCGCTCGGGAGACCCTCCGACTTCGACCGGACCCGGGTTCGACGCCACGCGTTCCGAGGTGGCCTCCCCGCCACCGTGGCCCTGGATCAGGGCCGCGACCCCCACGCCCGCGACCCCCGCGGTCACCATCACCAGCCCGACCACGAGGACGCGCGTGGCGCGGCGCCGGCTGGACCGGGGCCGAGCCGTGACCCTTCGGGGCTCCGAAACGACCGACGGCGGCTCGATGCGGGTGGAATCGTCCGGGCCAGAAACCGGCCCGCCACCGGTCGATCGCGCGGCGGGAACCTGGGACGGACCCGCGGCCGCCAGGGGCTGAACCAGCCTCGAGTCGGACAGCGAGACCACGACCGTCTCTTCTTCCTCCGGGGCCGCGGTCGCCTGCCGCGAGCCCTGACCGGCCAGACCCGCGGCCGACCGCGACAGATAGACGGTCGGCGCGTCCCGGTCCACGGCGGGCCCCACCGGTGCTTCCCGCTCCAGCCGCGCCGGGGCCGCGGGAATAGGAGGCGGTGCGAAGGGCAAGGCCTGGGTGGCGCCCTCCAGGGCCTCTTCCGGTGGCGGAGGTATCGGGGCCGCGACGGGGAACGACGCCTGGGAGGGTCTCTCCGGGGAGAGACCGGCCGGCCGGATCGCCTCGATGCGGGTCCGCGCGGACTCGACCGGTTGCGAAACAGACGGGCCGGCCGCCACCGGGCGAATCGTGGCCGGCGCGCTGGCCATCGCCGCGTCAATCAGGCCCACCAGGGCCTCCGCGGAGGCGGGACGCCGGTCCCGATCCTTGTCGAGCAAGGAGAAGACGAGGGCCCGGACCGGCTCGGGGATGGCCTCGGGGCCGAGCGGCGGGGGCTCATCGTGGATGTGCCGCATCACCAGGGCCACCGGCGTCTCGGCCCGAAACGGTGGGACCCCGGCCAGCATCTCGTACAGGATCACGCCTAGGGAATACAGGTCCGACCGGCCATCGAGGGTGCGGCCCAGGGCCTGTTCGGGAGACAGGTACAGGGGCGTCCCGCAGACCACCCCGGCCTGAGTCAGGGCCCCGTATTCCGGATTGCCTTGGATGAACTTGGCGATCCCGAAATCCAGGACCTTGACGAAATCCTGTTCGCCATAGATCTGCGTGATGAAGATGTTGTCGGGCTTCAGATCACGATGGACGAGGCCGTTCATGTGGGCCTCGGCCAGGGCCTTGGCGACCTGGCGAACGATGTTCAGGGCGCGTCGGACCGGCAAGGCCCCCTCCCGGCGCAGCAGTTGGGTCAGCGTCTCGCCCTCCAGGAACTCCATCGCGAAGTAGAGGTGCCCCTCGTCCGACCGCCCGAAATCGAAGACCCGGATGGTGTTCGGGTGCTTGAGGCGGCTCGAGGCCCGGGCCTCCTGGTAGAAGCGCTGGACCTGGCGTTCGTCGCGCGACATCTCGCGGTGGAGGACCTTGAGGGCCACGGTCTGGTTCATCGCAACGTGGACCGCCTTGTACACAGTCCCCATGCCCCCGCGCCCGACCAGGGCGGTGATCTGGTAGCGACTGTCGAAGATCCGTCCGATCAGGCCCGAGGTGTCCGACATCCGCCACCCGCGTCGCAGGGTCCCGGATCCATCCGCAGTATATCATTTCGGTTGTGGGCTTCCGTGGGATGACCCCCGCGTGACCCACCGTGTCAGGAAGTCGGCCTGACGGGCGCATTCCTTCTCGGTATCCGCGAGGCCCATCTTCTCGGCCGTTCCGCCGACCAGGGGGATCTTGACCTGAAGTTCCGTGTGAAAGACGACGCGCGTCTTTTCGCCCTCGGGCACAAACTCCACCCGCCCGGACAGAAAGACCTTGTCCGCGCCCATCTTGGGTGTGATCCGCCAGGTCATGACCCTCGCGTTCGGGTCGAGGACGTTGTCATCCACGTATTCGTCCACGTCGGACTTCCGCAGAAACGCGGGCACGCGCGACGGCTCCGTCGCCCGCGCCTTCAGCCGGACTCGGCCGTCCGGGAACTCCTCGCGTTCAAGGACCTCCACCGTCAATGCCCCGGAATTCTTGGATTTTTGGACATAGAAATCCGGGTCCCGGTACGCGGCGAGGACACGCTCCACGGGTGCAGGAATCACGTGTTCGAAACGGACCTTCATCTTCGGTGACCTCCCCAAAAAGACCATGACGATGCTGCCCCGCGATGTTCCGTTTGTAAAGCACTATCACTGGTGGTGTCTCGCGGGTAGAATCGAGACATTCCGCCGGAGGCGAAGATGGCGGGTACAGGCCGGTCGCGGACCGGGCGGGTCATCCGGGCATTGCTCTTGGTGGTGGCCGGGATTCTCGTCGTGGTCGTGCTCGCGGTGGGGGGCGCCCTGTGGGTCGTCCATCACCTCGACAGTCCGGCCGTCCGCGAACGGGTCCTGCGGGCCGTTCGGGAGGCCTACGGCATCGAGGTGGACTACGAGGCGGTGGACGTCGCCGTGCTGCGAGGCGTGACCCTGCGCGGAGCGCGGGTCCTCGCCCCCGAGCCCTTCCGGGCGCACGCGCCCGTCCTCGCCGGGCTGGACCGCGTGGAGGTGTCGTGGGACGCGGGGTCGCTGTTGTCGGGCCCCTTGCGCGTGACCCGGGTGGCGATCTCGGGGGTCCGACTGACGCTCGTGCAGGACGAGGCGGGGCGCTCCTCCCTCCAGGCCCTGCTCGATGCCATGCCAAAGCCGGAGCGCGAGAGGCCCCCGACGCCCCTGTCGGCTGGCCTGCCGATCGCGGGCCTCGGGGTCGAGATCGAGGGCCTAGAGGTTCGCGACGTGGTCCTGACCCGCCTGCTCCTGCGGGAGGGGACCGTCGTTCGCAGTGACACGCTGGAAGGCCTGTCATTGGACGCGGCCTTGCGCGCGGGATCGGCCCCGGCCAGCGCCTCTCTGACCATCGGGTCGCCCGGGGACGGGCCGTCGCGCCTGACGCTCCGCGAGACCGGGCCGGGAGGCGAGTCCCGGCGCGAAGTGGCATTGCGCCATCGGACCCGGGTCCGGGCGCCGGACCCCCTCCACGTCCTCATGGACGTGGAACTGTCAGAAGTGAATCAAGATTTCGTGCGCGATCTCGCCTGGACAGGCCCGCTGCTTGATGCCAGCCTGGCCGTGGCGTTTCACCCGGAGGAGTCGAGAATCGAGGTCGCCGTGGAACGTCTGACCATCGGCGACGGGTGGGTCCGGGGGACCATGAGGGCATCGTACCTGGACAATCCGGAGAAGGAGGTCCTGGCCCGCGTCGAGGCCGCGGAGGTCCTGGTGACGCTGGACCGGCTCCCCGATTTCGTCCAGCGGCTCGCTTCCTCCGTGCGCTGGACCGGCGCGACCGCGCGCCTGTCCGCGGTGGGAGTCGAGGTCCTGCGGCAGGCGCCGTGGGTCCGGGTCCCGGGGCACCTGGAAGCGGGAATCCGGGTCGAGGATGTCTCGGTCGAGATGGGGGCGCGCCGGGGGACGGGCCGGGCCCTCACGGCCACCACGAAGGCCGTCGAGCCCCGCCCCGGGTCGGTTCAGGCGGAGGCCGCGCTCGAGTTTCGGCGCCTCCAGGTCCGGGAGCCGGCCCGCCTGGTCACCCTGCGCGACGGGAAGGTCACGCTTTCGCTGGGGCTCGAGGACCTCCCCAGAGTCCTTTCGGGCGTCTTTTCGGGGACGGTCGGCCTCGAGGCGGGGTTGCGGATGGCCTCCATGCGCACACCGGCGGGCCGGGTCCGCCTCGGCGGGGTCGAGGTCTCCGCCTCCGCCCCGATCGCCGTGGACCCGCCGTTCGAGGCCCGGGGGGAGGCGCGGCTGAAAGACGTCCGCTGGATCCCAGCGCGCGGGGAGGCGCGGGACCTGCCCGGCGGGCACCTGACGTGGGCGGTGGAAGACGTGACCCCGGACCGCGAGGCCCCGATCCGTTCCACGGGCAGGCTCGACGTGCGCGCCGGCGTGGCGGACGTGTCGCTCCAGGCCGGCGCGATCAAGGGCGCGGACGACGTCGCGATCGAGGGGACGGTGTCGGCCCCCACCCTGGCGGTCCTGCAGCCGTTCGCGGACGCGCCGCCCCTGCGGGACCTGCGAATCCCGTTCGCGCGGCTCGCGGTGACGCTGAAGACGAGCGGTCGCGTGACCGGCCTGGCGGCGAAGGACGGCGCTCGCCTGGACCAGCGGCTCACCGGGGCCTTGACCGGTTTCCAGGCCGTCATTGCGGGTCACCGGGTCGAGGTCCCGGCGCTCGACGCGGACCTGTCCGTGACGGGACGGTTGCGGGACCTGCGAGCGCGCGCGGCCCTGAACGCGGGGGGCGCGCGTGTGGATGGCCGAGTCCCGCTGCGGCGCGCGGCGCTTCAGGCCGAGGCCCGCGTGAACCCGTCCGCGCCGGAGGCCCGCGTGTCGCTGGCCGTCGCCGGCCGTCGAGGACCCTGGCTCGACGCGACCGCCAGGGCCAGCATCTCGGGAGCGGACCGCGCGGTGTCGTGGTCCGCGTCCCTCGTCGTCCGCTCGTTGTCCGACCTGGGACCCCTGCTTCCGCCCGATCTGCGCTCGAAGATGGACCTCGCGTCCTTGCAGGCGGAGGTCGAGACCGCGGGGCGCATCACCGGGGTCCTGGACCGGGGCCTGCGCGTCGCCGCGCATCCGCTGGACTCCGCCCGCGGCCAGGCGTCCCTCCGCGCACGCCTGGGTGGGCTGGCCTATCGCAGCGAACGGCTGGAGGTCGAGGCCCCGGAAGTCGCGGCCTCGGTCGAGATTCAGCGGCCCGGGCCCTCGGGGTCGTTCCGGGCCATGCTCGCGTACCCGTCGCTGAGGGTGGACCAGCGGGTTCGCCGCCTTGAAATCACGGAGGGCTCTCACGCCGTGGCCGTCGAGGCGAGCGGGGATCCCCGAGACGGCGAGGTGACGGTCGGGCTGGACGGCACGCTCGGGAGGCTCGTCCACGATGCCTCGGCACGGTACCCGGTCGAGCACGCCTCCCTGAAGGTTCGGGCCCGCGTGTCGCGCCTGGAAGCCGTCCGCGTGGACGAGTTCGTGTTCGACAACCCGGCCGGGGGGACCCGCGTCGAGGCGACCGCGGCCCTGGACGACCTCGGGGGACGGCTCCCCACAAGCGCGGCAGCCGCGTGGGACCTGGTGGTGGGACGCCGTTCGCTCGCCGTCACCGGCACGCTGGAGCAACGACTCGACCCCCTCTCGCGCGAGTCGTTCCCCGCGTCGGGGAGCGTGAAGGTCCCGTTCCGCATCCAGTCCGGGGACCGTTCCCTGTTCCGGGTCGCGGCCTCCGTGGAGGCCCGCGGCGTGCGCGCCGAGGTCCCGGCGGCCCGGATCGCGGTGCGCGGCCTGAACGGGACCATCCCCATCGAGGAAGAGGTGGCGCTGGGGGCCAGTGGGCGGCCCTCCCTGGTCCTCGAGACCGACCACAACCTGTTCTCGCGCGTCCGGTTCCTGGACCAGCATCCCTTCCTGCGCGGCGGGGGATTTGTGGCCGCGGACCGCCTGGTCATTGGACCCCTGGAGGTCGGACCCGTCGCCGGCAACCTGCGCATCCTGCGAAACCTCGTGAGTTTGGACCAGATCGAGGCGATCTGGCGGGAGGGGAAGGTATCCGGCCAGGTGATCGTGGAGTGGCACCCGGACGACCCGCGCTTGTCGTTCCGGGGCAAGATGACCGGTATCCGGCCCTCGGGGAGCGACGAGCGCCTGGACGCGAACGCGGCGATCGACTTCAGCCTGGGGCGGCGGGAGGTCGCGGGTCGCGTCCACTTCGTGCGGATCGGGCGCGGTCACCTCCTCGACCTGATGGATGCGTGGGACCCGTACCACGAGAACGTGTCCGCGAATCGCATCCGCAAGGCCCTCCAGTACGGCTACCCGAAGTACGCGAGGCTGCGCGTGAACGGCGGGTTCCTGAGCGCGAAGGTGGAACTGGGGGGGCTCGGGTCCCTCGTGCGGATTGACGAGGTCCGGGGCATCCCCACGGGGCCGCTACTGGGCAGGTTCCTGGGTGGAATCGGGGCACCGGGAGCCGCGGCAGGGGCCACGGGAAACAACAACTCAGTGCCGGAAGACGGGCCATGAAGAACGACATAGGCGTGGCAACGCGAGCGCCTGCTCGCGCGGGTAGTTTTTGACAGGAGGGAGCGCAACGATGAGATACGTCGTCTCGTGTCTGGCGGTTGCAGGGGCCGTCGCCTGCGTCCGGCCCCCGACCGTGGTGCTGGTGGACCGCAAGACCGCGCTCGAGGAGCAGGCGGCCGGGGAGCACCCGGATCAGGAACGGGCCCTCGTGCAATCCGGCCTGTCCCCGAGGCCCCTCGCCATGACGCGGGGCCAGATCGAGGCGGCCGGGGCCGGGGGCGCGTCTTCCTCGTTCGATGTCGTGGTCCAGGTGTACCAGTCCTTGCGCACGGACCAGCCGCTGGTGGACGCGCTGCTTGTGCGGCGGTGCATCGGGGAGGGTCTGGACGGCCTGCTCGCGCAGACGCGCGAGACGTGCGTGGGCGAGGTGGACCCGTCCGTGGTCGGTCCCCTCGTCCAGCGGGTGAACCGGGACCGGCGCCAGTTGTGGGCGTACATGCTCGCGCGGTCCCCGGGGGCCAGCGAGGAGGACATCCGCCGGTCGTGGCGCGAGAAGCATCTTCCGTTGGTCGTGTGCGGCGCGCAGGTGCAGCAGGCCGACGGGACGTGGGGGGTCCGGTCATGCGATCACTGAAGAATATCCGTTTGACGTTTCTTGTGGCGATACTTTCTTACATGGGCAGCCTCGGCGTGGCCCTGGGGGCCGGCCGGGACGAGGTCCGGCGCCCGGTGCGCCTGACCGCCGGGGAGTCCAACCAGTTCATGGGGGTGCTGGGGCCGGACGGCCGGACTCTCTACTTCGCGAGCGACCAGGCCGGGACCACGCAGGTCTTTTTCCAGGATGTCCAGGCCGGGGGACCCAGGCTGCTCCACGACTTCGATGCGGATGCGACCTGGCCGAGGCCGTCGCCGGACGGCCGGTTCCTGTTGTTCCTCTACTATCGGGACGACGCCGCCGGGGACGCGTGCGTGTGGGACCTCCGCGGGGAGGAGATGCGGTGCCTGACCGGGCCCGGGACCGCGGACCTCCAGGCCTTCTGGTTCCCGGACGGACGCTCCATCGGCGTCGTCCAGCGCGAAGGGCTTCATGGGGACATGGTGTTGCGACGCGTCCCCCTGTCGGGAGGTCCCGGGGAGGTCGTGGTGTCGCGAAGCCTCTCGTCGCCCGCGGTCTCGCCGGACGGCCGGTTCGTCGCGTACATCCCGGTGGACCGTCTGACCGAGGAGGTCGGGGTGACCTTCGCCATGCGGGTGGGCTCGGGGATCGAGGTCCGCGCCCTGACGACTGACGCGGGCACGCCCGCGGCCCCGATCATCTACAAGCCGGACCTGCCCGGCGTCAGCGGGTTTCCCGCCTTCTCGGCGGACGGGAAATGGCTCTACTTCACGCAGTATCTGAACGACACGAATGCGGACGGCACCATTGACGGAAACGACCACGGCATCCTGTTCCGGGCCGCCTTCGACGCCTCGGCCCCAGACCCGCTGGCCGGCGCGGTGCCGGAGCAACTGACCAGCGCCCGCTGGAACTGCCAGTACCCGGCGCCCGCCGCGGACCGGCTCGTGATGACCTGCTCGTACCAGGGGTCGCTGGACATCTACTCGCTGCCCCTGGAGGGCGCCCTGCCGGGCGGGTGGGCCCCGGACCGCATCGAGGCCGAGGTCCGCGCCAGCCGGGACCACTGGGAGCGACTGTTGTTGCTCGGTCGGGCCGCGGCGCTCGAGACGGACCTGTCGCGCCGGGTGGAGCAACTGCGTCGCGTAGTCCACCTGCACCTCGAGGTCCGCGAGTTCGCGTCCGCGACCTTCTATGCGCGCGCCGTGGCGAGGCTCGCGGGCGAGGGCAGCCCCGCCGCCGAGTGGGCGAACGTGGTCCTGGAACTCATCCGCCACCGCGAGGCGGAAGGAAAACTGGTCCAGGGGCAGTTGAGCGAGCGCTTCATCGAGGGGGAACGAAAGCGCCTGGAACGGCTGGCCGCGATGACGCCCGCGTCGGAGGCGGTCCGGGCACTTCAGGCCGTGGTCCGAAGCGAGGTCCTCGACGTCCTGGGCGACGAGGCCGGGGCCGTGCAGGCCCTGTCCGGGCTGGAACTCGGGCGACTCGACGACTGGTCCGTGGTCCTGATGGCCGCGAGGCGGTTCGTGGAGCGGGGTCTTCTGACCGGGGACCGCGAGGCGCTGTTGGCCACGTTCCGCATCCTGAGCGGTCATCCCGCCCTGGACCTGACCGACCGACTGTTCTTCGCGAACGCCTACGTCGAGACGCTGCTGCGTGGGGTCGCGGACCGGGAGCGGTCGGCGCTCGTCGAGGCCCACCTGGCCCGCTCCACGCCCGACACGGAGCTCCGCTTGCGCCTGGAACTCGAACGCTGGCTCGTGGGGATGGGGCAACGCGACCCCGAGGAGGTCCGCAAGGGCATCTTCGAGCTGTACCGGGGCGTCAAGGACCTGGAGCGGCGCAAGGCCCTGGTCCTGACCACGGCGCGCCGGGCGGCGACGGCCGACGAAGAGTATATTCTGTATGAATTCAGCAATTCGTTTGTATCGTGGTTGAAACGCGCCGAGCCCGAGCGGCGCCACGCGGAGGACCTCTATCGGCTGGTGGTCCTCGAGCGGGCGTACGCCAAGTGGGCGAAGGGGGAGGTCTCGGACGCCAGGGGACTGTTCTTCGGGGCCACGCTCCAGAGCGACTGCCTCGAGGCGCACATCGGGGCCATCGAGGCGCGGCTGGCCGAGGGCGGCCGGGACGTCGTCGAGCAGTACCGCGAACGCTACAAGGCCGAGCCGGACTCGCCGGTCCTCGCGTTCGTTCTGGCCTACCTGGCCGCGCGGGACCTTCCCGGCCTCGAGGATGCGACGTTCGAGGCGAAGGCGGCGGAGGCCCTGCGCTTCCTGCGCGCCGCGGCGGATGCCTTCCCGAACGCCTTCGAGGTCCACCACCTGTGGGGCTACGTCGCGCACCAGCGCTTCCTGCGGAGCGGCAGCACCGAAGCGGCCTCCGAGGCACACACGCACTACCTCCTGGCGCTCGACCTGGCGCGCGACAACCCGCGGGGCCTCGCGGCCCTGCACGAGGCAGAGGCCTTGTTGCAGGCGGCGCTTGGAAACCACGCAGGGGCCCTGCGGCACTACGACGAGCGCGCGCGGTGGCCGTTTCCGGGGCCGGAGGCCGAGGTGTCCTTTCTGGTGGGTCGCGCGCGCAGCCTCTTTCACGCCGACCGGGATGACGAGGCAGCCGGAGCCGTGGACCGGGCGCTCGTCCTCGTGGGGGCCCATCCGGACCTCGCGCGGTTTCGCCCATATGTGCTCGACCGCGCGGCCCTGATCCACCTGGGCGCCCGGCGCTTCGAGCGGGCCGCGGCGCTCTACGACGAGCGCGTGCGGGAAATGGACGCGACCGAGCCGGCGTGGAACCGCGTCAAGGCCCTCGTGGGGCTCGGGGCCGCGGCGCTCGGGGCCGGGGAGTTCGAGCGGGCGCTTCAGGCCCTGGCCCGCGCACGCGAGGCCCTGGCGGGCACCCCGCCCTTGCCCGCGACCGTGGCCGGGCGACCCCGGACCTTCGACGCCGCGGACTTCGCCAGTCTGGTGGCGGCCCTGAGGGCCCAGGCCTTCGCGGGGCTCGGGCGGATGACCGAGGCCCGCGACGAGATGGAGCAACGCCGGCAGGCCGTCGCGCAGCGGCTGCGGCGCCTGAACCTGGACGAGGACCTCCTGGACCTGGCGACCGCGCACCACCTGCTGGCCGCCTACGCCTGGCAGGTCGGGGACCGGACCGCGGCGGCCGCGCACGTGGCCGAGGGGCTCCGGGCGGTCCAGGAGTTCGAGGAGCGCACCGGGACCGTGGTCACCCCCATCGGGAACCGCCTGCTCGTGGCGTACGGCGAGTTGCGAACCGAGGGCGGCGGCGTCTCGCAAGACCTGCCCGCGGACCTGGAAGCGCAGATGCGGCGGGTGTATGAATTCATGGCGACGCACCCGAACCCGGCCTGGGAGGCGGACCGCTTCCTGGTCGGGCTGTACCTCGGGGTTCTGGATGCTTCGAAGGAGGCAAGGAGGAAACCATGACGCGATGGATTCTAGCCGTGGGGCTCGCAGTCGCGGCGCTGGGCTGCGGGTCGGAGCAGGGAGGCGGGGGAGACACGGGAGGCGGCAGGGACACAGGCGGAGGGCCCGCGAGCGCCTTCGACCCGCTATACAACGGGTACTTCAACCGGTGCGCCTACTGTCACGCCCCGAACGGGCCTGGCCGGACCTCGGACATCGAGAAGACGCTGGACTTCTCGACGGTCGAGACGGCGTACCAGACCCTGACGGCAGGCCGGGCGTCCGGGCTCGTGGGCAACCAGGAGTCGTGCAACGGGGTGGCGTTCGTGGGACCGTCCTACGAGACAAGCCTCGTGGCCGCGGTCCTGGACGAGGACGTGCGGTCGGCCTTCCAGGCACCGGGACAGCCTGACTGCAACGTGGATGCCGTTTCGGACATGACCGTGAAGGTCGGCTCGGAGCCGTCCGGCTCCTTCTTGCAGGCCCTGCGCGACTGGATCGAGTCCGGGACGCCGAGGTAGGTCCGGGAGGCCCATGGTCGCGGCGACTCAGCAGCCCGCGGTCCCTGGCTTCTGGGACCGCGCCCGGTCGTGGTTGTGGGATGACGCCCGGGTTGCCGGGACCTGGCGCGGCGTCGGGGCCCGTGCCCTGCGCGTCGTGTGGCTCTCCATCGAGAACGCCCTGAACAACCGCCTGCCCTTCCAGGCCTCGGCCCTGACCTTCGTGACCCTCCTCGGGATGGTCCCGGCCCTCGCGCTCGTGTTCGCGCTCGCGAAGGGGTTCGGCTTCGCCGAGACCCTGCGCGGCCTGCTGGTCGAGAGCCTGTCGGACTACCAGCGGGAGATCCTGGAGCGCGTCCTGGGCTACGTCGAGAACACGCGCGTCGGGACGCTCGGGGCGGTGGGCCTCGTCCTGCTGGTCGGGACCATCGTGACCACCATCGCGAGCGTCGAAGACACCTTCAACCACATCTGGCACGTGCGGGAGCAGCGTCCCTGGAGCCGTCGCGTCACCGACTACCTGTCGATTCTCGTGGTGGTGCCCCTGCTGGTCGTGGCTGCGGCCGCCACGTGGGCGGGCCTGTCCTCGAACGCGCTCGTGGCATGGCTCCAGGAGGTCGCGGTGATCGGGGACGTGACCCGCCTGGGCATGAGGCTCGTGCCCGTGCTCGCCCTGTGCGCGGCCTTCACGTTCCTGTATACGTACCTGCCGAACACGAAGGTGCCGGTGCGCTCGGCCCTGGTTGCGGGGCTGGTGGCCGCGATCCTCTGGTGGGCGATGCAGACGGCCTACATCCAGTTCCAGGTGGGGGTCGCGAAGTACAACGCCATCTACGGGGGATTCGCGTCGTTGCCCCTGTTCATGGCGTGGCTCCAGGTGTCCTGGACCATCGTCCTGTATGGCGCGGAGGTCGCGCACGCCGACCATCTGTGCGGCACGCGCTATCGGCCGGTGGCCCTCGCCAGGCCGCCGACCCCCCGCGAGGCCGAGGGACGGGCGGTCCGGCTGATGGAGGCCGTGGCTCGCCGCTTCGATCGGGGCGAGGCGGCGCCCGCGGCAGAGGACCTGGCCCCGGACCTGGGCCTGGACCCGGGCGAGGTCGAGGCCCTGGCGGCCCCACTGATTGCCCGGGGGTTCGTGGCGGAGGACGGGACAGGCGGGGGTTTCCGGCCCGGGCGTTCCCTGGACCGCATCACCCTGGCGGACGTGGTGATGGCCATGCACGGGGAAGCGCCTTCGGAGAACCGCGCGGATCGGGTTGCGGCCCTGCTGGACGCCGCTGACGAGGAACGGACCCGCCGCCTGGCCCGCGTCACCCTTCAGGACCTGGTCCGGGGGCAGGACACGTGATGCGTTGCGACCGGATGGGCGGGAGCGCGGTGATGGACCGTGGAGAAGACCGGTGAATCCGAGGAGGATCATCGCCCTTTGCCAGGAAGTCCGCGGGGCCGAGCAAGCGGCCAGAATCGCGGAGGTCTGGAGCGACCTGCCTGAGGCGGCGAGGCGACGGTACCACGCCATCTTGGTCATGCAGAAGCATGGGGTGAGGGCGGCGATGGACGCCTTCGAGATGTCGAGACGAAACCTGTTCCTCCTGCAGGCCCGGCTCAAGGAGGCCGGTGGGGACCCCAGGGCGCTCGTGCCGAAATCGAAGGCCCCCCACCGGCGCCGGACCCCCTCCACGCCGCAAGTGATCGTCGAGGAAATCCGGCGACTCCGGACGGAAACCCCGAACCTCGGGAAGGCCAGGATTCACGTCGTCCTGAAGCGTTTCTGCGCCGACCGTGCCCTCCCCTGTCCCTCGGAATCCACCATCGGTCGGATCATCGCGCGGGCCCCGGACAAGATGCGGACCACCCCGTTGCGCCGCGCGCCCAGGGGACACCGCCGGCCGGCCCGCCCGAAAACGACATCCTGAGAAACACGCCAGGTTCAGCCGGTTCCACGGCCCCTCTGAAGGGATGGTCGGGCCAGTACCCGGGGATTTGGATCCCAGGGGGGTGTATTGGTCCAGTAGATCTTAGGCCCATGATGGTTGGTGACAACCCGCTCCACGGGGAGAGAAGGCCGGTTCCGTGATGTGGTATGACAGTATTATAAGTAATTGATTAAGAATCAAGTTTCTTATGAAATAATGCTATATCGCTAAATAGCAAGTCCTCATGGTAGTCAACAAATAATTCATGTAGTGTTCTGTTGAATCGTTCACAATTAGCGTTCATTTGCGGTTTTTTCTGGTATGTGAAGTAGTGAGTGATCCCGTTCTTCTCCACGGTCTTCGCGAACTGTTTCGCGAACTCGGAGCCGT
>JBBIPO010000015.1:0-33717 GCA_037442805.1 Deltaproteobacteria bacterium
CGTGGCAACACACCCTCTTTCCGGGTCTCGACGTGTTCTTGGATCATCTTCAGCAGGCGGCGTATCATCTCTTTACTCCTTTTTTTGTCGGTCGGCTCATTCCGACCGACTCGTGGGGGTGGGCGACCGCCCCCACACGCCGCCTTCTTCAAGACATCATTCTTGCGAAGATTGCCAAATAGACGACACCACAACGCCCCATGCTCCCCGTTGGGTCGTTCCCTTCCGGCGGTCCCCACCCCCAATGCGAATATCGGCTCCCCCGGTCATACGACCACTATCCCGCGACGCCATGCGGCCTACATCTCATTCCGCAACATGAATGCCGGTCAGGTCTGCGGGCTGACTGATCAACGTCGCGGATGGCTCGCGATGACCGCGGCCTTGACACGCCGCCCCTCCGACCTTATGGTTCGCGCGGGCTTCGGGCGGGAAGTCCGCCCGTGACAAGGCGAGGGGGCCAGCGATGCCGACCTACGAGTACGCATGCAACCAGTGCGGCCGGGAGTTCGAAAAGGTGCAGCGAATCACCGAGCCGGCCCAGGCCGAGTGCCCGGCGTGCGGGTCGCCCGACACCCGGCGCCTGATCTCGCACTCGTCGTTCATCCTGAAGGGCAGCGGCTGGTACGTGACCGATTACGCCCGCAAGAACGGCGGGGGAAACGGGGGTTTGTCCCACCACAAGTCCACGAAGAGCACGGTCTCGGAGGGATCGAGCGCCGCGCCCTCGTCGTGCGCCACGGGCGCCTGCCCGACCTCGTGTCCGGGCGCGAGCGCGAAAAGCGATTGACGCCCTCACGCCGCTCGATATAAACTTCGTCTCCGTGCCCGACCCTGACGGCCTGCGGTCAGGTCGCTAGGGGGCCGGACCAAAGGAGGCGACCATGGCCATCGCGATTCTGGGCAAGAAAATCGGAATGACACAGGTCTTCGACGAGGACGGCAACCGCGTCCCCGTGACCCTGATCCAGGCCGGGCCGTGCCCGGTCCTGCAAGTGAAGACCGCCGAGGGCAAGGACGGATACGACGCGGTTGTGATCGGGTTCGAGCCCGTCAAGGAGAAGTCCCTGACGAGGCCGGTGATCGGGCGCTTCCAGAAGTGGGGGGCCGCGCCCACCCGGTACGTGCGCGAGGTCCGGATCACGCCGGAGGAGGCCGCGATGTACCCGGCTCCCGGGCAGACTCTCCAGGCCGGCATCTTCCAGCCGGGCGAGAAGGTGGATGTGACGGGTCACAGCCGGGGCCGCGGCTTCCAGGGCGTCATGAAGCGCCACGGGATGCACGGGTTTCCCGATTCTCATGGGACCCACGAGTACTTCCGCCATCCGGGGTCCATCGGAAACCGGACGTGGCCGGGCCGCGTGATCAAGGGCAAGCGGATGCCGGGGCACCACGGGGACGAGCGCAACACGATCCTGAACCTGCGCGTCGTGGCGGTGGTGCCCGAGCGCAACCTCGTGCTCGTGCGGGGTGCCGTCCCCGGGGCGCCGGGCTCGCTCGTCACCCTGCGCAAGGCCGTCAAGGTCCCTGCGCGCAAGGCCGCCCGCTAGGACTTGAGCGCGCCCAGGTCCATCTCCCCGTCGAACACCCGCACCGCCGGTCCCTCGAGAATCACGTCCGACAGGTCCTTCGCCACGGTCAGGGTCAGGGTCCCGCCGGGCAGCGTGACCGCGATGGGGCGGCCGGCCTCGGCGTGGCCGGTGAGCACGGCCGCCACCGCGGTCGCCCCGGCCCCGGTGCCGCACGCCATGGTCAGCCCGCACCCGCGCTCATAGACGCGCACCTCGAAGCGATGCGGACCCGACGGCCTCGCGAACTCGACGTTGGCCCGGTTCGGGAAGAGGGGGGCCGTCGAAAGGGCGGCCCCGTACCGCTCGGCCTCGTCGCGATCCAGGCCCTCGAAGATGACGAAGTGCGGGTTGCCCATGCCCACGCCGTGGCCCGTGAACTCGCGGCCCAGCGCGGACACGCGCAGGTTCAAGGGGTCGCCCGCGCCGGCCAGGGGGATGCGCGAGCGGTCCAGGATGGGGGCCCCGAGGCTCACGGCGACCGAGGTCACCTGGCCCGAGGCGTCCAGACGCACCCGGCACGCCTTGACCCCGGCCAGGGTCTCGATCGGGACGAGGACGTCGGTCTGGCCCGCCCGGCAACCCCCAGCATCGGTTTGCCCCGCCCGCCCGCCCCCGCCGGCCCCCACGCCCATCCGTTCGACGAGGTGTCGGGCCACGCACCGGATGCCGTTGCCGCACATCTCGGCCTCGGACCCATCGGCGTTCAGGACGCGCATGAAGTGGGACGCGGCGGACCCGCGCTCGATCAGGAGCACACCGTCCGCACCGACGCCGAAACGGCGGTCGCACACGAGCCGCACCGCGTCGGGCGTGGCCCAATCCGGTCGCCCGTCCAGGGCCTCGACGACCACGAAGTCGTTGCCGGTTCCGTGGTACTTGAAGAACGTCACGGGATGATTCCTCTCGGGTCTCCAACGCCGGAGCATGGTAGGTCGCCGGAGCGCGAAACACAACACCGACCGCTTGACCCTGATCGTCGGGTCATCGCTGCCTGATTCTCGTCACTGTGGGCGCAGGAGTACGGTGGGGGTCATTCTCGTCCCTCTCGTACCGCGTCACTCGGTGGGTGACCCGACGCACCGGTTTCGCCCACGCCCACGCCCACGCCCACGGTGGGGAAGGTCTACCCGATCATGGCTTGACCCATCCCCAGAAAACGACGACCATTCCCGCCGGCACCGGAGGCGACGTGTCCGCGAACGACCACGACCCGATCTTGCAAGACCTCAACGAGGACCAGGTCCGAGCGGTGACGCACGAGAGCGGCCCCCTCCTGATCCTCGCCGGGGCCGGCAGCGGCAAGACCCGCGTCATCACGAGGCGCGTCGCGTGGCTCGTTCGCGAGCGAGCCGTTCCCCCGTGGCGCATCCTGGCGGTCACCTTCACGAACAAGGCCGCGAACGAGATGCGCGATCGGGTCGTGAGCCTGCTCGGGTCCGGGGACGCCCCGTCCTGGATGGGAACGTTCCATTCCATCGGGCTGCGGTGGCTCCGGCGGTACGCGGACCGGCTGGGCTACCCGTCCGACTTCGTCGTCTATGACGACGACGACCAGGAATCGGTTCTCCGGCGCCTGCTGAAGGAGCGCGGCCTCCAGAAGCAGGGAATCGGGTCATATCGTTCATATATTGACCGTTTGAAGAACGATGGATTGCTGGAACCACCCGAACACCCGAGGTTCCGCGAACAGGACCACGCCGAGGTCTTCGCGGCCTACCAGCGGACCCTGCGCGAGGTCCACGCCGTGGACTTCGGGGACCTCCTGTGCCTGCCCCTGAAACTCCTGCGCGAGCACGACGACGTGCGCGAGCGGTTGCGAGCCGAGTTCCTGCACATCCTCGTGGACGAGTTCCAGGACACGAACCTCGCCCAGTACGAGGTCCTGAAACTCCTGGTCGGGAGCGAACGCAATCTCTGCGTGGTCGGGGACGACGACCAGTCCATCTACTCGTGGCGGGGGGCGAGGGTCGAGAACATCCTCGAGTTCCGGCGGGACTTCCCGGACGCGGCCGTGGTAACCCTGCGCTCGAACTACCGCTCGCGGGCCCCGATCCTGGAGGCCGCGTCCAGGGTCATCGCCTTCAACCGCAAGCGCCATCCCAAGGACCTCAGGGCCGCGCGAGGCGACGGGAACCCGGTCGTGCTGCACGCGGCGTTCGGCGAGCGCGAGGAGGCGATGTACGTGGTGCGCGAGGTGCGACGCCGCCAGGCCGAGGGCATTCCGCTGTCGCGAATGGCGGTCTTCTACCGGACGCACGCCCAGTCCCGGCCCTTCGAGGACGCGATGCGCTCCCAGCGGATTCCGTACCGGGTCGTCGGGGGGATCAAGTTTTACCAGCGCAAGGAAGTCAAGGACATCCTTGCCTACTTGCGGTTGATCGTGAACCCCTCGGATTCGGTCAGCCTGGAGCGCATCCTCAACGTGCCTCCGCGGGGTCTGGGCCCGGCCACCGTCGCGAAGGCCCGCGAGGAGGCGCGTGACTCCGGGGAACCTCTGCTGATGGCCTTGGCGCACGTGGGGGACCGCTCGGGCCCGGCCCTGCGAGAGCGCATCCGAGAGTTCGTCGAGACCGTGATGGCCCTGGCCGAGCAGGCCCGGGAGGCGGACGCAGTCACGGTGATCCAGGCGACCCTCGAGCGCACCGGGTACCTCGCCTACCTGAAGGCCGACGAGACGCCCGTGGACCAGGACCGCGTCGAGAACGTCCAGGAACTCGTGGCCGCGGCCCGGGATTTCATGGCCTTGAGCGGACAGGCGGACCTCCGGTCGTACCTGGACCGTGTGTCGCTGTTGCAGCCCGCGGACGAGGGGAACGGCGAGGACGCCCTGAACCTGATGACGATCCACGCGGCCAAGGGCCTCGAGTTCGATTGCGTGTTCGTGTGCGGGGTCGAGGAGGGGCTGATGCCGCACGTGGGGTCGGCAGGGGACTCGCGGGCCGTCGAGGAGGAACGCCGCCTGATGTACGTGGCGATGACCCGGGCGCGCGACGCCCTGTACCTGACGTGGGCCGGTACGCGCGTCCGGATGGGCGGGGTCCAGGCGATGAGCCCGTCCCGGTTCCTTCGCGAGCTGGCCACGAGGGACCTCAGGCGCAATTGACCGGGGGCCACATGGAATCTAACATGCTAACGGAGCGTTTCCGGATCTGGAAACGCGAGGCGCGGAGGCAGATGCCATGAACGACGATCCGCGAGACCCCACCCTGGACCCCATCGTGGATGATGCGGCGGTGGAGCCGGAGGCAGAGGAGCTCCCTCCGGAGCCCCCGAAGGCACGGTCCGTCCTGCTGGACATCCTCGAGCGCGCGAAGGAGGACACCGAGTCCGAGACGGCCCGGTTGATGGAATCCATCCGGGCACGCGAGGAGGAGGAGCGCCGCAAGCGCGAGGAAGAGGAGCGCCGCAAGGCCGAGGAGGCCCGCCGCCGGGTCGAGGAGGAACGGCGCAAGCGCGAGGTGGCCCTGCGTGAATTCGAGGAGCGGCGGGCTCGCAAGGAGGCCGAGGCAAAGGCCGCGGCCGAGGCCGCGAAGGCTGCAACGGTGGCCCAGGCACCCGTGAAGAAGTCGCGCGCGGGCCTGTGGGCCGGGGTCGGGGTCGGCGGGGTCGCGGTCGCCGCGGTGGTGGTCTGGCTGGTGTTGCCGAAGGGCGAACCGGTCGCCTTCCCGAGCGCGCGCCTGGTCGAGGTCGCGAAGCCCGGTCAGTTCGTCACGACTCCGGCGGTGTTCGGCCCCGCGGCCGAGGCATCCACGGACCAGCCGATCCCCCCGGAGCGCCTGGTCCTGGCGGTCGTGCCGCGCAAACACGAACCGAAGACTCCGAAGCCGGCGGGGAATGGCAAGCGCGTGACCGCCCCCCGCGAGGAGAGGACCCCTCGGATCCAGATCCAGACGGGGATCCTCGGCGGGAAGAAGGTCGTGAAGTAACGGGATTCAGGGCCTTCGCGAGCAGAAACAGCGGGCCGGCCACACGTTCGTGGTTGCATTCGGAGGGACCGATGACGGATGTCCGCGTGGTGCTGATCACGGCCCCGGCCGGCGAATCGGCAGCCGGAATCGCGCGGGACCTGGTCGAGAGGCGGCTCGCGGCCTGCGTGAATCTGGTGCGCGAGGTCCGTTCGATCTATCGCTGGGAGGGCGCAATCCAGGATGACCGCGAGGACCTGCTGATCGTGAAGACAACCGCATCTCGGGTGGCGGACCTGCTCGCGCGCGTCCGCGAGGTCCACCCGTACACGGTCCCCGAGGTCATCGCCCTGCCCGTGGACGCCGGCAGCGAATCCTACCTGAGGTGGGTCGAGGCCGAGACGGGACTCGAAACCAAGGAACCGTGAACAGCCCCTTGTCTCCCATCCGAAATCCCTGATAGCCTTCGCGGCGACCTCGTGACGGACCGCCCATGACCGCCGAGTCGTCCGATTGCTCCAGGCCATCGAGGACACGGCTTGCGGTCTTCCGGATGGTCCTCGCGGCCCTTTCCTTCGCCGCGATGGGGGTCCTGGTCAAGGCCTCCGCGATGCGCCTGCCGTTTCTGGTCGCGGTTTTTTTCCGGACCGCGGTGGGGCTCGTGATCCTCCTCGCCTATTTCCGGTGGACCGGGACGTCGCTGAGCGCCCGCCAGCACGGCCTGCTCCTCCTCCGGAGCCTCTTCGGGTTCACGGCGCTCGTCCTGTTCTTCTTCGCCCTGGAACGACTGCCGCTGTCGCACGCGGTGATCCTGAACTTCAGTTCGCCGGTATTCGTGGTGCTGTTGTCCGGCGTCATGCTCGGGGAGCAACGCACGGGCATGATCCTGCCGTTCGTCCTCGCCGCGTTCGTGGGCGCGGCACTCCTCGTCGCCCCGGAATGGATGGGGGTCCGATACGAGGCCGTCCTCGGGCTCCTGTCGGCCGTGTTCGCCGCCCTCGCGTATGTCACGGTGCGCCGCCTGTCCAGCACCGAGTCGTCGCGGACAATCGTCTTCTACTTCTCCCTGTACGGAACGCTCTTCGGACTGGCGGCCCTGGTCGGCGCGGACCTCGCCTGGCCCGAAGAGTATGCCCTCGAGGCCATCGCGCCGGCCCTGCTGGACCCGGTCAACCTCGCGTATCTGTGCGGCGTGGGGGTCGCGGCCACGCTCGGCCAGTTGTTCCTGACGTCCGCCCTCGTTCTCGAAAAGGCATCCGTCGTCAGTGTCTTTTCGTACCTGAATCCTTTGATGTCTTATTTTCTGGGGCTCGCGTTCTTCGGCGAGGTCCCGACCGTGTCCTCGGTGGTCGGGGGGCTCCTGGTGCTCGGCGGGTGCGCCGGGGTCCTGTGGGTCTCTCGTGAACCCGTCAAGGCCCCGCCCCCCTGAACCGGGTCAGCGCGTCGGAAACCACGGGTCGGTCGCGGCGCAGGCCACGGACTCGGGGACGCCCCGGACTGGCCGATCGGTCGCGTGGCCCACGACCAGGCGGCGCCGCAGGTACGCGAGGTTCAGTTCGTTGAACCGCGGGACCCCGCCCAGGGCCTCCAGGTAACTCGTCACCTTGCCGGTCTGCATCACGTTCAGCCCTGGGGTGTCTATGTGCGCGCTCCCGGCGTCCGAATCGGTGAACGGCAGGCCGTTCACGCCGCCGAAGAGGCCCCCGGGGGGCGGCCCGTCGGGCACCAGCCCCAGCGAGTGCCCCATCTCGTGGCACAGGGTTGCGGCCACGGCCAGGGTCGCGAAGTCCACGATCGTCGTGAAGATCGCGTGTCGTTGTTCCAGACGCGGGTCCCCGCTGGTGGAGGGGTCGAAGTCCGGGTCCAGGAACTGCTCGTCCCCGGGGTATTCCCCGAGCGGGGTCCCGTCCAGGGGCGAGACCTCGTGCAGGATCAGAGCGCCCAGCGGGTTCCGGAGGGCCTGGCGCACGATGTTGGTCACGAACACGCCGAAGTCGAGGATGGTGTCGTCCTCGACACCCTGGTTGTTCCAGTCAATCCAGGCCCGGCCCACGATCCCCGACGCGATGTCCGCGGGCTTGGGGTCCCCGCCGAGCGCGATCATCGAGAAGCCGGCCTGCTCGGACCACGTGG
This sequence comes from Deltaproteobacteria bacterium, assembly GCA_037442805.1. Classification (GTDB taxonomy): domain Bacteria; phylum Myxococcota_A; class UBA9042; order DTJE01; family DTJE01; genus DYKK01. Next base: position 7,610 of record JBBIPO010000015.1, read on the forward strand.
CGGGGTCCGGGGCGCCCGGGTCGCCTTCGAAGTGGAGGTGGAGCGGCACGCCCCAGGGCGTGGGATGCCCGCCATCGTCCAGGCCGAAGATCTGGTTCGAGTACTCCCGGACGCGGGCCAGGAACAGGGCGCGCGCGGCCTGCGAGAAGGCCGCGTTGTCGGACAGAAGGCCCAGGATCGCCAGGGCCTCGTCGAGGTCCGGGGTCCCGTTGCCGGACGGCGAGAAGGTGGTCAGGATGTCGTAGGTCCCATCCGGGCGGGCCAGCAACTCGTGTTCGCACAGGTCGCGCGACAGGGTGACGAGCCAGACGTCCGGGGTGTCGAACGGGTCGAGCCATGGAACCAGGTCCGCGACCTCCACCGTGATGGCGTCCGGTTCCCCCGTGGTCCCGTCGGGACCCTCCAGCAGCGCGGTCAGTGTGACGGACGAGGCGGCCTCGAAGGCCGCCTCCGGGACGAGGCAGCGCGCGACCAGCGCCTTGTCGGAGGGACCCGCCATGGGGTCCGGAACCAGGCCGCACCCGAGGACTGGCGCGATGTCCGTACCGGGTTCCAGGACCTCCGCTCCCGCGCGGACTGGAGCCGAGGCGAACAGTCTCATGCGGTCGGGACCCGGGGCGAGTCCGTCGTCCCGATAGACCTCGACCGCGAAACCGCGAGTTGGCACGCGCAGGCGAAACGACTGCGGGGGACCGCCGTTCTGCGTGTACGGGGCCGTGCCGTTCATCGGGTCGGGGATCGCGTTGACCGTGATCCGCGCGCGCGGGGGAGGCGGGGGCGGCCCTGGGTCCGGTTCCGGAAGGTCGGCCGGGTCCGGGGCGTCCTCCGGCCTGCCGTCGGGCGCCTCGTCGGGCGCGAGGTCCGCGCCATCGAGGCCCGGGTCGGCCGCGGATCCGTCCAGGTCCGGGTTCGCGTCGGGGATCGCGGCGTGGTCATCCCCTGGCACGGCGAGGTCCTCGGGTCCCGGGTCCGCGAGGGAGTCCGGTTCCGCCGCGGGGACGTCCGTGGTGTCCGATGGCCCCACCTCGACGTCCCCGGGGGAGGACTCGTCCGTGTCTCCGCAAGAGAGGGCGACCGGCAGGCAGCAGACGACGCTGATCATGATGGCAGACGCACGTCGCACACGAACTCCCCTCCGATGAGGTCGCCCACGCCCACGAAGCGACATCCGACGATGGATTGCGCCATCAATGCACCAGGAACTCCGAGGTCCACGCGGGACGATCCGGGATGTTCCCGGCCGCCAACTGCGCGGTCCATTCCTCGTCGGTCATGCGGTGGAACCCGCTCTGGATCCGTTCGAAGTACGACGAGGCGGGACCCGCGTAGGCCTTGAGTCCGCACGAGGTGTTCGCGACCAGGACCATCAGGTCCGCGAACCCGGTGCCCACGTGCAGGACGGACGACGTGTTCGGGTCCGTGTGCACGTCCGCGATGGTCGGCTTGAACTCGAAGGTCTGCGAGTTCGCCTCGAAGAAGAGGTCCGCGTCCTGCTGTCCTTGGGCGAGCACCGCGTCCTCGGGCGGCGGCGCCATGCCCGCGACCTCGGCGTGCGCGGCCGCGAGGAGCGCGCCGAGGGCCGGGATCAGGACCTCCTCCTCGACCCGCTTCAACATCACGTCGTACGAGTTGTGGATCGCGAACAGGATCGAGTCCGTGGTGACCAGAACCGGGACGTCGTTGCGGTACAGGTCGAGATACGCCATCGGGTGGTTGGGCCACCGGACGCGGTCCGTGACGAAGAACCCGTCCGCCTTCAGCCGGCCGCGCTCGGCGGGGGTCAGGTGGTACGCCTCGTCTATCAGGTCCAGGTAGTCGGCGGATTCCGCGTCGTGGACATGGACTCGAGATACTGCCGCGCGGGATCATATTTTGCAGACAACTCATCGTAGGTCATCCCTTCCGATTCATCGAGGACCTGGAGGAATCCCTGGACGAAGGCCTGGTCGTCCGGGGACTGCCAGGTCTCTCCGTAGTCGGGGCCAGCGACCGGCGTGTCCGGTTGCACGAACGGCGCGTCCGCGGCAGGTCCCGAATCCGCGTCTGAACCGGGCGACGGCCCCCCCGGGTCCGGCCCGTTCGACGCGCCGCCCCCGGAGCCCGCGAGCATCGAAGCCAGGGCCATGGCAGGCCATCCGTGAGACCTCTCCATGACGCCCTCCCGCCAGGTGGAATCCCGACCGCATTATCGGAAATCGGGGGAGTGTGGCGCAAGGGACAATCCTCGATGGTCGGGTGAACTACAATCGCCACCGGGCCGCCGGAGGTCGTCCGTGGACCGGGTCCCGCCGAGATACCGCCTGTCGTCCTATCAATACCTGCTACCCCAGGACCGGATCGCGCAGGTGCCGGTGGAACGGAGGTCGGAGTCCAGGCTCCTGGTGCTCGACCGGCGTGGCGGGGTGAGGTCCCACGCCCGGTTCGAGGACCTGCCCGCATTCTTGCGCGAGGGGGATTGCCTGGTCGTCAACGACACGCGCGTGGTCCCGGCGCGACTGTTCGCGCGCAAGGAGACGGGCGGGCTCGTCGAGGTCTTCGCGGTCCGGTTCGATGAACGACGTTTCGACGCCATGGTCCGCGCGCACCGGGGGCTGCGCCCGGGCACCACGCTCGCCGTGGTCGGACGGGACGGGGGCGACACGGACGCCCGCCTGCGGGTCGAGGCGAGGAGCACCGGGGGCGAGGCGCGATTGACGCTTCAATCCCCGGCGGGGACCACGGTGGCGGAGATCCTGGAGCGCCACGGCCGCGTCCCGGTCCCCCCGTACATCCGGCGCGAGGACGGCGCCCTCCACGACCTGGACCGCCAACGTTACCAGACCGTGTACGCGCGGGTTCCGGGGGCGGTCGCCGCGCCCACGGCCGGCCTGCACTTCGATTCGGACCTTCTGGGGCGCCTGCGGCGAATGGGCGTGGAGGTCGCGCCGGTGACCCTGCACGTGGGGCCCGGGACGTTCAAGCCCGTGCGGGTCGAGGACATCCGGCGTCACCGCGTGGATGCCGAACGCTACGAGGTCCCCGAGGACACGGCGCGCGCTGTCTCCGACGCCCTGAGGTCAGGGCGGCGGGTGGTCGCGGTGGGCACGACCGTGGTCCGGGTCCTCGAGACCCTGGGCGCACAAGGCGGTCGGGTCCGGGCAGGGCGCGGAGTGACCCGATTGACGATCCGGCCCGGCCATCGCTTCCGCGTGGTTTCCGCCCTGATCACGAACTTCCACCTGCCGGGGTCGTCGCTGATCGTGCTCGTGTCCGCCTTCGCGGGGCGCGAGCGGGTGCTCCGGGCCTACCGGGAGGCGGTCCGCGAGGGGTACCGCTTCTACTCTTACGGGGACGCGATGCTGATCGCGTGACCCCGGCGGAAGGAAGCGCTGATGGCGGAAGGATTCGCGTTTCGCATCGTGGCCACGGACCAAAGTTCGCGGGCTCGCCTGGGACGCCTGACCACGCCCCACGGCGACATCGAGACCCCGGCCTTCATGCCGGTCGGGACCGCCGGGACCATCAAGGGGGTCCTCCCCGAGCAGGTGCGAGCCGCCGGCTACGGCCTGATCCTCGCGAACACGTATCACCTGGCGCTGCGTCCGGGCGTGGAGGTCGTGGCCCGGCACGGGGGGTTGCACCGGTTCATGAACTGGGACGGCGCCATCCTGACGGACTCGGGGGGATTCCAGGTCTTCAGCCTGGGCCGCGGACAGACGGGTCGGGTCCGGCCCCCGCGCGTCACGGACCAGGGTGTCGTGTTCCAGTCGCACGTGGACGGGGCGCGGGTCGAGTTCACCCCGGAAGGGGTCGTGGCCATGCAGGAGGCGCTCGGGTCGGACATCGCGATGGTGCTCGACGTGTGCCCGCCTTCCACGGCGCCTCGGGGCGAGGTCGAGCGGGCGATGGACCTCACGACGCGATGGGCGCGCCGCTCCATCGAGGCCCGTTCCCGGCCGGACCAGGCCCTCTTCGGGATCGTCCAGGGCGGGCTGGACCTGGACTTGCGGCGCCGCCACGCGGCGGAGATCGTCGCGCTGCCCTTCGATGGGTTCGCGATCGGGGGCCTGTCCGTGGGCGAGCCGCTCGAACGCCGCATCCCGGTGGTCGAGGCCGCGGCCTCGTGGCTCCCCGAGGACCGGCCGCGCTACCTGATGGGCGTCGGGACCCCCCAGGACCTGATCCAGGCGGCGCTCGCGGGGGTGGACCTCGCGGACTGCGTGTTCCCGACGCGGGCGGGCCGCAACGGGCTCCTCTTCACGAGCACGGGGCGCCTGTCCATCCGGAACGCGGCCTACCGGAACGACCTGTCCCCCGCGGACCCCGAGTGCGACTGCCCGACGTGTCGTTCCTACACCAGGGCCTACCTGCGACACCTGACCCTCTCGAACGAGATCCTGGCCTCGGTCCTGAACACCCTTCACAACCTCCACTTCTTCTCGCGCCTGATGGCCCGCGTGCGCGACGCGATCCGCGCGGGGACCCTGCGGGACCTGGCCGCGCAGGTCGGAAACGCCTACCCGGTCGGGGACGCGCAGCGCTCCGACCCCCTGCCCGAGGAGTGACGCCCATCGGGGTTCGACGCCCGGCCCGGGGCCTGCTACAATCCGCCGCGCGGTCCCCGCAGGGAACCCATGGACGAGACGCCACGGACGTTCGGCCGATACGAGGTCGTGCGAACGCTCGGGTCGGGCGGGATGGGCGAGATCCTCCTGGCCCGCCAGCGGGGCGTCGCGGGCGTGGACCGCCTCGTAGTCCTGAAGACCGTCCTGCCGCACCTGGCCCGCGAACCAGGCTTCGTCGAGCGATTCGTGGACGAGATGCGGGTCTCGATGCTCCTGACCCACGGGAACATCGTCCAGGTGTACGACGTGGGCGAGGAGGATGGCCGTTACTACATGGCCATGGAGTGGGTGGACGGGCTGGACCTGCGCGAGGACTTGATCCGCCTGGACCGCGCCGGCCGGGCGATGCCCGAGGAGGTCGCGCTCTATATCCTGGTAGAGACGGCCAAGGGGCTGGCGTACGCCCATGCCCGGCGCGACCCATCGGGGCGGCCGCTCGCGCTCGTCCACCGGGATGTCAGCCCTGCAAATATTCTTATCTCAAATGACGGCCAGGTGAAGATCACCGACTTCGGGGTCGCCGTCGCCACGGCGCGCCTATCCTTCAGCATCCCGGGCACGCTGCACGGCAAGGTGGCCTACATGTCCCCGGAGCAGGTAACCGGCGCGGACCTGGACGGCCGGTCGGACCAGTTCTCGCTCGCCGTGGTCGCCTACGAGATGCTGTGCGGGGAGCGTCCCTTCGAGGGCGAGGGCGACGTCGCGGTCCTGGAGCAGGTCCGCCGCTGTGAGCCACGCCCGCTCTGGGAGGCCGCGCCGTGGCTCGATCCGGTCCTCGCGCGGATCGTGATGAAGGCCATGTCGCGCGACCCGGAGGCGCGGTTTCCCACGATGGACGAGTTCGCCCACGTCCTGAACGACTACCTGTTCTCGGCTCGCAAGGTCCTGTCTGCGAAGGCCGTGGCGGACTTCATGGCCACGGTCCAGGACCCCGGGTCTCCGCCTTCGCCGGACGCGCGCCCGAGCCTGGACGACGTGGCCCGGGGTCTGCTGCCCGCCGATGCGCCAGGCGCCCAGGGTCGAACCACGGTGGAAGCCCGACCCGCCGGGGAACCGCAAGTCCGGCCCGCGCCTGCGGAAGGGCGTTTCACCGCGTGGAACGTGGTCGCGGCCCTGGCGCTGCTCGTGGGACTGGGCTCGGGGATGTGGTGGCTCGGTCGGTTCACGGCCGGGGCGCCTTCCCCGGCGGACGACCGGGCGGACGATGTGGCCACGGGGGCGGAGGTCGTGGTCTCGGAAACTGACGCGGGCCTGGATGTGCCGGGCGAGGCCCTGGTGCGCGGTCAGGACGAGGCGAGGGAGCCGATCGAACCCGCACCCCCGCCGGCCCCCGAAACCCGCCGACTCCTCCAGGTCCGCTCGGATCCGCCGGGGGCCGAGGTGTTCCACGGGTCGCGCCGCCTGGGGACCACTCCCCTTTCGGTGAGCGTGAGCGCCTCTCGCGCCTTGAGGCTCGACTTGCGGATGCCGGGCCACGAGGACGCCTCGGTGACCGTGGGCTCGGAATCCCCCGCAGTGCTGGATGTCCGACTGTCGCGCCTCCCCTCGGGCCGACTGAGGTTCCGGTTCTTCCCGGCGGATACACAGGTCTTCCTGGACGATGTCCCCGTCCAGGCGCGGGGCAACGTGGTGGACCGCCCGGTCCCGGCCGGGGAGCACGTCCTGACGCTCCGTTCCCGCGAGGAGGAGGGCGCGATGCGAACCATCCGGTTCGAAGTCCGGCCCGACCAGGTCCTCGAGCTCGGGACCATCGAGTTGCCCGCGGGCCCGTGAGCGGGGGGCAGGAGGGACGCGCGAGTCCCTCGGAGGTCGCGATGCAAGGCCAGGACGAGACGCGCACCATCCACGCGGACATCCCCGTCGAGCACTGGACCCTGCGGCGGTACGTCCTGAAGGTGATCCGCGGGCCGGACGCGGGCCTGGAACGCTCGTTCGAGCGGCGCCAGGTCTTCGTGGGGACCTCGCCCGACTGCCACTTCCGCCTGTCGGACCCGACGGTGTCGCGGTCGCACGCCCGCATCGAGTTCGGCCCGCTCGGGTATCGGATCGTGGACGAGGACAGCAAGAACGGGGTCTTCGTGTCGGGGGTGCGGGTGCGGGACGCGGTCCTGCCCCCCGAGGCCGAGATCCAGGTGGGCGAGACGCGCATCCTCTTCCGGTTGGGGGCCGAGACGGTCGAGATCGGAGTCGCGCGCGAGACCCGCTTCGGGGACCTCGTGGGGCGTTCCATCGAGATGAGGGAGATCTTCGCGATCCTGAAGAAGGTCGCCCCGACGGACGCGACCGTCCTGATCCAGGGCGAGAGCGGCACCGGCAAGGAACTGGTCGCGGAGGCCCTGCACCGCTTCAGTCCCCGGCGGTCGAAACCCTTCGTGGTCTTCGATTGCTCCGCGTGCCCGCACGACCTGCTCGAGAGCGAGTTGTTCGGCCACGTGCGCGGGGCGTTCACGGGCGCGGTGCGCTCGCGCATCGGGGCCATGGAGGAGGCCGCCGGGGGGACCCTGTTCCTCGACGAGGTCGGCGAGATGCCGCGCGAACTGCAACCCAAGTTGCTGCGCGCCATCGAGAGACGCGAGGTCAAACCGGTCGGGGCGAACCGCCCGGTCCAGGTGGACGTGCGCATCCTGTGCGCCACGAACCGCGACCTGCGCGAGGCGGTCGAGGCCGGGCTGTTCCGCGAGGACCTCTACTATCGGCTCGCCGTGATCCACATCGAGATCCCGCCGTTGCGCAAGCGACCCGACGATATCCCGGTGCTGGTGGACCACTTCCTGGCCGAGATCGCGAGGCGTGGCGCGGGCGGCCCTCCCCTCAAACTGGCCTGGGAGACGATGGAGAAACTGAAGGCCTATTCGTGGCCCGGCAACGTGCGCGAACTGCGCAACTTCATCGAGCGGGCGGTGATCCTGGCGGCCCCCGCGGACGGCACGTCCCTGCCGCTGGACATCCCGGGGCCACAGGCGCGGGCCCCCGGCGGCGACGGGGAGGAGGTCCTGCGCGTGTCGTACGACGAACCCTACAAGGAGGCCAAGGACCGCCTGGTCCGCGAGTTCGAGACGCGCTACTTCACGAGGCTGCTGCGCGCGACGGGGGGCAACGTGTCCCGGGCGGCGCGCCTGGCCGGGATCCACCGCAAGAGCCTGGAGTACCTGCTGAAGCAGATTGACGTGCCCCGGGAACCGGGGACATGAAGGGAGCGTTCCGGGGGCACAAAGGCCCAGGGGAAACCGCGCCGCGTCCAGTCGGACTCTTGTCATCCGGATTCTCGATGCACATCCTGTGTCCACCCGGGTCCCTGGAAGGACCCGATCGTGGAGGCAACGATGGAGTTCACGATCACGTTTCCCGGCGGTCTGAAGGTCGAGGCGTCCGACGGCCGCCACCGCATCCTCACCGACCAGTCCCCCGACGCGGGCGGCGAGGGATCGGCCCCGGAACCCTACGCCCTGTTCCTCGCGTCCATCGGGACCTGCGCGGGGATCTACGTCCTGCGATTCTGCCAGGCCCACGGCCTGCCCACGGACGGCGTGCACCTGTTCGAGCGCACCCACTGGGACGAGGCCCGCAAGCGCCTGGCCCGCGTGGACCTCGAGGTCCGCGTGCCCCCGACGTTCCCGGAGCGCTACCGCGACGCGCTCGCCCGCTCCGCGAGCCTCTGCGCGGTCAAGAAGGCCCTCCACGACCCGCCCGACTTTGACGTCCGGACGGTCGTGACGCCCCCAGCCGGTGGCGCTTGACCGACCGCAGACCCAGGACTACACTTCGGATTGCCTTGTGGCTCCTTGCCGAAGTGGTGAAACTGGTAGACGCGCGGGACTCAAAATCCCGTGGGGCCTGGCCCCGTGTGGGTTCGATTCCCACCTTCGGCACCTGACGTGACATCGAGAGGAAGGGATTTCGAGCCAGTCGAAAAAATGTCTCAAGGCGTATTGTTCACAGGAATGGATATTGGCGCGGGTCTGGCAGCGGACTTACGTCGCATGAATCCGTGGTGGGAGGGCAAGCCTCAACCAGTCCTGCCCGTCACGCGGCGACAGTTGGTTCCGGCGATTCACCGTCGTCTCCAGGGCGGCCTGGCCTCGATCGTCGTATTGCGAGGTCCCCGTCAGATAGGGAAATCCGTGGCCCAGATGCAGGTCATCGCGGACCTGCTCGGCGAAGAGAATCCTCGAGAGCGGATCTTTCGTGTCCAGTGCGACGACCTCGGGGAGATGAGAGGTCTCGGCAAGGAACCCATCCTGCGCCTGATTGACTGGTACGAGGGGGCGATTCTCGGGCAGCCGATCAACGCGGTGGCCCGCGCCGGCGGCACGGTCTACCTGTTTCTCGACGAGGTACAGAATCTCAAGGACTGGGACGTCCAGCTGAAGTGGTTGGTGGACCACACGACCCTCAAGGTCGTCATTACGGGAAGTTCCGCGCTCCGGATCGAGCAAGGACGCGATAGCCTGGCCGGACGGATCACCACCATCGAGGGCTCGACACTGTCCTTGACCGAGATCGGGAGGTTTCACGCGCTGGAGGTTGGCGACCCCTTTCTGGATGACAACGGCTTGGAGCCTCTGATCCGGAAGGAATTCTGGCTGGACCTTCGGCGACACGGCCAGACGAGGTCGGCGCAGCGGGGCGCTGCGTTTTCCCTGTTTTCGGAGCGAGGTGGGTATCCGATTGCCCACAAGGTGCCCCTGGCTCCCTGGGCACAGGTGGCGGACCAACTGAACGAGACCGTCGTGCGACGGGTCATCCGGCACGACCTTCGCGTGGGAGAGCGAGGGCGAAAGCGAGATGCGGCTCTGCTGCAAGAACTGTTCACTCTCGCCTGCCGCTACGTCGGTCAGACGCCGGACGTGGGCACGCTGGGCCGCGAGGTGCAACGTGCGCTCGCGGGAAACGTGGGCGCGCAACGGATTCATCATTACCTGAGGTTTCTTGGGGATACCCTGTTGCTTCGCCTGATTCCCCCGCTGGAGATTCGACTCAGGCGCAGGCGCGGCTCCCCCAAGGTCTGCCTGGCCGATCATGCGCTGCGGGCCAGTTGGTTGCAGGAGGTCATCCCCCTGGACCCGACGCGACTGGCCGAGAATCCCCACCCGTCCGACCTGGCCGGCCATATCGCGGAAAGCGTCGTGGGGGCGACCTTGTCGAGCATCCACGGACTGGATGTGGCGTACCTCCCCGCGCGCCGCGACCAGCCCGAGATTGACTTCGTGGTCACCGTCGGAACACGACGCATTCCCCTGGAAGTGAAATATCAGCGGCGAATCGATCCCTTTCGGGACACGGAAGGACTTCGGACGTTCATCGAGAACGCCGTGAACAACGCGCCGTTCGGGATTCTGGTCACCCAGAGCGACCAGACCGAGGTGGATGACCCACGCATCATCAGCATTCCGCTCAGCACGTTGATGCTGTTGAGGTGAGGGTCAACACCTCTTCGAGATGCGACAGGGTCTTCGCACGCGCCCACGCGGATTGTCCAGGGGATTCAGGGGCGCTAGACTTGGGTCGTCTCATCGGCGGCCGGGAGGGGACCATGCGTGTCGTCATCGGATGCGCCCTGGTCATGGCGATGGCAGCCTGCTCCGCGGGTGGGGGCGGCGAGAAGGCGGACGCGACAAAGACGCACGAGGTCCAGACCGCGCTCGACGCGCGCGAGGTCGCCGCGGACCTCCTTCCCGCGGACCCGGTCGCGGCTGACCGCGGCCTGCCGGACTCGCGCGAGGCCCTGGCGGACCATGGGGATCACGCATCCGGCGATGTCGGAGACGCGCCCCAGCCCGACACAGCGGACGCGCCCGGGGAAGACCGCGAGGAACCCGGGTCCGACCCGGGACCGGACGCGCCGTCACCCTGCCAGGACGGGATATTCGCCGTCACGGACCTTCAGTTGAAGGGGAACGGCTTCGCGGTCCAGGCCGCGCCGGGCGAGAGCGTGCTGGTCGTGGCCTCGTGGCGCGTCGGCAACCCGCCGGACTGCCCGTCGTGTGCGCGGCAGATCGTCCTGGGCATCGAGGACGAGGCGGCCGGATGCATGGCGGCCGGGGTGCCGAGGACCTGTCCCGACGCGACCGAGGGCAAGGGACTGATGTCCCTTGTGGCGCCACAGGGTCCGGGCACGTACACCGTGTACGCGGCCTCCTTGCCGGCCTCGCAGTGTTCCGATGCGAAGGCCGCGTATTCCCAGGCAAGGAAGATCGCGGTCGGGGTGCTGCACGTGGGCGCGGGATGCGAGGCCCCGGCCTGCCCCGAAACGCCGTGCACGCCGATCACGTGCGACGCGATTGCGAAGACGTGCGGCACATGGGGGGACGGGTGCCGCCACGACCTGCCGTGCGGGGATTGTCCGGCTGGCACGGCGTGTGTCCTGGCCGGGCTCTGCGAGGGACCGTGCGCCGCAGGGATTCTGGAGCCCTCGGACGTGCACGTGGGGGGCAGCGGTCCGGTCGCCTCCGCGGAGGCCGGCCAGGACGTGCCGTTCACCTTCGACCTGGCGGTCGGGAACCGGCCGGACTGCGAGGGTTGCGAGCGCCTGGTGCTGGCGGGCTTCAACTCGGCCGCGCACTGCCAGTCCGCGGGCGTGGTCGAGACGTGCCCCGCGTACGACACGCTCCACGTCACCGGGTCGGTGCTGGCGCCGCTGTCGCCGGGGGCCCACACCCTCTGGGCCGTCGTGCCCGAGGTCCCGGCCGGGACCGGCTGCAACGGCGACATCGGTGGCCTGTTCGCCTCGTCTCCGCGGCGGGTCGCGGTCGCCACGGTGCAGGTGCACGCGGGCTGCGCGCCGGTCTCGTGCGAGGCCGCGGGCAAGGACTGCGGGCCGTCCGACGACGGGTGTGGCTTCCAGGTCGAGTGCGGGGTCTGCGAGGCGGGAGACACCTGCTCCGCGGGTGGCGTGTGCGGGTGCAGCGCCGACGACCCGTACGAACCGAACCAGACGCAGGGCACCGCGCACGACCTCGGCGGCCACACCGACTCGGATGCGGAGTCGGGGATGGTCCTCCAGGCGTCCATCCAGGACGAGGCCGACTGGTACCGCATCCACGCCACCGATACCTCGCTGGCCGTCCTGGACCCCTTCGTGAAGGTGAACGTGGCCCGGACGGGGCCGTTCCACGTGGTCGTCGCGTACACGTGCGCGGACGGCAAGTCCCCGGCCCTGACCGTCGGTGAGGACTCCTCCTGCGCGCCGTCCGGCGCGGCGTTCGCGTGCGACAGTGACGGGAGCCCAGTCGTCGTGCACTTCGAGCCCACGTGCGCCGGGACCCTGGACGACTCCGGCACGTTGACCTTCGCGGTCTCATCGTCCGGGTACTGCTCGTCCTACACGGTCGAGTTGCACCTGTGACGCGGGCTGGTTCTTCTTCGGCGGGCATCTCGCACACGCCCACCGCGTGTCCGTCTGCCACGTCTGCCCGACCCCCGCAAGGTCAAGGCGCCAGAGCGGCGACGCGGGGCGCGCATCTTCGAGGCGCTGCTGCGCACGTCGAAGAAGTTCGACCTCGGCCATGCCCTGCCTTCGAAGTACGCGACCCCGACCTCCCTCGCCCGCCGGAAGGCCCGGGACCGCTGGTACGCGACACTCCGCTTCCTGGGGGCCCGGGTGGACTGTTCGGCCCCCCGCAAGGTGAGAAACCACGAACACCCCCGCGTCGGAAGCGGTCAAACCTGCCGTCCAACCGGGTGGACTTTCGGGTGGAATTTTTTGTGCAAAATGGGGCCGAAATGAGGCATGGAGAGGCAAGGTTGCTTCGGGAGCGCGAAGTGGGCTTTCTAAAGATCCGATGCGGGTCCGCGGCTTGTTTCCGGGGTGGAGGTGAGGGGAATCGAACCCCTGACCTCTTGAATGCCATTCAAGCGCTCTCCCAACTGAGCTACACCCCCGGGAGGCCACAAGGCGAGCAGATTATTGGACCGTCACGGGCCGGATGTCAAGCCGCGTTTCGGGGTCGCGTGGCTGATGCGGATTCGCGCGAAGAAAGAACGGCCGCGGTCCCGGTCTCACGGGAGCCACAGGCGGCGATCACGGCTGCGGGATTCGTTCTCGGCGGTCACGCGGATCGCGCGAAGACCGCTGACCGGGCAGACGTGCTCGCAGATGCCGCACCCGGTGCAGTAGCGTGGGTCCACGAAGGGGCGCTGAAGGCGAACCACCTGGTCCCCGTCCCGCGTCGTGACGGTTTCCTCGCGCAGGTAGATCGCCTTGGGGCTCGTGGGGCAGTTTTCCTGGCAGACGATGCACGGGCGGTCCATCGCCCAGGGGAGGCAGCGTCCCCGGTCCACGAAGGCGGTTCCCATCCGGATGGGGCCGCGCCCCTGGAAGTCCCCGCGCCCCAGTTTCTCGTCCAAACTGAAGCGCCGGATGGCGCCCGTGGGGCAGACCTGGCCGCACCACAGGCACGAGGGCTGGCACCCGGAGGTCCCGATGCGGTTGTTCAGGACGGGGGTCCACAGGGCCTCGAGCCCGGCCTCGATGCCGGCGGGCTGGAGGACCTCGGTCGGACACACCCTCATGCACTGGCCGCACCGGATGCAGCGGTCCAGGAACTCGGGCTCCGGCAGGGCCCCCGGGGGGCGGACCAGGGCCGCGGGCCAGTCCGGCCCGACCACGCCCCCGAGCCGCAGGAAAGGCACCCCCGCGACCCCTCCGACCAGGGACGCGATCACGCCCCGCCGGGTCCAGTCCGGCGAGGGTTCCTCGCCCGCGGCGGACGGGGCGGCCCGCCAGGCGATCGCGCCCTCGGGGCAGTCCGCGAGGCAGTTCATGCACAGGACGCACTCCGCCAGCCGGATGCGACCCGACGGCTCGCAAGCCCCCTCGCAGGTCGCGTCGCAGCGAAGACACTTCGTGCACCGCCCCTCGCGCTGGGCGATCCGCCAGGGCGCGAACCGCGACAGGACCCCGAGCAGGGCCCCGAGCGGGCACAGGAACCGGCAGAAGAAGCGGGGCGTCGCCAGGTTCAGTGCCAGAAACCCGATGAAAAGCCCGCCGATCAACCAGGCCCCGTGGTGGTGGCGGTGCGACCCGAACACCACCCCCGCCGCGTGGTCCGCGACCGGAAGCAACACGAGGTTCACGGACCGGTACAGGAGGGGAATGGGGTCGAGAAGGCCCGTCAGAAGCGACCCTGTCCAGACCGGGTCGCCGGGCAGGATGCGGCCCGCGAGGGCCCACAGGAACGCCATCGCCAGGACCGCCGCAATCGCCCTGCGCGTCCCGAACCGGCCCCGTGCCAGCAGGACCCCAACGCCCAGCAAGACCGCACCCACCGCGATCCATCCCAGGCTCGTGTCCTGCGAGCGCCGCGAGACCCCGACCAGAACATCCCCCGCTGCCGCTACCAACAAAAATATCAATAGATAATATTTGACAACCTGCGCCGCGTGGAAACGGGTCGGCGCCGTCCTCCGGCGCAACCCGCTCGCGAGGTACCCTACGGCCTGATGCAGGGTCCCGAACGGGCACACGAACCCGCAGAAGACCCGCCCCAGGAACAGGGTCAGGACCAGGGTTACCGCCGCCCACCAGAGCCCCTCGTGAACCGTTCCCGTGGTCAGCAGGGTCCCGACGGCGGTCAGCGGGTCCATCTCGAGGAACCAGTTGACCGGCCAGTCGCTCGAACGGAACCAGCGGTCCCCGGCGGTCGCGACCACGCAGAACCACAAGAACAGCGCCAGCAATAGGACCTGCGAAACCCGTCGGACCCAGACGATGCGCACCCGATCACCTTCCCCGACCGTCCGCCGAGCCCCTCCGCGTCATCCGACCCGATCCCGCACCGGGTTCAGGCCCTCCCAGTCGGCTGTCCCGATTCCCGCCCTCTCGGCCCGCCGGAGCCACGGGTGGTCCTCGACCGACCGCCCCAGCAGACCGACCCCGCATGCATCCACCGCGACCGCGTCGGTCCCGGCGATCATCGTGCGGGTCGGCCGAAGGTCCGCGTCCGACCCACCCGTCGGGCCGTTTGTCACCATGCTGACCGTCCCATCCAGAATTGTCAGCGTCGGTCTGATCAAGGTCGCCAGGTCCACCAGGCAGTCCTGGATTCGCTGATGGAAGAGGTTGCGCCGTCCCCCGAGCAGCCCGTACCAGTTCTTCACCCCGAGGGTCACCCCGGCCAGGCCGTGGTCCTTCACGGGCGCGACCCCGATCACGCGGTCCACGCCCTCCAGGGGACCAACGAGCATCGGCCAGTCGCGGAACAGGTCGCTGCCGGCCAGTGTCGTCCGCCGGAACTGCCCCTCCCGGGGCAAGATGACCCGCGCCCCCGCGTCCTCCGCGGCCTTCCCGATCCCGGTGACCCGGAAGGCGTGGTCCGGGTCGGTGGTTGGATAATCGCTCACCAGCACCTCGGCCGCCCCCGCGGCCAGGCACAAGCGCACGACCTCCCCGACCACGTCGGGATGCGTGGTCGCCCCGACGCGGGGCGGCGTGGCGAAGCCCACGTTGGGCTTGACGAGGACGCGCTCCCCCTTCTTCACGAAGCGCCCCGGGCCGCCGAGCGCCTCCACGGCCCGCCGCACCATGCGGACGCGGTCGTCACCCTGGACCAGGCTCAGCCGCGCACCGTTGTCTTCGGTACGGAAATCGAACGGGGTCCTACTCTCCCCGGGTCGGGGCGGGACCGGCGGCCCCCCCACGACCGACGTCCGGTCCGCCTCCGATGAACGCTCGCCCCGGTCCGGCGGCATCACGATCCGGTCAGGCCCCTCCGCCTCGCGATGCCTCGTCAGCACGAGCCCGACGACCCCCGCGGCCCCGAGTCCCGCGCCGGCGACGCGCAGAAGGAAGTCTCGACGCCTCCAGAGCGGGCGATCAGACGCCTCCTCACCGACCGGTGGCCGTGACCCGCGGTCCTCGTCGTGCATCCGGTTCTCCGTGTGGCCCACGCTCCGAACCTCTCCCGGGTCGGGCCATCGTGAACGGAATTAGGGTGCCCGCCGCGGCGACCCGCGTCAAGGCTGCCGCCCGCCGCCATTTGACCTGCCGCAACCGACGTGGTATGGGGAACGGCCGACGGACCGCCATCAGGAGGCGACGACGGATGGGATTCCCGGAACACCGCATGAGGCGCCTGCGACGCACCGAGACCCTGCGCCGCATGGTGCGCGAGACGACGTTGTCGGTGGATGACGTCATCCTGCCAATGTTCGTGACGTACGGCCAGGGGGTGCGCAACCCGATCGGTTCGATGCCCGGGCACTTCCAGTTGTCCGTGGACGAGTTGGTGCGCGACTGCCGGGAGGTCGTGGACCTCGGCATCCCCGCCGTGATCCTGTTCGGCATCCCGGAGCGCAAGGATGCGCTCGGGACCGCGGCCTACGACGACAAGGCCCCGGTCCAGCGCGCCGTGCGCGCCCTCAAGAAGGAATACGGGGACGCGTTGGTGGTCATCACGGACGTCTGCCTGTGCGAGTATACCGACCACGGCCACTGCGGGATGGTCGAGAAGGGGGAGGTGCTGAACGACGCGACTCTCGAGTTGCTCGCCAAGGAGGCGGTCTCCCACGCGCGCGCGGGCGCGGACATGGTCGCGCCCTCCGACATGATGGACGGGCGCGTGGGCTTCATCCGCGACGAGCTGGACGAAGCCGGCTTCGAGCACGTGCCGATCCTGGCCTACGCGGCCAAGTTCGCGTCCGGGTATTACGGCCCGTTTCGCGAGGCGGCCGAGAGCGCCCCGAAGTTCGGGGACCGGCGCGCCTATCAGATGGACCCGCCAAATGCCCGCGAGGCCCTGGTCGAGATGGCGCTGGACCTCGAGGAAGGCGCGGACATCCTGATGGTGAAGCCCGCCGGCCCATACCTGGACATCCTGCGCGTGGCCCGCGAGGAATTCGATTGCCCCCTCGCGGCGTACCAGGTGTCGGGGGAGTTCGCGATGATCGAGGCCGCGGCCCGGCTCGGCTGGGTGGACCGCGAGCGCGTGATGATGGAATCGCTCATCGGCATCCGGCGGGCCGGCGCCGACCTGATCCTGACCTACTTCGCGAAGGACGCGGCACGGATCCTGCGCGGGTAGGGCGCGTCCCGGGTCGTCCGGGGGGAGAAACAGCGACATGAGCCGCCACGATGCGCTGACCATCCTGCCCCTGGGCGGGCTCGGCGAGATCGGCATGAACATGACCCTCTTCGGGGTCGGGGACGACTGGTTCGCGGTGGACGCGGGGGTGCAGTTTTCCGACCCGTGGCTCGTCGGCGCCGAGCAGTGCCTGCCGGACCTCGACCTCCTGTCCGACTACCGGGACCGCATCCAGGCCATCCTCCTGACCCACGGCCACGAGGACCATCTGGGCGCGGTCGAACACGTGACGCGGGTCTGTCGCGTGCCCGTGTATGCCCCACCGTTCGCGTGCGAACTCCTGAGGCTCAAGGCGGACGAGTTCGGGGCCGTGGCCAGACCCGACCTCCACCCCGTCGAGCCCGGGGACCGCGTGTCCGTGGGGCCGATGACCATCGAGTTCCTGCGCGTGACGCACTCCATCCCGGACTGCCATGCCCTGGCGATCCGCACCCCCTTCGGGACGGTCGTGCATTCGGGGGACTTCAAGGTGGACCTGGACCCCCCGGACGGCCGTGCCTTCGACAGAAAAGGATTCGAGCGCCTGGGGGATGAGGGCGTGCGCCTGCTCCTGTCCGACAGCACGAACGCCCTGGCCCCGGGCCGCACCCGCGGCGAGCGGGAGGTCCTCGACGGCCTCGCCCCGCTGATCGAAGGGGCCACGGGCCGCGTCATCGTGTCCCTGTTCGCGTCGAACGTTCACCGCATCCTCGGGCTCGTCGAGGCCGCGACGCGCGCCGGGCGGCGGGTCGCGCTCCTGGGCCGTAGCCTGCACGTCTATCTGGAGGCCGCCCGCCGGTCCGGACAGGTCCCGGGGGCCGCGAAGGGGCTGGATTTCGTGGACCCGCGCGCCCTGGACCTCGTCCCGGATGGGCGGCTCCTGATCGTCTGTACCGGGAGCCAGGCCGAGGCGCGCTCCGCCCTCTATCGGGCCGCGCAGCAGGATCATCCGGACCTGGTCATCCGGCCCGGAGACCTTGTGATCCTGTCGAGCCGCATCATCCCGGGCAACGAGCGCGCGATCCATCGGATGGTGAACAACCTGACGCGCCTCGGGGCGCGGGTCCTGCACGAACGCGTGGCGCGCGTCCACGGGTCGGGACACGCCTGCCAGGAAGAGTTGAAGGAACTGATCCGCCTGACGCGACCCCGATCGTTCATTCCGATTCACGGCGAGTATTCGTTCTTGAGAGCCCATGCGGACCTGGCGACCCAAGAGGGCGTGCCCGACTGCCGCGTGGTCGAAAACGGCCACGTGGTGGAGGTGACGGCGGAGGAGGTGTCGGTCGCCGACCGCCTGCCGTTGACCTTCCATTACGTGGATGGACCGCTCGTCGGGGACGCCTCGGAGTTGAGGCTGGACGAACGCCGCCGCATCGGCTGGACCGGCGTCCTGGCGGCCCGTGTGGTCATGCAGACGGCGAGGACGCGCGCCCGCGCCGGAAAGCGATCCGGCTCGCGGGGGTCCGGAAAGGCGTGGCGCGCCCTGGTGGAGGTCCAGGGGGTCGGCGTGCCCATCGTGGCTCCGGACCAGTTCGAGGTCGCGGCGGCCGAGGTGGTCGAGGAACTCGAGGCCCTGCCGGAGGGCGCGACCCGCGCCCAGATGGAGGAAACCGTGTCCGGAACCCTGCGCGCCTTCTTCCGTCGCCGGATGGAACGGAAGCCGCATGTTCTGGTATTCTTGAATCTGTCGGATTGAGAATATTGGAGCAACATGGCGATTCGGGACGACAAGAATCCGCCCGCGCCCCTGCGCGTCCGCATCGAGCCCATGACCCGGCGCGACCTCCCGGAGGTCCTGGCCATCGAGCGGGCCTCGTTCGCGGACCCATGGGCCCTGGTCGCCTTCGAGCGAGAGCTCGAGAACCAGTTCTCGCGAACCCCCGTGGCCCGTGACGAGGAGGGCCGGGTCGTGGGGTACGCGGTGTACTGGGTGGCCGGACCGGAGTACCACCTCCTCAACATCGCCGTGCGCGAGGACGCAAGGAGGCGCGGCGTGGGCCGCCTCCTGATGAATCGCATGATCGCCGAGGCCCTGCGCGACAAGGCCGAGTTCATCGCGCTCGAGGTGCGCCCCTCCAACGCCGCTGCCCGCGCCCTGTACCGCAAGTACGGTTTCGTGACCGTGGGAACCCGGCCTCGCTATTACCACGACGGCGAGGACGCGGAGGTCATGATCCTCCACCTGAGGCCGTGACGCGCGCCACCGGTCTGTGCGAGAACCATTGCCGCAGCCGGGGCCCTGCGCCCCGCTCTCCAGGACCTCCCGGTGGGTGTCTTACCGAGTACCCGACTTCTTGACGAGGTCGAGCACATGGCGATAGGCCTCGAAGTACGCTGCGAGTCTGGTATCGTAGCTGTACTTCGCGTAGGCGGGACCATTGTAGCCGGCGGCAAAGGTCGCCCAATCGTGCTGCTTGGCCGCCTTGACCAGGGCGGGATGCTTCTCGATGAACGCAAACAGGCCTTCAATCTGAGGACGCTCGCCCTTGCTGAACGCCTCGAACATGGCCTCGGCGCTGCCGTAGCCGAGAGTCCCCGCATTGAACCCCATGATCTGGGCGGCGCCCATGCTGATGGACTTGAACGCCGCATCGCGATCAATCTTCTTCGCGGCCTCGAACGCCTCGTATTCGGCATCCTGACTCTTGTGGCTGTCCGGAACCACCCGACCCGTGTACCCCTTGAAGATGTGGGGCTCGAATCGGATCTTTAGCCGGCCATCGGCACCGAACCCCGTCCCAGAGGACTCGGTGATGAGCACGGCGGCTGCAATCTCAACGTCGAACCCGAGCCGCTCGGCCTGGGTCACGAGGAACTCGTGATGTTTCTTGTAGACATTGTACGCAACTCGCTGGGCCGGCGTCAGGGTGGCAGGGTCCAGGGTGCCCCCCGGGCCCCCTCCGGACGGGGTCTGCCTCCGGGTACCTGCCGCCGGCGCCACCGGTCCCTTGCCGGGCAGTTTCAACCGCTGCCCCGCACGGATGATCGAGGGATTCGGAATCACCTCGCGATTCAGGTTCCAGATCTCGCGCCACCGGCTCTCGTCCCCGAGCTGCGTCCGTGCGATGAGCGCCAGGCTGTCCGAGGGCTGCACCACGTACACAAACGTATCCCCGCCGCTCGCTTCTTCGCGCGCGACGTCGCGTGTCGGCTTTTGGTCCTTCTTCGACGCACCGCCTGTCTGCTGGCCTGCGGGGGGCCTGGCCGGCTCGTGGGCCTCCGGTGCCGTACTGCCGCGAGGAAGCCTCAGCACTTGACCGGGATAGATCAGGGACGGATTGGAGACCTGGTCGCGGTTGAGCGCGTAGATTTCGCCCCAGCGTGACCCGTCGCCAAGAACGTTCGCGGCGATTCCCCACAGGGTGTCCCCTGGCCGGACGGTCCATACCTCGCGGCGCGATCCGGCCCCAGGGTGCGGTGCCGCCAGGGCCTCGGCGTGGCCCCGGGCCGTCGCGGCCGCCCGGGGGCGCCTCGTTTTCGCCGAGGTCGTCTTGGTGGCTCCTTGGCTGCGCACTGCCGGAGTGACGGTCCCATCGTTCGTCTTGGTCAGCATGGTTATCCCTCCTGAAGGTCATCTCCATGCTAGTGCTTTTTCACATCATCGGCAAGAGGTTCCCTGGCTGCGCCCCTGGCACCGCGAGTCGTGGCCGCTCGTGGCGCGAGGTCTGCGTGCCCTTTTCCGGACCAGCACACCCCGGTACCGCGCGGGCGCGACGTCCAAGGGTGCGTCCGCTTTCCACAGGAGATTCGTCACGGCCTGCGGCCTGTTCACCACCTCGACCCCACGGACCTCTCTCACGGAAGGGCCGTGACCGTGCCCACGACGCGATAGAGTCCAATCGTCATCTCCCCCCGCGCCGCGAGGCACCACGGGAAGTCGAGGTCCTGGTCCGGGCGGCGCCCGCGGTCCACGGGGAGGTCACGCACCGGCACCGTGCGCTCGATCACCGGTTCGAGGCGATACCGCTCGCGCATCCGTTGGCAGGCCGGGTGGAGGCCCGCTTCCCCGCAGGCCCGCATGTAGCACCGGGTCCCCAGTAAGAAAAACGCGGGCCGCCCCGCCGTGTCCGTGCGGTCGAACCAGTCCGGACCCACCGCTATTCCGTCGCGAGCCGGAGGCTCGAACCAGTAGTCCGGGTAGTGGAGGTGCAGGCGCTCCACAGGCTCGTCGTCGTAGCCCCGGCGGACCAGGAGGAATGGCCGGTCCGCGGGAACCGCGTCGCGGGCATCGCGCAGGAGGCGCTCCTCGTCGTCTGCATTCACGGGTTGCCACAAGGCGGGGACCGTCCAGGCCATGGTCCCGGCAACCAGGCTGCCACCCACGAGCGCGCCCGCCGCCAGGAGCCCCCTGGACCGCGAGAGCAGACGGTGAACCCCGGCCACCCCGACCCCCGCCGCGAGCGCGCAGAAGGTCGCGCCCGGGACCTGCACGCGGGGGATCGAGACATAGGGCAAATCCACCAGAGACGCAGCGATCCAGGCTGCGGCCGCGACCAGGAACGCCCCGGCCACCCGCCGCCGCGGGCCGAGGACGGCACCCGCCGCGGCGAGGGCCGTCACGCCCACGGGAAACAGGGACGGCCACAGCAGGATATCGCGGCGCCACAGGTCCGGGACCAGCGAGAGCAGCCCCTTCGGGTCGCGCAGGACGGGGTTGTTGCCCCGGGCGAACTCCACGTCCAGGGCCACAGACAACTGGGCCGCGCGGACCGCGAGGACGCCCACCGCCACGACCCACGGCGCGAGTCGCGCCCCGGTTTGGGGACGCACCTGGTTCGCGGGCCGCGACGCGAACGGCGACAGGAGCCCCGCGCACAGTGGCGCCAGGACCACGGCCTCGGGGCGCGAGAACATGGCGAGCACGAGGTGCAGTAGGGCCAGGGCCATCGTCGAGGACCGACCGTCCTCCCGCGCCCGCAAGAACAGGGTCAGACCCACCAAGAGCCACAGGGTCGTGGGGACCAGCAGGCTCTCGGTCGTCGCATCCTTGATGAAGAGCGGCGTCCCCGCGAGCAGGACGATCCCCGCGGCCGCGCCCCATCCCCGCAGCCCCACCCGCGCGAGCAAGGCCCCGCCCGCGAGCGGGGTCAGAGACCCGAGCACAGAGTTCGCGTACATCATCGCCAGATGGTCCGTACCAGTCAGGCGGAAGACCAGGTGATACAGGGCCAGGGCCCCCGGTCCGTACTTGGGGATGCCCTCGAGGCGGGCCGCCGTGTCCGCCAGGTGATATCCCATGTAGTACATGACGGGGAGATGGGGAAGGACAAGCCTGAGCACCAGACCGCACGCAACCGCGACCAGCGCGACCCGCGCCGCGAGCGGGGAGGCTTCGGGCGCCCCACCCGCCCGTCCGGCCCGCAAGTCCTGGGTCAGCCGGCGCGCGGTCCACGGCAGTCCGATCAGGAACGCCGCGACCAGGGCCAGGCCGACCCACGCGCTCGCCCGGTCAATCAGCGCGACGTGGGCCGGGACCTCCCCGCCCTCCCCGAGGGCCTTCGGCTTCGGGGGCGCGATCAGGAGCCCTCCGGGGTCGTTGCGCGTGACCGCCGAGACCACCGCCTCGACCAGGGACTGGACCGCCGGGGCGGGCCGCCCTCCGACCATGGGACCGCGATACTCGACGTTGAACGAGCGAGTGCGCGCCAGGGCGGGACGCGACTCGTCGCGCGGGACGAGCATCAACTCGACGAGGTTCTCGCCGGACGGGCGGGTCGGGTCCAAGGTGAAGACGTAGTGGATCGCCTCGTCCTGGCGGGCCGAGACCAGGCGAAGCCCCGCGACCTCTTCCAGGACGCGACCGGATTCATCCCTCAACAGCGCCGACGCGAGGTCCGTCTCTTGCCCGCGCGCCGAACCACTCACGGCCAGAATCCCGAGCAGAACGATGGACCGGACTCGCATGACCGTTCCCGCACCCGACGCGAGGGCTCCTTTGCGAGTCTAGAGCACGTCCCCGCTGTGTCAACCGCTCGCGCACGGAATCTGCTAGACTGGGACTCGGACTTGCTTTGACGGGAGGCGCCAGTGTCTTGCGTCCCTTGGACTTTGTGGGCCCTGGTCATCGCGCTCTGTTCGGCCGCCGCGGTCGCGCAGGCACGCCCCGTGATCGGCCCGGGGCACGAGGCCTTGTTCTTGAAGATGGGTGACCTGGGTTCCGAAAGGCCAGCTGGCACCCGGCTCGATGGCGTCTCCATCGGTCGGGAGGCCGTCACCATGACCTTCGTCGCGGAAGGGCGGACGGTCCAGGTCCGGCTCGTCCACCCGGACGATGCGCGCGAGGCCGCGGCGAGGACGGAACGATTCGCCCTCGTGGCACCCGCGGACGCCCCCGCCGACCTCGTGCGGGCGCTCGTCACCCGCATCCGGTCGCTCGAGACGCGCTTCGAGTGGGCCGAAATGCCCGACGAACCCGCGCCGAGCCCCCAGGACCCCGAGGTCCCCTACACCCCGACTCTCCCCGAGGACGCCACGCCGTTCGAGCTCCTACGGGCCCCCGCCCCCGCCTTGCCTGCCCGGGCGCTTCCAGCATGGCGCGAGGCGCGGGACCTCCTGGCCAAGGGGGACCGGACGGGGGCGGCCCGGAAGGCCAGCGCTCTGGCCCGCGCCTGGCCCGATGCCCCCGCGGTCTTGGCGGCCGCGGCCGGGGTCCTGCGGGCCGCGGGGGCGGCGAAGGAATCGGTGGACCTCTTGCGAAAGGCGGCGGACCCCTCCCGGGGGACCGGGTCCGAGGGGTTTCGGGTCGAACTCGCGGCCTCGCTGCTGGCCGCGGGGCAGGCCAAGGAGGCGTGGGCCCTGCTCGAGGCCGGCGGGGATGCCCAGCCCGAGTGCCGCCGGGTCGAGGTCCTGACCCTCCTGGCCCGCGAGGGACGGACCGACCTGGCCGAGGCCCATGCGCCGCCGGCGGGCGAGCAGGGTCCTCGCTGTGTCCAGGTGTTCTGGCTGAAGATGGCCCACGCGCTGGGGGACGATGCCCGCGTGGACGCGGCGGCAGAGGCGGCCCTGCGCACCTTTCCGGACGACGAGTCCATCCTGTACCTGTGGGGATATCACTACTACGCAAGACGCGCCGCGGACCGGGCGATCCCCCCGTGGGACCGGCTCGCGGCCCGCAATCCGCGCTTCCCCGCGCTGATCGGCCAGCTGGGGACCGCGTACAAGCTGGCGAACCGCCTGGACCGCGACGGGGTGGAGGCGCTGGTCGCCCGGGCGCGGGCCAACCCCGACGACATCGCGGCCTCGTTCCTGGCCGGGATGGGTCTGTATTACCTGAAGGACTACGAGCGCGTCGTCCCGTTGCTGGAACCCGTGGTGCGGGCCGTGCCCGACGAGTCGAGGGCGCGCCTGTACCTGGCGATGGCCCACTACTTCCTGGGGCACCAGGACACGGCGGAGCAGATGTTCGAGGACATGGAACGGTATGCGGTCCAGGACCCCGACATCTACTACTGTCGGTCCCTAATCTACCGCAAGCGCGACTTGCCCCGCGCGATCCGCGAGATGGAGCGGTTCCTCCAGGTCTTCGTGGGCGAGGGGCGCCTGAGTTTCGGCCCCGAGAAGGTGCGCAAGGCCGAATCGGACCTGGAACGGATGAGGCGCGGGGAGGTCCCGGAACTGAACCTGCCCGGGGAAGCCCTGGTCCCCGCGATGTGAGGAAGGGCCGATGGCGCGCATCGTGTTCGTGGCGGCGACCTGGCTAATGGTCCTCGGGGCTGGCGTCTCCCGCGCTGACGACGCGCCGACCGGGACCCTGGCCTACGCCATCCCGGAGGCAATGGGACCGCGGCTCGTCGAGATGGCGAAGGTGGACGGAGACCCTGAGGCAGGAGGTCTGACGCTTCAGGGGGTCTCGGTCCAGGTCGTATCCGCCCTCCTGACGTATCGAGATCGGGATGGGCGCGAGGTCCGCCTGGAACTGGCGCATCCCGACACGGACGGGCCGGTGGTTGCCAGGACGCGACGGTTCGCGATCGTCGCCTCGGAACCGGTGCCGCCCGGACTCGTCGCCACGTTAAGACGCCGGATCGAGGCGCGCGAGGACGGCTTCGAGTGGACCCGTCCCGTGCGGGCCGCGGTGGTGCCGGCCGACCCCCTGAACCGGCCCCGATACGCCTGGCCCGACCCGGCGGCGCAGGAGGCGTGGCGGCGCGGAATCGCCCGTCTGGAGGCCGGGGACCCGAGCGGAGCGGCGCGAGAGGCGCGCGCCCTGGTCCAGACGTATGGCAAGGACCTCGAGGCGGCCAGGGCCGCGGCGTCCTTGCTGCGGCAGGCCGGTCGCGCCGGGGAGGCCGTCCAGGCCCTCGAGCCCTTCGTGGCCGGCACGGGGGACGATGCGTCGCGTTTCGCTGCCCGGATCGAGTGGATCGCGTCCCTGGAGGTCGCGGGGGACGCGCGGGCCGCGAAGGCCGCATCCGACCTCGCCCGTGACTTTCCGCGGCTGTTTTCCGCGCCCGCCTGCGCCCGGTACCAGGCCCTGGGCGTCCTGCTGCAAGAGGGCCTCGCGCGGGAGGCGGACCGGCTAGGCGGCGCCCCCCGGGCCGATGCGCCGGCATGCGCGCACTGGTTCCGGCTGAAGGCCGCGATGGCCCTGGGCGACGACCGCGAGGTGGACCGGCGCGCCGGCCGGGCACTTCAGGCATTTCCGGACGACCCCGACATTCGGTTCTTGTGGGGCACGCACTACTACCGGAAGGGGGCGGACCCGCAAACCCTGGGCCGGGCCATCGCCGCGTGGGACCCGCTTGTGCGGCGCGACCCGCGTTACCCGACGTTGCTTGGCCAGTATGGGACCGCCGTCCTCGTGTCGGGGCGCCTGGACCGCGAGGCCACCAACCGCATGGTTTCGGAGGCCGTGAGAAACCCCGATGGCGTGGTCACCACCTATCTGGCGGGCCTCGGCCTCTATTATCAGAAACGGTATTCAGAGGTCATTCCATTCCTGGAGAGGGTCGTGCGGGCGGTGCCGGATGAGCCGCGCGCCCGCATGTATCTGGCCATGGCCCATTTCTTTTCCGGAGACCGCGACACCGCAGGCCGGATGCTCGAGGCCTTGGAGCCCTACGCCTACCAGGAGCCCGACATCAACTACTGCCGTTCCCTTTTCTACCGCGATCACGACCTTCCCCGGGCGATCCGCGAAATGGAACGCTTTCTTCAGGTGTTCGAGGGCGAGCACCGGCTGCGTTTCGGCGAGCAGAAGGTCCAGAAGGCGAAGGACGACCTCGAACGCATGAGGCGCGGCGAGGTTCCCCCGGTGGAACTCCCCACGCCGGACGTCCCGACCCCGCGCAAGTGACAAGGTCTCGGTCAAGACCCGGCAGTCCGCGCGCGTGCTTCGCGCACGACCGCACCGCCGGACGCCGGATTTCGGATGCCTGACCCCGGATACGAGCAATCCGCGATGTCGTTTGACGCAGCAGCCATGCGGGTCTCAGGGGGTCAG
>JBBIPO010000016.1:0-32812 GCA_037442805.1 Deltaproteobacteria bacterium
ACGCGAGCGCGAGGTCACAATGCGCCTTGAAGTTCCACTTGAAGAGCGCGTCCCATGTCCATCGCTGGTTCCCGTGGGGACGCGAGCGCCTGCTCGCGTAGGGCCGCGCGGGCGCCTGCCCGCGCAGGACCGTGACCGTGTCGGTGGCGGTGTCGGTGTCCGTGACCGTGTCCGCGTCGGCCACGGAGCGGCTGCCGGACCCCGGATCCCGCGTCCGTGTTTGTGACCGCGTCCGGGACGGCGGTGTGCGAGGGACGCGAATCGCCGCAGCCGACACGACTCTGGCTGGGCGGCCCGACGATCCAGGTCACCTTGTCATGTCATGCCGTCAGGGGGGACGGGTCGGAGCGGGTTCCAGGGGCGCGATCCGCGGCGCCAGATGCGGGGATTCACGCACGACAGTCCGTGGCACGGGGGTTGCTCTGTTCTGGACGCGAGGTGGAACCGGGAGGTGCCCCATGTTCCTGACCATCGGGTTGATCGGACTCGCGATCCTGGCGGTCGGGTGCGCGGTCTTCGTGGGACTGGCCCCGTCGCCCGGGTCACCGGAGGCCCGGCCGGAACCCGCGCGCGAACCATCGCGCTTCTTCGTGGCCCGCGCGGAGCCCCGGCCCCCCGAGGACCTCGTGGACGCCCTGCTGCGGGACCTCGAGGCCCACATCCGCGAGGAAGGCCGCATCGCGGAAGGATTCGCGGCCCGGATGAACCTCGAGACCCTGCGAGCGCGGCCGCGTTCGGCGTGGGTGAACTGACATGGCAGACGCTCAGGGTAGCCAGGACAGCGCCCCGCCGTCGGACCTCTTCGTGGGGCTTTCCCGGGAGGAACGCGAGCACCTCTGGGACCTCGGGAGGTCGCGCACCCTCGCCGCGGGGGAACGCCTGTTTTCCTTCGGGGAGGACGCGGCCTACCTGTACGTGATCGAGCGCGGGCTCGTGGCCCTGGCCCTGCCCATCGAGGTCGCGGGCGAGACGCGCGATGTCGTGGTCGAGGAACAGGGGCCGTTCGCGGCCATCGGATGGTCGGCCCTCGTCCCCCCGCACCGCTACACCCTGTCCGCGGTCGCTCGGGAACAGACGGTGGCTCGCGCCTTCTCACCGGGGAGTTTGACCTCGCACATTGAGGCCCATCCCGAGGCCGGCTGGCGCGTGTTCCGCAACCTCTGCGCCATCGTGGGGCGGCGGCTCGTGAAGGTCGAGGCCATGTGGATGCGCGAGGTGTCGCGCGCGGCCGAGGCGAGGTTGCGGGGCCTGCGATGAGGCGGGTCGTCTTCGTGGCGCTGGCGGCATCGTGCGGGTGCGACCATGGGTCGCGCTCGTTCGCCGTGTTCGAGGCGGCGACGATCTCGGCCGTCTCCGGCGCGACCGAGGAGATCGAGGTCCCGCCGCCACCGTTCTCGGAAGGGATCTTTCCCTGCTCCGACTGCCACGCGGACATGGAGGTCAATCCGGAGCGGCGGGCCCTGACCGAGGAGCACGCGAACATTCGCTTCACGCACGATTCCGAGCACCGCTGGTGCCTGGACTGCCACCACCCGACGGATCGCGACTTCCTGCGCCTCGCGAGCGGCGAGAAGGTGCCGTTCACGGAATCGTACCGCCTGTGCGGCCAGTGCCATGGCGACAAGTACCGTGACTGGCGCGTGGGGGTTCACGGGCGTCGAAAGGGGCGGTGGAACGGTCACAAGACGTATCTTCTATGCGTGCATTGCCACAACCCACATCAACCGGCGTTCAGGCCTCTGAAGCCGGAGCCGCCGCCCGTGCGACCCGCGCCGGGCCTCCAGGCGTTGGAGGGGGTCCCATGAGGCCGGGGATGACCCGTCGGACCTTTCTTCGAGGCGCGGCCGGGGCGGCCGCGACGGCCCTGTCGTGCGGGCCGTTCCGCCTGGTGGAGTACCCGAAGGACCGGTTCCGCGAGCGGATCGAGCGCATGGAAGCGGAGTACCGGGCGCGCCTTGGTCGCGACATCACGGTGGGGACCGAGGGGGCGGCCCCGGGCATCGAGTTCGCCTATGCCCTGGACCTGTCGCGCTGCATCGGGTGCCGCCGGTGCGTGCACGCCTGCGTGGCCGAAAACAACCAGTCCCGCCGGCCTCAGGTCCAGTGGATCCGCGTCGCCCGCATGGAGGCCGAGCGCGGGCTCGACCTCGCGCACGCCGACTACTACTACGACCCGGAGAAGGTCCCGGAGCCCGGCCACTTCTACGTCCCGATCGCCTGCCAGCAATGCCGGAACCCGCCGTGCACCAAGGTCTGCCCGGTCGGCGCGACGTGGCGCGAGCCGGACGGCATCGTGGTCGTGGATTACGAGTGGTGCATTGGCTGCCGCTACTGCATGGCCGCCTGTCCGTACGGGGCGCGCCACTTCAACTGGACCGAGCCCCAGATTCCGGCCGGCGAGGTCAATCCCGACACCCACTACCTCGGCAATCGCCCGCGGCCGAAGGGCGTCGTCGAGAAGTGCACCTTCTGCATCCAGCGCGTGCGCAAGGGGCGCTATCCCGCGTGCGTCGAGGTCTGTCCGGTCGGCGCCCGCAAGTTCGGGAACCTGCTCGATGCCGGCGGCGAGGTCCGGTACATCCTCGAAAACAAGCGGGTCTTCGTCCTGAAGGCGGACCTGAACACCGAACCGCGATTTTTTTACTTCTATGGGATCTGATTCATGACCAGCACGACGAGCGTCCCGCGCCTGTTCCTCGACTTCTACCTGGGGAGCGTCCGGTTGTGGCTGCGCGGCCCGGCCCCGTACTGGGCGTGGATCGCCTTCCTGGCACTGCTCATCGCGAGCGGCCTGGATGCCTACGTGGACCAGGTGCGTCACGGCCTCGTCGTGACCGGGATGCGTGACCAGGTGTCGTGGGGGTTCTACATCGGCAACTTCACGTTCCTGGTGGGGGTGGCGGCCGCGGCGGTGGTCCTCGTCATCCCCGCCTACGTGTACGACTGGAAACCGATCAAGGAGGTCGCGATCATCGGGGAACTGCTCGCCGTCAGCGCCATCGTGATGTGCCTCCTGTTCGTCCTGGTGGACATCGGGCGGCCCGACCGGTTCTGGCACCTCCTGCCCCCGTTCGGGGAACTGCACTTCCCATCCTCCGTCCTCGCGTGGGATGTGCTGGTCCTGAATCTCTATTTCCTCGTGAACTTCGTCGTGGTCACCCACTTCGTCTATCGAGGCTTCACCGGGAGGCCGTACGCCCGTCGCTTCGTCTGGCCCCTGGTCATCTTCTCGATCCCCCTCGCGGTCAGCATCCACACCGTGACCGCCTTCCTGTACAACGGGCTCGCGGCGCGGCCGTACTGGAACTCGTCCATCCTCGCTCCGCAGTTCCTCGCGTCCGCCTTCTGCTCCGGACCCGCGATCCTCCTGGTCGTCCTCCAGGTCCTGCGCCGCTTCACCGCCTTCGAGTTCCGGCAGGAGGCCATCCAGAAGGTTGCGGAACTGATGGCGTACGCGATGTTCTTCAACCTGTTCTTCCATGGCGCGGAACTGTTCAAAGAATTCTATTCAGACACAGAACATCTTCTGTTCACTCGATACTGGCTGCTCGGGATCGGCCCGCACGACGTGGTCGTTCCGTACGCGTGGCTCGCCATCGCGTGCAACATCGCGAGTTTCCTCCTGTTCGTGGTCCCGCGGTTCCGGCGGAACATCGTGACCCTCAACGCCGGGATTCTCTTGACTTACGCGGGCGTCTATATCGAGAAGGGCATGGGGCTCCTGATCCCGGGGATGACCCCGGACACCCTGGGCGAGATCTACGAATACCACCCCACCGGGATCGAACTGCGCGTGGCGGCCGGCATCTTCGCAATCGGGTTCCTCCTGTTCACGCTGATGCTCAAGGTCGCGATCCCCGTCACGCTCGGGCAGTTTCGTTCCAGGACCGCCGAGACCTGAGCGGAACGTCTCTGGTTCGGCTCTATGACGAGCGTCATATTGCGGCGGCCTCAAAAAGTCTAGCAACTCGATAGAAGTTGTCTCGGTCCGTGACCGAACAAGGGGATGAATGGACGATACG
Source organism: Deltaproteobacteria bacterium (assembly GCA_037442805.1). Lineage (GTDB taxonomy): Bacteria > Myxococcota_A > UBA9042 > DTJE01 > DTJE01 > DYKK01. The sequence goes on from JBBIPO010000016.1 coordinate 4,023, forward strand.
CCGGGCGGTCAGACGCGCGATCGCGCCTCGGTCGTGGTGGACTGGTGGGGGACCCGCGCGCCCCTGAACCGCACCTTCCTGGACACGAACTTCCCGTGCCGCGCCGCCTGCCCGGTCCACACGAACGCGGGCGGGTACGTGGCCCTGATCGCGAAGGGGAGGTACCGCGAGGCGTACGCCCTCGCGCGGGGTCCCAACCCCTTCGCGTCCATCTGCGGGCGCGTCTGCGCCCACCCGTGCGAGGCCGCGTGCCGGCGCGGGGCCCTGGACGGGCCCTTGCAGATCCGCGCCCTCAAGCGAGTGGTCTGCGAGCGCTACGGCGTCGAAAGCGACCATTCGTTCGAGGAGGTCTTGCAGTTCGTGGAACGCCCGCGACCGCCGGCCTCGAAACCGGGTCGGGTCGCGGTCATCGGCGCGGGTCCCGCGGGCCTGTCCTGCGCCCATGACCTCGCCCTGATGGGGCATCGCGTGACGGTCCTGGACGCCTCGCCCGTGGCCGGCGGGATGATGCGCCTCGGCATCCCGGACTACCGCCTGCCGCGAGACCTGATCGAGCGCGAGGTCGCCTTCATCCGCCACCTGGGCGTCGAGATCCGCCTGGGCGTCGAGGTGGGCCGGGACGTGGCCTTCCGCGACCTCTGCGCGGAGCACGACGCGGTCTTCATCGCGTCCGGGTGCCGGCGCGGGCGGACCCTGCCGATGCCCGGCGCGGACCTGCGGGGGGTCGTGACCGCGGTGGATTTCCTCGCGGCCGTGAACCTCGGGCACCCCATCGAGGCCGGCGAGCGGGTCGTGGTCGTCGGGGGCGGGAACGTCGCCTTCGATGTGGCCCGCAGCGCCCGGAGGTTCGGCGGGACCACGCGGGAAGACGAGGACCATCATCGCCTGCTGGTGGACGCGGCGGTCGCGGCCTCTCGGGTCCTTCGCCGGGACGTGACCGTCGTGTCGCTCGAGTCGCGCGACGAGATGCCCGCGGACCCGCGCGAGATCGAAGAAGGGAGCGAGGAGGGCATCCGCCTGGTCCACCGGCGCGGTCCCAAGGCCATCCTGGGCGAGGGGGGGCGCGTGCGGGCGCTTCAGACCCTGGACGTGGCCCGGGTCTTCGATGAACAGGGCCGCTTCGCCCCGGTCCTGACCCCGGACACCGAGAAGGAAATCCCCTGCGACACCGTGATCCTGGCCGTGGGACAGGTCGCGGACCTGTCGTTCCTGGGCGAAGACCACGGGATCGAGGTCACGCCGCGTCACACCATCGCCGTGGACCGCGAGACGCTTCGGACCTCGCGGCCCGGGGTCTTCGCGGGCGGGGACGTGGCCTTCGGGCCGCGCATCATCATCGAGGCGGTCGCGGACGGGCGGCGGGCCGCCAGGGCCATGGACACGTACCTGACGGGGCGCGAGGACCCGCCTGGCCGCATCCGCGTGCGCGTCTTCGACACCTTCGGCTACGACCACCCCTTCGCGCGCGGGGACTACGACAAGGTGCCGCGAGGGCGCCTGCCCGTCCTCCCCGTCGAAAAGCGCCTTCCGGCCCGCGAGGTCGAGGCCGCGATGTCCGAGTTCGAGGGCCGGCGCGAGGGGAGCCGGTGCCTGCACTGCTGGGTCAACACGATCTTCGATTCGTCCCGGATGAACGGGACGGAGTGCATCCAGTGCGGGGGCTGCGTGGATGTGTGTCCTGAGCACTGCATTGACCTGGTGACACTTCGCCGGGTGGCCGATGGCGGCGGGGGAGGGCGACTGGCGGACGGCTCGGCCATCGAGTGGCTCGCGACCGGCCAGGGCGCGGCCCTGATCAAGGACGAGACGGCCTGCATCCGGTGCGGCCTCTGCGCGCGGCGGTGCCCGACCGGGGTCATCAGCATGCAGGCCTTCTACATCGAGGCAGAGGTGGACACCGTGGCCCCGGCCGACGTGGCCATGTGACGGAGGCAAGACCATGCCGTTGCTCGACGACCTGGCGATCCCGCCGGACGAGCGGGAGATGACGAGGAGGCGCTTCCTGTCCGCGGTCGGGGTGGGGGCCCTGACCGTGGCCGGGGTCGGGACCGCGGTCGTGGGCGTCCACTACATGCGCCCGAACGTCCTGTTCGAGCCCGAGAGCCGCTTCCGCGCGGGGCACCTGTCGGCTCTGCCGGCGGGCGGGCTCCTCGCGTTCCCGGAGCGCAAGGTCTATGTGGTCCGCTCCGCGGACGGGGTGTACGCCCTCTCGATGACGTGCACGCACCTCGGGTGCATGACCCGGCACGAGGCGGACCGGGGACGCATCTTCTGCCCGTGCCACGGAAGTCAGTTTGATTTGCGAGGCGTGGTCATCGGGGGACCGGCACCCAGGCCCCTGCCCCGACTCCTGGTGACGTTGAAAGACGGGGTCTTGGAGGTGGACACGCGCAAGGTCGTGGACCCGGACTTCGTTCTGAAGGTGACGTGATGGGACGTGTGCTTGCGGCCCTGACAGGGAATCGGGTCTGGCGCTCCATCGTGCGCCACGGCGCGCCCGACTCGAACCGCAACCGCGCCCTGATAATCTTTTCGAACTTCTTCCTGCACACGCACCCGGTCAAGGCGCGGCTGCGGGCCATCGCGTTCACGCGGACCTTCTATCTGGGCATTCTCTCCGCGTCGGCCTTCTTCCTCCTGACGGTGACCGGCATCTTCCTGATGTTCTATTACCGGCCCGCGGTCCCCGAGGCTTACGAGGACATGAAGGACCTCGAGTTCGTGGTGTCCGCCGGGATGTTCCTGCGCAACCTCCACCGCTGGGCCGCGCACGCCATGGTCGCGCTCGTGTTCCTGCACATGGTGCGCGTCTTCTTCGCCGGGGCCTACCGCCCCCCGCGGGAGTTCAACTGGGTCATCGGGGTGGGGCTGCTCGTCCTGACCCTGCTCCTGTCGTTCACGGGGTATCTCTTGCCGTGGGACCAGTTGGCCTACTGGGCGATCACGGTGGGGACGAACATGGCGAACGCGGTGCCGGTCCTGGGGCCGGACATCCGGTTCCTGATGCTCGGCGGCAACACCATCGGCGAGAACACGCTGATCCGGTTCTACGTCCTGCACTGCATGGTCCTGCCGCTGGCCCTCATCCTGCTGTTGTCCGTCCACATGTGGCGGGTGCGCAAGGACGGGGGACTCTACATCCCGCCGGACGAACCACCGGCGTCCAAGGACGGCGAAACCGGGGGCAAGGCGTCATGAGCGAGCCGACGTCGAGAGAGTTCGTCCTGGTCGAGGGCGAGGACGCCCGGCGCGACCCGGTGCGCCTCGTGGTGATCCAGGGCGAGGAACGACCCCCGGTGCACGCGGCGGACGAGCCCCTGGTGATGACCTTTCCGCACCTGTTGCTGCGCGAGGCGATCGCGTTTCTGGCCCTGTCCGTGGGCCTGGTCGTGCTCGCCCTGGTCGCGGACGCCCCGCTCGAGGAAATCGCGAACCCCGAAAAGACCCCCAACCCGGCCAAGGCCCCGTGGTACTTCCTGGGGCTCCAGGAACTCCTGCACTACTACCCGCCGGTGATCTCGGGGGTGCTCTTGCCGGGGCTCGTGGTCCTGGCCCTCGCGGTGATCCCGTACTTCGACATCAACCTGGTCCGGCCAGACCTGTGGCACGGGCCGCGAGAGGCGGTGCGGCGCAGGGTCGCGTGGTTCTATGGCGCGGTCGCGGTCCTGACCGTGGTCTTCTTCTTCACGGGTGCGCACCCGGTCTATCCCATCCTCGGGCCGCTGTGGTTCGTGGCGGTCGCGGCGGGCTTGCCGCTCGTGGCACCCGGGTCCCGATGGATCGGGCGCTGGCTCGGCCGGCGGAGCCTCGCGTTCTTCGTCTTTCTGTGGTTCCTGCTGTGCGCGGTCACGTTGACGCTGATCGGGGTCTTCTTCCGGGGACCGGGGTGGTCCTTCACGCTGCCGTGGCGCGACGGTGTGTATTGAGATGGGTGAGCAGGCCATGCACGACCGAGGTGTGCGACCCGCGGACCTGAAGGTGGCGCGGCTCCTGTGGGTGTTCGCGGTCCTGGCGGTGGTCCTGCTCGCGCTGCTGGCCCTCGCGCCGGCCCGCGACCGCTTTCCCGAATGGCGCGCCGTCCAGGAACGCTACAACGCGCTCGCGCAGGTCCAGGGGGCCTCGCCGGTCGAGGTCCGCCTGCGCCAGGTCTTCCACGGGGAGGCCTCGGTGGTGGATCGCTGCCAGACGTGTCACCTGAGCCATGGCGCGGCCTCGCCGCTTGCGGGCGAGCGATTCTTCGCGGAACACCCGCCGGCCCCTCACGAGCCCGCGCAGTTCGGCTGTACGGTCTGCCACGGGGGCCAGGGCCGAGCGACCACCCGGGACGACGCGCACGGACACGTCCCGTTCTGGGATGAGCCGATGCTCGAACGCGGGATGGCCGAGGCCGGGTGCGGGTCGTGTCATACGCGCCTGTACGTGTCTTCCCTCGTCGAGGGGGCGCGCGGGGAGGCGTTGTTCCGGCGCTACGACTGCACGGCGTGCCACCGCGTGGACGGGGTGGGGCGGGGCACGGGACCGGACCTGTCCGCCGCGGGGCTCAAGGGCTTCCGCGAGGACTGGCCCGCGAGGCACCTCGCACTGGCCCAGAAGGGCGAGGGGGCCTGGAAGGATGCCTACGGGCCGATCCCTGAAGAAGACCAGCGCGCGATCACCGAGTACCTGCGAGGCCGGGTCGGCGCCCCGGCCCTCGCCCGCGGGAAGGCCGCGTTCCTACGCCACGGCTGCCTCGGGTGCCACAAGGTGAACGGCATCGGGGGCGACGAGGCCGCGGACCTGACGCGGGAGGGGCTCAAGTCGCCGGCGGACCTCGATTTCGCGCGAGTGGCCGGCCCGCACACCCCGTCGCAGTGGCAGCGAGAGCACCTGCGCGATCCGGCCCGGGTGGCGCCCGGCAGCCGCATGCCGCCACCGGACCTCGCGCCCGGCGAGGTCGAGGACCTGACCCTGTACCTGATGTCCCTGCGACCGCGAAATGTCCCGATCGCGTGGATGCCCAAGGACCGACTGGCTGGAGAGAGGATGGGGGTGCGGGATTTCGCGTCGGACGGCGCGACGCTGTACGCCGCACTCTGCTCGGGGTGCCACGGCCCACGCGGGGAGGGGCGGCGGTACGCGAACCGCGACACGGTCTTCCCGGCCATCGGAACTCCGGATTTCCTCGCCCTCGCCTCGGACGACTACCTGCGGCAGACCATCGCGGTCGGGCGGCCCGGGCGCCCGATGCCGGCCTGGAAGGACGCGGGGCTGACCGAACGGGATATCGAGGCCATCGTGGCCCATCTGCGCTCGCTCGCGCCCGCAGGGCCGCGACCGGAGCCACCGGTCCTGCCCCGAGGGGACGCGGAGTCAGGCCGAACGCTGTATGCGCGCCACTGCGCCGGATGCCACGGTCGCACCGCGACCGAGGGCGAGGCCCCGGCCCTGCGCAACCCCGCCTTCCTTCAGGCCGCGGACGACGCCTACATCGCGGGGACGGTGCTCCGGGGCCGCGCCGGGACCGCGATGCGCCATTTCGGCGCGGCCACGGTGAACTTCCCGGTCCTCGACCGGCAGGAGGTCGCGGACATCGTCGCGTTCCTGAGGCTGCCGCAAGGGGGCTCGCCTACGCAAGGAGGACGCAGATGACCCTGGACGATGAACTGACCAGGCGCCGGTTCCTGGAGGCGGTCGGCGCGCTCGGCTTCGGGGCCCTGCTCGGGAGCGCCGGCAAGGCCTTCGGGCTCGGGGTGACCCGGGTGGACAACCCGCTCGCGGTCTATCCGGACCGGGACTGGGAGCGGGCGTATCGGGACCTGTGGAAGACGGACTCGTCGTTCGTGTTCCTGTGCGCCCCGAACGACACGCACAACTGCCTGCTCCGGGCGCACGTGCGAAACGGGGTCGTGGTGCGCATCGGGCCGACGTTCGGGTACGGGCAGGCCACGGACCTGTATGGGAACCGGGCGTCCGCGCGCTGGGACCCGCGCTGCTGCCAGAAGGGGCTCGCGTTGACGCGACGCTTCTACGGCGACCGCCGGGTGCGCCGGCCGATGATCCGGAAAGGCTTCAAGGCATGGGTGGATGCCGGGTTCCCGCGCGACGGGACGACCGGCCGGCCCCCGGCCGAGTACTTCCAGCGCGGGTGGGACGGCTTCGAGCCCGCGGACTGGGACACGGCGGCCGAGTACGTCGCGAAGACCCTCGTCAACATCGCGACCACGTATTCGGGCGAGAAGGGCGCGGCGTACCTGAAGGCCCAGGGTTACGAGCCCGAGACCATCGCGGCCACGAAGGGTGCGGGCACGCAGGTGCTCAAGTTCCGGGGCGGGATGCCGCTGTTGGGCATCACGCGCGTCTTCGGGATGTACCGGGTGGCGAACTCGATGGCCCTCCTGGACGCGAAGGTTCGCGGGGTCGGGCCGGACCAGGCCCTCGGAGGCCGCGGGTGGGACAACTACTCGTGGCACACGGACCTGCCACCCGGCCACACGATGTGCACGGGGTCGCAGACGGTCGAGTGGGACCTCTATTCCATCGAGAACGCGGACCTCGCGGTCGTCTGGGGCATGAACTGGATCACGACCAAGATGCCGGACGGGCACTGGCTGACCGAGGCCAGGGCCAAGGGGACGCGCATCGTGGTCATCGCGTGCGAGTATAGCGCCACGGCGAACAAGGGCGACGACGTCGTGGTCGTGCGGCCCGGGACCACGCCGGCACTGGCGCTCGGGCTCTCGCAGGTCGTGATGGAGGAGCGGCTTTACGACGAGGCGTACGTGGCGTCGTTCACGGACCTCCCGCTCCTCGTGCGGATGGACACCTTGCAGCGCCTCCGGTGGCAGGACGTGGAGCCATCGGCGACTCCGTCGCCCCTGACGAACGGCGCGCGAGTCCTCGCCGCGGGCGAACAGGCCCCGCCCCCGGGCCGGCAGACCGAGCAACTGGTCGCGGAGGGCCTGCGCCACGAGTGGGGGGACGCCACGGTCTTCGACCGGCGACAGGGAAGGGTCGTGCCCGTCCCGCGCGACCTCGTGGGCGAGCACTTCGCGCGCTCGGGGCTCGACCCCGCGCTCGAGGGCGAGTACGAGGTGCGCCTCGGGGACGGGAAGGTGGTCAAGGTCCGTCCTGTTTTTCAACTGATCAAGGAATATCTCGATTCGAACTTCAAACCCGAGGCCACCGAGGCCATCACCTGGGCTCCGGCCGAGGCGGTGCGCCGCCTGGCCCGCGACATCGCCGCGCATCCGCGCAAGACCCTGTTCGGGGTCGGGATGGGGCCGAACCAGTTCTTCAACAACGACCTCAAGGACCGGGCGATCTTCCTGCTCGCGTCGCTCACCGCGAACGTGGGCTTCCCCGGCGGCAACGTCGGGTCGTACGCGGGAAACTACCGCGTGGCCCTCTTCAACGGCGTGGGGCAGTGGATCGCGGAGGACCCGTTCCACATCGAGCCGGATCCGGCGAAGCCCGCGCGGGTGCGCCAGTACTGGCGGCCCGAGTCCGCGCACTACTACAACCACGAGGACCATCCCCTGAAGGTCGGGAAAAAGATGCTCACCGGCCAGACCCACATGCCGGCCCCGACCAAGTCGTTGTGGTTCGCGAACGCGAACTCGATCCTCGGCAACCTCAAGTGGCACTACAACGTGGTCGCGAACGTCCTGCCCCGCATCGAGATGATCGCGGTGAACGAGTGGTGGTGGACCGCGTCGTGCGAATACGCGGACGTGGTGTTCGCCGTGGATTCCTGGGCCGAGTTGAAGCACCCCGACATGACCGCGTCCGTGACCAATCCCTTCTTGCAGGTCTTCCCGCCCACGCCGCTTCCGCGCATCCACGACACGCGCGGGGACATCGAGGTCCAGGCCCTCGTGTGCGAGAAACTGGCGAAGTTGACCGGGGATTCGCGATTCCTGGACTACTTCCGGTTCGTGCGGGAGGGCCGGACGGACGTGCACCTCCAGCGCATCCTCGATGCCTCGTCCTCCACGCGCGGCTTTCGGGCGGCGGACCTCATCGCGAAGGCGAAAGAGGGAATTCCGGCCCTGATGATGACGCGGACCTCGCCGCGCCTCGGCGGGTACGAGCAGGTCACGGATTCGCGGCCGTGGTGGACGAAATCCGGACGCATCGAGATGTACCGCGACGAGCCGGAGTTCATCGCCGCGGGCGAGAACCTGCCCGTCCACCGGGAACCCGTGGATTCCACCTTCTACGAGCCCAACGTGATCGTGGGCGCGCCGCACCCCTGCTTCCGCGTGGAGGGGCCGCGCGACTACGGGGTGGCCGAGGACGACCTCTCGTGCGAGGTGCGCCAGGGCCGCAACGTGGTCATGCCGTGGACCGACCTGTCGCGGCGGCCGCATCCGTTGATGAAGGACGGTTATCGCTTCATCTTTCACACGCCGAAATATCGCCACGGCGCGCACACGACGCCCATTGACACCGACATGGTCGCGGTCCTGTTCGGGCCGTTCGGGGACCTCCGGCGACACGACAAGCGCATGCCGTTCGTGACCGAGGGGTACGTGGACATCAACCCCCTGGACGCTCAGGAACTCGGGATCGAGGACGGGGACTACGTGTGGGTGGACGGCGACCCGGAGGACCGCCCGTTCCGGGGCTGGCAGAAGGACGAGCGCTTCTACAAGGTCGCGCGCATGATGTGCCGGGCGCGCTACTACGCGGGGACGCCGCGCGGGGTCACGCGCATGTGGTTCAACATGTACCAGGCCACCCCCGGAAGCGTGCGCGGCCACGAGACCCGGCCCGACGGGCTCGCGAAGAACCCCGACACGAACTACCAGGCGATGTTCCGATACGGGGGACACCAGAGCGCCACGCGCGGCTGGCTCAAGCCCACGTGGATGACGGATTCGCTCGTGCGCAAGGACCTGTTCGGCCAGACCATCGGCAAGGGATTCCTGCCGGATTCGCACTGCCCGACCGGGGCCCCGCGCGAGGCCTTCGTCAAGATCACGCGGGCGGAGGCGGGCGGGCTCGGCGCGAACGGGTTGTGGCGACCGGCGGCGGTCGGATTGCGTCCGGCGTACGCGACCACCGCGCTTCAGGCGTACGTCCGCGGCGACTTCATCAAGCGGGGGTGAGGCATGGCGCGCGTCCACAACTGGCAGATCGGCCGCGAGATGTCCTACTGGTACCCGGAATCGCGGCCCAGGCGACAGTTCGCGGCGGTCTTCGACCTGAACAAGTGCATCGCCTGCCAGACCTGCACGCTCGCGTGCAAGACCACCTGGACGAGCGGCCGGGGGCAGGAGACGATGCTCTGGAACAACGTGGAGTCCAAGCCCTATGGGTTCTACCCGCTTGGGTGGGATGTCCGGCTGCTCGAGATGCTCGGGGCTTCGGAGTGGCGCGGCGGGACGTACGAGGGCCGCACCGTCTTCGAGGCCGCGGGGCCGGGCGAGCGGGTCCTGGGGTTCCGGCCCGACGACCACGACTACGCCTTCCCCAACCTGGGGGAGGACGAGTGCGCGGGGCTCGTCGAGAAGGGCGCCCACTTCCACGGGGTCCACGAGGCGTGGATGTTCTACCTCCCGCGCATCTGCAATCACTGCACGTACCCGGCGTGCCTCGCGTCGTGCCCGCGCGGCTCGATCTACAAGCGGCCCGAGGACGGGGTCGTGCTCGTGGACCAGGCGCGCTGCCGCGGCTATCAGGAGTGCGTGAAGGGCTGCCCCTACAAGAAGGTCTTCTTCAACGCGGCGACCGGGACCAGCGAGAAGTGCATCGCCTGCTTCCCCAAACTGGAACAGGGGCTTCAGCCGCAGTGCTTCGAGAACTGCATCGGCAAGATTCGCCTGCAAGGATGGGTCTCGACGCCGGACGTGGCCCGCGACGACAACCCGGTTGACTATCTGGTTCATGGGCTGAAGGTGGCCTTGCCGCTGTTCCCGCAGTTCGGGCTCGAGCCCAACGTGTACTACATCCCGCCGGTGCACGCTCCAGAGAAATTCTTGACAATGATGTTCGGCCCGGGCGCGGCCGCGGCGGTCGAGACCTATCAGGCGGCGAGGAAGGACCCCGGTCATCCCCTCGCGGGCCTCCTCGCCCTGTTCGGCTGCACGCCGAGGACCATCGAGCGGTTCCAGGTCGCGGGCGGCGAGGCCGTGGCCCTGACCGCGGCGGGCGAGGAGGTCGTGCGCGTCCCGGTGCGCGAGCCCGTGTTCGTGCGACCGGCGTTCGATGCGGGCGCGGGGGTCGCGCGCCTGAACACGCCATGAGCGGAGGACCGAGGATGAGACGACTGGGCATCATGGCCTGCGCGGTGGGACTGGCCGCGTGCGGCAAGGAGGTGGGACCGGCGCCGTCGCCCACCGAGGTCCGGGCGATCCAGGTTCCGGCTCTCCTGGAGGACCCCATGGACCCGGCCTGGGCCAGGGTCCCCGTGCACGTCGAGAAACTCCTCTTGCAGGACCAGACGGACCCCAGGACCCCGGAGCGGTCGGTTGAATCCGTGTCGGTGCAGGCGGTCCACGATGGCCAACGCATCGCGCTGCGCCTCGAATGGCCGGATTCGACGCGGGATGTCCTCGTGGGTCCTTCCGTGTTCTCGGACGCCGCGGCGGTGCAGGTTCCGGTCGCCGCGGGCGGGGACGTGCCGGATGCGGCCATGGGGCTCCAGGGAAGACCGGTGCGAATCCACATGTGGAAGGCGGCGTGGCAGGAGGCGGTCGAGGCGGGCCAGGACCCCTTGAAGGCGCTGTACCCCAACGCCCACACGGACCACTATCCGTTCGAGGCGGCGAAGGACGAGGCGTCGCGGGCCGAGATGGCGACCCGGTACGCGCCGGCCCGCGCCGTGCGGAATCCGGTGGCGGCCCCGCAAGGGCCCACCCAGGACTTGTGGGCCGAGGGCTTCGGCACGCTGACCGCGGACCCGGCCACGGTGTCGCGGGGTCGCGGGATTCACGAGGCCGGGGCCTGGCACGTTGTGATCTCGAGACCCCTGGATGCCGAGGCGGACCGGGCGCTCCGGCCCGGCGCGCGCACGTACGCGGCCTTTGCGGTGTGGGAGGGGAGCCACGGGAACGTGGGCGCGAGGAAGATGCGCACCGGATGGGTTCCACTCGTCATCGAGGAGGGGCGATGAGCACGATCCCAGTCCAGTCGGGACCCGGGCCGCTCCTGGAGGGCGAGCAGGCCCGCCCGGAGTTGAAGGAGGCGCTTCAGGACTCCACGCGCTGGCGCCTGGCCGCCGTCCTCCTGGCCCCGCCAGGCCCCGACCTGGCCGACCAGATCGAGCGCCTCGGGGACCTTCTCGGCGGGCCTGTCCGGGGGCTCGCGACGGAGGTCGCGGCCCTGGCCCGCCAGGACGCGGACCTCGCCGCCGCGTACCATCGGCTCCTCGGCCCTGGGGGCGCTTGCCCGCCCGCTGAATCCGACCACGACCCCGCGGCCTCGTGCAACAAGGGTCCCCTGATCGCGGATGTCCAGGCGTTCTACCGGGCCTTTGGCTTCGACCCGGCCTCCGAGTGGCGCGAGTGCCCGGACCAGGTGGCGGTCGAGTGTGCTTTCTATTCGTATCTTCATTTCAAGTACGCCCAGGCGCTGTTCGCGGGCCTGTCCAAGCCCGCCGAGGTGACGCGCAAGGCCATCGCGGACTTCTGGAGCGACCACCTCGGCCGGCTGTGGCCGGGGTTCCTGGACCGACTCGAGGAGGTCGCCCGGGGGCACCCGTTCTACGAGAGGGTCTGTCGTCTGCTCCGAAGTCTCGCGGGGTGACCCCCTGGGCGGGTGGACCGCCGTCGGAGGCACCGTCGCCACCCCCGCCCTTGCGCGGGGCTCGCTGCTGGGGCGCTGAGGGTGGGGGAGGCGGCGGGGGGGCCGAGGCGGCGCCAGTCGGCCAGGAATGGACCGTTTAGGTCGTCTTCGTGGGAGCCAGGGTGGAAGGCGAATCGGGCGTCGTCATCTTCAAGCACATCCGGGTGCTCGTGCGCGACATTCGTGACCAACTCAAGGAGGCGATCGAGCGGGTGCGACCCGCCCCGGGGCTTCTGCGTCAGCTGGAGGAGCGGTACGAGGCCCGCCAAGAAATGGTGTCCTGCCAAGATGCGTCCAGAGGTGATGAGCGTGGATGGCATGACACCAGGGAACGAGGTCGAAGGCATGGTCGGAGGCCGAAGGGGCGGCAAGTGTTGACCGCGGGTGTACGCAGCGGAACGAGCATAGCGGAGTACGCGCGTCTTCTTGGGTTCGAAGGTCTCGCGCGCCTGTAGTCGTGAAACGAGCGTCTCCAGAAGCGCTCGAGGGGGAGTGCCGGTCACACCCGCTTGCCGCTCGCTTCTTCGGGGCACAGCGACGCGCGCAGGAAGTCGCGGTTCAGGCGGGCGATGAACGAGATGGAGATCCCCTTGGGGCAGACGGCCTCGCATTCGCCGTAGTTCGTGCAGCCGCCGAATCCTTCCTTTTCCATCTGGGCGACCATGGCGCGGGCGCGGCGATAGCGCTCGGGCTGGCCCTGCGGCAGGAGCCCCAGGTGCGACACCTTGGCCGCCACGAACAGCATGGCCGACCCGTTGGGGCAGGCCGCCACGCACGCCCCGCACCCGATGCACTCGGCCGCGTCCATGGCCAGGTCCGCGACGTGCTTGGGGACCGGGATCGAGTTCGCCTCGGGCGCGGACCCCGTGCGCACGTCCACGAACCCGCCCGCGGCCATGATCCGGTCGAAGGCCGAGCGGTCCACGATCAGGTCGCGCAGGACCGGGAACGCCCGCGAGCGCCACGGCTCGATGGTGATCGTGTCCCCGTCCTTGAAGGCGCGCATGTGCAACTGGCACACAGTCGTCTTCGTCCACGGCCCGTGCGGGACACCGTTGATCACGAGCGAGCAGCATCCGCAGATCCCCTCGCGGCAGTCGTGCTCAAAGGCGACCGGTTCCTCCCCCTGTTCGATCAGGTGCTGGTTGAGCACGTCGAGCATTTCGAGGAAGGACATGTGCTCGTTCGCGTCGTCCAGCCGGTACGTCCGGAAACCGCCGCGGTCCTCGCGATTCTTCTGGCGCCAGATGCGCAGGGTGAGTGTCATTTGTAACTCCTCGTGGCCAGTTTCACGCTCTCGAACGTCAGGGGTTCCACGTGGCGGAGCGGGGTCTTGCCGTCCCCCTGGAACTCCCAGACCGCCACATGCGCGAACTCGGCGTCATTGCGCTTCGCTTCGCCCTCCTCGGTCTGGAACTCCTCGCGGAAGTGGCCCCCGCACGACTCGCGGCGCTCGAGCGCATCCAGGCACATCAACTCGCCCAGTTCCAGGAAGTCCGCGACGCGCACGGCCTTTTCGAGTTCCTGGTTCAGTTCCGCACCGTCCCCAGTCACGCGCACGTCGTTCCAGTACTGCTCGCGCAGCGCCCGGATCTTCCCCATGGCCTCCTTCAGGCCGGCTTCCGTCCGGGACATCCCGCAGTCATCGAACATGATGCGCCCCAGTTCCCGATGGAACCAGTCCACGGAGCGCGAGCCGCGGACCTTCAGCAGTCGCTCGACCCGGGCGCGCACCTCGCCCACGGCGTCGCGGAAGTCCCCGGACTCGACGGACACCGGCGACAGCGAGGTCCCGCCGAGGTACTCGCCGATCGTATAGGGGATCACGAAGTACCCGTCCGCGAGCCCCTGCATCAGGGCGCTCGCGCCCAGGCGGTTCGCCCCGTGGTCCGAGAAGTTCGCCTCGCCCAGCACGAACAGACCCGGGATGGTGCTCATCAGGTTGTAATCCACCCACAGGCCGCCCATCGTGTAGTGCGGCGCGGGATAGATGCGCATCGGGACCTGGTAGGGATTCTCGCCCGTGATGCGCTCGTACATCTCGAACAGGTTGCCGTAGCGGTCGCGGATCACATCCTCGCCCAGGCGCCGGATCGCATCCGCGAAATCCAGGTACACCCCGCGCCCGCCGGGCCCCACGCCGCGACCCTCGTCGCACACGCGCTTGGCCGCCCGCGACGAGATGTCGCGCGGCGAGAGGTTGCCGTAACTCGGGTACAGGCGCTCCAGAAAGTAGTCGCGCTCGGATTCCGGGATGTCCCCTGGAGCCCGCTGGTCCCCCGCCTTCTTCGGGACCCACACGCGGCCGTCGTTGCGCAGGGACTCGCTCATGAGGGTCAGTTTGCTCTGGTAGTCGCCCGACTGGGGGATGCAGGTCGGATGGATCTGGGTGTAGCAGGGATTCGCGAAGCCGGCGCCCCGGCGGTACGAGCGCCAGATCGCGGTTGCGTTGCACCCCTTCGCGTTCGTGGATAGGTAGAAGACGTTGGAGTAGCCGCCCGTGCACAGCAGGACCGCGTCGGCGGCCCAGGCCCGGACCTCGCCCGTGACCATGTCGCGCGTGACGATGCCGCGGGCCTTGCCGTCCACCACCACGAGGTCGTGCATCTCGCAGCGCGGGTGCATCTCGACGGTGCCGCGACCGACCTCCTTACACAGGGCCGAGTACGCGCCCAGCAGCAACTGTTGCCCGGTCTGGCCGCGGGCGTAGAAGGTCCGCGACACGAGCGCCCCGCCAAACGAGCGGTTCGCGAGGAGTCCTCCGTATTCGCGCGCGAACGGCACCCCCTGGGCCACGCACTGGTCAATGATCGCCGCGCTGACCTCGGCCAGGCGATAGACGTTGGACTCGCGCGAACGAAAGTCGCCACCCTTGATCGTTTCGAAGAAGAGGCGGTAAACGCTGTCCCCGTCGTTCTGGTAGTTCTTGGCCGCGTTGATGCCCCCTTGGGCCGCGATGCTGTGGGCGCGGCGCGCGCTGTCCTGGTAGCAGAAGGCGCGCACCCGGTAGCCGAGTTCGGCGAGCGACGCGGCCGCCGAGGCCCCCGCGAGCCCCGTCCCGACCACGATGACCGAGTACTTGCGCTTGTTGGCGGGGCTGACGAGCTTGACCGAGTCCTTCTTGCGGGACCACCGGGTTTCGAGCGGTCCGCTCGGGATCTTGGGGTCGAGGTTCATCGGAGTGCTCCTTCAGGGGGCGGTCACAAAGCCCAGTTGCACGGACAGAGGGAACGAAATATCACCAATCACGACGATCAGGGTCAAGACCCTCGCGGTCAGGCGGGTCGCCCGGTCATAGGCGGGATGAGTCAAGCCGAGGGTCTGAAGCCACGACCACAGGGCGTGCCAGAGGTGAAACCCCAGCAGGAGCATCGCCACAATGTAGATCACGGCCACCGCCGGGACCTGGAACCCGGCGACCATCGTCGCGTACAGGTTGTTCTCGAAGACCTGGGCCGGTCGCACGTGGTGCGTGGTCAGGTGCAGGATGTGATAGACGACGAACGCCGCGATGATGGGGCCGGACCAGACCATGGTGCGAGCCGCGAGGTCGGCCTCGCGCCAGGTGCGGCGCGAGTACGCCACGGGACGCGCCTGACGATTGCGCCACCACAACTGGGCCGCGGCCAGGATGTGCAGCCCCACGCACACGAGCAGCACGACCCGCGCGGTCCACAGGAGCGGTGCGGCCCGCGACGAGTGCAGGAAGCGCGCGTACTCGTTGATGAGCGTCGGACCCGCATAGAACTGAAGGTTTCCGAGCATGTGCACGAGCACGTACAGGAAGAGGAGGATGCCCGTGACGGCCATCACCACCTTCTTCCCCATCGTGGTCGCGTAGTAGTTGCAGAGCGTCTCCATCGCCCTCTCCGTCGTCGCCGGACCGGAACCTACGCCCCGGGCTCCGGAGTTGTCAAGACCGAAACGCCGCAGAAACCGAGAAACTGATCAAGGCCGGGACTGGAAAAGGCCGCCGCGGAAGGCCTTCCCCTACCCGCGTCCGTGGCTCCGGGGTCCGCCATCCGGGATCCGGGGTTCGGCAGTGACTCCGTGGCGGATACGGACACGGTCACGGACACGGTCGCAGTTGCGGTCACGCACACGGACGCGGGGTTTGGCAGGGACTCCGTGGCAGTCACGGACACGGCCACGGACTCCGCCACGGTCACGGCCACCGCCACGGCCACCGTTCACGGCCATGGTCCGGCGCGGGGGCGGGTCAGGTGCGCTTCCGCAGCTCGATGGGATAGACCTTCCGTCCGCCGGCCTCCCGGCCGGGGAGCACGCGCAGCACACCCATGTGCAGGTCCACGTGCTTGCCGCTCCCGAGACGGATGGTCAGCCGGTCCTCCTGGGGGGGGTGAACCACCCGGCACAACCCGAAGCGCGGGTGATCCACGTAGTCGCCTGGTTTCATCTCGAGGAGGATCAGTTCTTCGGCCTCATCGGGGTCCGGCGGGCGGAACGAGGGCTCTGCAGGGGGTCGGACCAGTGGCTGGATCGCGGGGGGCGGCACCGGTGTCCGGGCCTTCAGTTCCTCCGGGGCCTGCACCTGCACCCACGCCCCGTATGCCTCGTCCTGAGCGCGGACGAACGCCACGTCGTCGAGGGCCAGGATGACGAACTCGCACATCCGGACCTCCCCGGACACGATGCGGCCCGCCCGAACCGTCCGCGCGCCATTGCGCGCGGCCTGCACGGTCGTGTACAGCCGTACGTCGAGGCCGTCCCCGAGCATCGAGACGTTGCCCGAGACCGTGGGGCAGAAGACAACCCCATCGAAGACTTCCGGGTCCCCGGCTTCCGGACCCTCGCCATCCAGGGTGGCGAAAGCCGGGTGGCTCAACACCGCCGCGGCCTGAATCCACCCGCACGAGATCCGGTTTTCCGTGCAGACCGTCTTCAGGCCCGCCACGATGTCTTGGGTCGGGTCCAGACGGCCCGCGAAGCACCGTCGTTCCTGAAACTGCGAGACGATCATGGCGACTCCGATGCGGCTGGGGCGACTGCGGGGTCCTGCCGTTGCGGAAACGTCTGGACCAGTTCCACGCGCCAGCCGTCCTCCGTGGAAACCGCCGGAACCAAAATGGGGGCCTCCCCGTCACCCCGACTCACGACCAGCGTGACCGCGGTGCGCGCCGGGTCGAAGGGGCGGTCCTCGGCCACGGGGGCCGCGCCCGCTGCCCTCAGGTCCCGGAGCGGGTCGTCGCTCCCCGGAATAGACAGGCCCTCCACGCGACCTCGCTCGAGCAGCCTCGCCACCGAGACCCCCGACTCCCGGGAGCGCAGCGCCAGCACCGCGGCCGTCCTGGGTCCGAGCCAGGTCGAAACCTCCTCCCACTTCCCGTCCTGAAGGGCCTCCCGGAACCGCTCGAACGCGCGCGTGGCCCCGGTCTTCGAGACCCAGTCCGCCCGCTCGCCCGACAGGGCCAGGGCCTGGGGGTCCTCCCCGCGCAACGGCATCAGGTCATTGGAGGGCGTGCACGCGACCGCGGTCAGGAACAGCGCCGCCATCAGGGCCGACCTTTCCCCGCCGCACGACCTGGCCGGTTGCGTCGAATCCGTGACCACGGCCGCTCCCCGCCCTACTTCTTGCGCACGGCCTCGAACGTCCCCGTGAACGTGGACTGGGCCGATTCCGAGGTCTGGATCTGCCCCGAGTACTTGCCCTTCGTGATCCGGTCCACCAGGAGGTCGCAGTCGTCGTCCACGAGGGTCCCGCTCCCGGACATGGAGAGTTCCGTGTCCAGGGACAGGGCCCCGAGGAACATGTCCACCGGCGTCAGCAGGAAGTCAACGGCCCCGTTGCACAGGTTCACGAGGTCCTGCTCGCTTCCGCCGAACCACGACCAGATCTCGCCGAAGATGCCGCTGCCGATCGTGTTGCAGTTCAACCAGAGTTTCGCCGCGTCCTTCATGCTGTGGGCCTGGCACGACGTGATGTTGGCGATCAGGATCTCGTTCAGGACGAACAGGACAAGTTTCCCGTAGTTCAGGTGCACCGCGTGCTGGTTCAGAATCAGCTTGTTGAAGTCCGCGATGGAGGCCGTGAACTTGCCCTCCAGGAGGTTCATGGGGAACTGGGTCCCTGGACAGACGCCGCCGCCCACGATGTCCCCGAGGTCGTTGAGGGTGAAGACCAGTTTGCCGCAGTCCTCGTAGCCAGGGTCCTGCGGGTTGCATCCGAACTTCCAGTACAAGGCCAGGCCGGTCCAGTAATGCGTCCCCTGGACCGTGAAGTTGTTCTGAAGTTTCGACAACATCAAATCTGAATACAACTCGAGATTCGTGATGACCCCCAGCGTGTCCTCGCCGACCTTGAAGAAGTCCTGGAGCCACTGCGGCGAGTTGTTCTTCAGGTAGTCCGTGATGATGTTGGCCACCACGTCCCCGAACAGACCGAACGCCGTATCCACGATCAGGCTGCCGATCCACTGCTTGGCCAGGTCCTTGACGAGGGCGATGATCGTGGTGCCCGGGGTCTTGAAGAACGTGATCAACTGGTACAGGACGCAGCAGACCTGCTGGCCCAGGTCGATGCCGGAGGCGGTCACGCACTCGAGGGGGTCCGTGATCCCAGCCGCGCAGTCCTTCACGAGGTTCGTGAAATCGAAGTGGTCCTCGCTGTCGTACTGGCCGGTCGGGTTCAGGGTCACGAGATACAACTCGAGCGCGACGTCGCGGCACTTGTCCGGCTGCAAGAACACGCCGTCGTCGCAGCCACTCGCGGCCACGCAACTGAAGGGGCCCTTGGCCGTGGCGAAGACCGTGTAGTAGTTGCCCGCGGGGATGCACTCGAACTGCGTGGTCCCGTACAGGTCCGAGATGGTGCGGTCCGCGAGCGAGGCGTCCGGGACCGGCTTCTCGGGCGGGAGCTTGTCGCACGTGTAGTCGCTCGGGAGCACGTGGACCTTGATGGTGTTGAGACTCGAGGCCGGCAGTCCGCCCTCGTACACGAGGCTGACGTTCACGCACCCGCAAGGCAACTCGGTCACGAGGATGCGCAGGTCCTTGGGCGCCCCGCAGCGCGTCGTGAAGCGAACGGTGTACAAGAGCCCACCCTGCGTCCCGGCGAAGAAGCGCGTGTGGACCATGCCCGAGGCGTCGGTGTACCCGGCCTCGCTCTCGAGGCCGGAGGACGGGCCGGCCTGCGTCGGGTTCCCCTGAAGGTCGGTCACGCCCGTGACCTCGTACATCACCAGGACGTCCGGGGCTGGTCCCTTCAGCCCGAAGTCAATCACTTGGGCGTGAAGCGGGAGGTTGCCCCCCACCGCGACGGACAGAGGGGCGCTCGTGTCGTGCATCAGGACGATCTCGCACGACGACTCCAGGGGCGAAGCGTCGGTGCCGTCGAAGGGGACCGACGATTCGTCGTCTGCGGCCGGGTCCGCGGTGGCGGCATCGTCGCCGTACACAATGTCGAGCGCGGGATGCCCGGCGGTCCCTCCGCCGCCGCACGACGCGAACAGGCCCAACGTCATCAGGAGGACGACCCGGGGAAACGCAGGACGCAGGGGCATGGAGTGTCTCCTGCCGACGGCCAGAACGATTATAGGGAAACCGGGTCCATCCGAACAAGGGCTTGCCCGTGCCAGAACCGCCGAAACCCTTGACTTCGACGTAGGTCGCGGGCACGATCCCCCCATGATGCGCGAGCATTGCCGATTCCAGCTCGAGGCCACGCGACTCGGAAGGACCGTCGTGTTCCAGGTCACGGTGTTCGAGAGAGAGGACCGCCAGCGGACTCGGCTCTACGCCGAGACGCAGTGTTCGGACCCCCTCCATTTCCTGTTGCAGTTCATCGTCCGGGACGCCGCGGATTTCGACGACCTCCTCGCCCGGTTTCTGGCGGAACTGGAACACCGCGGGTTCGAGGCGGCTCGATATCGGTTGCGCGAAGGCGGCAAGTGGGGCGAGTGGGTGGCCCTTGCGGGGGCATCGGGGACCGGGCCGGGACCCGACCGGGCCGGGACCGTGACGGAAGGTTGATCCGCGAAGGCGTCGCCTCGAACCTGCGGGACGCTCAGGCGAAATCGGGAGGGATGGTCATGCTCCACGTCGTTTACTGCACCCCCGAGGTCGTGCCCTTCTCGAAGACGGGCGGGCTCGCGGACGTGTCGGCGGCCCTGCCGGAGGCCCTGACCCGCCTGGGGCATGCGGTCACGGTGGTGACGCCCCTGTACGCCCGCGTGGATCGCGAGCGGCACGGGGTCCACGCGACCGGCCGCACGCTCGCCGTCACGCTCCAGGGACGCACCGAGACGTTCGACGTCTTCGAGGCGCACCTGCCGGCGGGGACGCGGGTGGTCCTGCTGGCGCACGACGGGTTCTTCGGTCGCCCGGAGCTGTACGGGACGCGCGATGGGGACTACCCCGACAACCATCTGCGGTTCGCGTTCTTCTCGGGGGCAGTCTTTCGCCTGCTGCGAGCCGGCCGGTCGTCCCCGGGACTCGTGTTCGACCCGGTTCACCCGGCGCTCGCCCATCCGCCCATCCTCCACGCGCACGACTGGCAGACCGGCCTGGTCCCCGCGTTCAACCGCCTCTATCACCTGGACCTGTGCGGGACCGTGTTCACGATTCACAATCTGGCCTACCAGGGGCTCTTCCCGGCGGAGGCGCTCCCGGCGGCCGGGCTCCCGTGGGACGTCTTCAACCCCGAGCAGGTCGAGTTCTACGGAAAAGTGAACTTCCTGAAGGCGGGGCTGGTCTTCGCGCACCGTATCACGACCGTGAGCCCCGGATATGCCCGCGAAATCAGGACGCCGGAATTCGGGTGCGGGCTGGACGGGGTCCTGCGCAAGCGGGCGTCCGACGTCGTGGGCGTGCTGAACGGCGTGGACTACACGGAATGGAACCCGGAAACGGACCGCCACCTCCCCACGCGCTACGGCCCGGGCGACCTGTCGGGCAAGGCCGTGTGCCGGCGGGCCCTGCTCGCAGAGTACGGCCTGGAGGCGTCGGACGGCCCCCTGTTCGGGGCCGTGGGGCGGCTGGCGGCCCAAAAGGGGTTCGACCTCGTCGCGCAGGTCCTGCCGGACCTCGTGGAGATGGGCGCCCGCGTCGTGGTCCTGGGCACCGGGGACCGCGAAGTCGAGCAGGCCCTGGCCGAGGCCGCAGCGGCGCACCCCGGGAAGGTCGGGCTGCGCATCGCCTTCGACAACCGGCTGGCGCACTGGATCGAGGCCGGCAGCGACTTCTTCCTGATGCCGTCCCGCTACGAGCCGTGCGGGTTGAACCAGATGTACAGCCTGAAGTACGGGACGATCCCGGTGGTCCACGCGGTCGGGGGTCTCGAGGACACGGTCGTGGACATCGAGGAGGACCCGGAGCGAGGGACGGGCGTCAAGTTCCGCGTCTTCACGCGGGATGCCTTCCTTCATGCCCTCCGGCGCGCGGTGGACCTGTATGCCGACCGGGCCGCCCTCGATGCAGTCCGGCGGCGCGGGATGGCGCAGGACTTTTCGTGGGACGCGGCGGCCCGGACCTACGAGGCCCTCTACGGACAGGTCGTCCGTTGACGGGGGCGGGGACGGGC
The DNA here is from genome assembly GCA_037442805.1 of Deltaproteobacteria bacterium. Lineage (GTDB taxonomy): Bacteria > Myxococcota_A > UBA9042 > DTJE01 > DTJE01 > DYKK01. The sequence continues at coordinate 25,327 of JBBIPO010000016.1, forward strand.
GTCGCGGGCAGCGGGGGGCGTCATGGCCTTCGAGGAACGCGAACGCATCCTTCGGAAACTCGAGGAGTACGAACGACTGGCGGAACTCGGCGGGGGTGAGGAGCGCATCGCCCGCCAGCACCAGGCTGGCAAGAAGACCGCGCGCGAACGCATCGTCGCCCTGGTGGACCCCGGGACGTTCGTCGAGATGGACAAGTACGTCACGCACCGCTGCCACGACTTCGGGATGGAGAAGCAGCGCATCCCGGGGGACGGGGTCGTGACCGGCCATGGCCGCGTGGATGGCCGGCCGGTCTTCGTTTTCGCCCAGGACTTCACGGTCTTCGGCGGGTCCTTGTCCGCGGCGTACGCGCGCAAGATCGTCAAGATCATGGACCTCGCGATGAAGGTCGGGGCCCCGGTGATCGGGCTCAACGATTCGGGCGGGGCGCGCATCCAGGAGGGGGTCGAGTCGCTCGCCGGCTACGCGGACATCTTCCTGCGCAATACGCTCGCGTCCGGCGTCATCCCCCAGATTTCCGTCATCATGGGGCCGTGCGCCGGCGGGGCGGTCTATTCGCCCGCGATCACCGACTTCATCGTCATGGTCGAGGGGACCTCGCACATGTTCATCACGGGGCCGGAGGTCATCCGGGCCGTCACGCATGAGGAGGTGACGAAGGAAGACCTCGGGGGGGCCTTGACGCACGCGCGGCGCAGCGGCGTGGCGCACTTCGTGGCGCCGAACGACGACGCCTCGCTCGCTCTCGTGCGCGACCTCCTGTCGTACCTGCCCTCCAACAACGCCGAGGACCCACCACTCGCCCCCTGCTCCGACCCGGAGGACCGCGTGGACGACTCGCTCGAGGACATCGTCCCCACGAGTCCCGAGAAGCCTTACGACATCCGGGACATCGTCACGCGCGTCACCGACGACGGGCGGTTCCTGGAGGTCCATGCCCAGTACGCCGAGAACATCGTCGTGGGATTCGCCCGGTTCGCGGGCAGGCCCGTCGGGGTCGTGGCCAACCAGCCCGCGGTCCTGGCGGGATGCCTGGACATCGCGGCGTCGGTCAAGGCCGCGCGCTTCGTGCGCTTCTGCGATGCCTTCAACCTCCCGCTCGTTACCTTCGTGGACGTCCCTGGCTTCTTGCCCGGGACCGCGCAAGAGTATGGCGGGATCATCCGGCACGGCGCGAAACTCCTGTACGCCTTCGCGGAGGCAACGGTTCCAAAAGTGACCATCATCACGCGAAAGGCCTACGGCGGGGCCTACGACGTGATGTCGTCCAAGCACATCCGGGCGGACGTGAACCTCGCCTATCCCACGGCGGAGGTCGCGGTCATGGGTCCGGAAGGGGCCGTGAACATCGTGTTCCGGCGGGAACTGGAACGCGCGACCGACCGCGACGCGGCCCTGGCGGAGTATGTCCGCCAGTACCGGGAGCGCTTCGCCAACCCCTTCACCGTGGCGGAACTCGGATACGTGGACGCGGTGATCCGGCCCCAGGACACGCGGATCCACATCTGCCGAGCCCTGCGGATGCTCGCGAACAAGAGGGATTCCAATCCTCCCCGCAAGCATGGTAACATCCCCCTCTGAACGACGGACCCTCGGTCGCCGGTCGAGACGGTTGAGGGGGCGAGGCGTCCTGGACGTTCCTGTCGAAGGAGGAGCGCGATGGAAGTGCAACTGAAGGTTCAGAAGATTCTGATCCCGATTGATTTCTCCGATTCGTCCCGCAAGGCGTTTTACGTCGGGCTCAAGTTCGCCCGGGTCTTCAACGCCGAGACCACGGTGCTCCACGTCATGGAACCCATCGCCTCGTTCGATTCCGGCGAGGACATGGACCGGCAGGCGAGCGAGGTGAGGCGCGTGGAGGAAGGCGTCCGGCGTCGGGTGAACGAGCTGTTCGAGGCGGGAGGGCTCGCGGAGGTGGACCGCCGCAAGGTCAAGGTCGAGATCCGCGCGGGGAAGCCCTACCTGGAGATCCTGCGCTTCGCCTACCAGAACGACGTGGACCTGATCGTCATGGGTTCGCACGGGTACACGGGCGTCAAGCACATGCTGATCGGCAGCCAGACCGAGAAGGTCGTCCGCCGGGCGCATTGCATGGTCCTGACGATCAAGCCGGACGACTTCGAGGTCGAATCCGACATCACGGGTGTCCCCAGAAAGTACCGGGCGTGATCAGCGCCAGGCGAGCCTCTCGCGCAGGGGGGGGAGCGCGAGGGCCGCGGCGTCCTCGACGGTCCCGATCACATCCGCGCCGGCCGCGAAGGGATGACCCCCCCCGCCCAGGGCCTCGGCCACATCGTTGATCCGGATGCGGCCGGGCGAGCGGATGCTGACCTTGACCTTGCCGCCTTCCCGGAACTGCTTGAACAGGACCGCGATGTCCACCCCGTCAATCTCGCCCAGGACCATGACCATCGTCCGCACGTCGTCCTGATCCACGTCGAGCCCGGAGAGTGTGGCCGGGGTGACCGTGCTCCAGGCAAGGCGCCCGCCGCACTCGAATCGGGCCGCATCCAGCACGCGGGCCTGGAGGAGGAGCCGGTCGCGCGGGACGGTGGCGAACAGGCGGCGCGTGATCTCCTCCGCGTCGGCCCCGGCCTCGACCAGGCGGGCCGCGACCCGGAAGACGTTCGCGTCGTTGCGGACGAAGCGGAACTGGTTCGTGTCGAAGACCATCGCGCCATAGAGAGGGGACGCAAGGTCGCGGGTCAAGGGGACGCCCAGGCGGTCAAGGACCTCGCACATCAGCTCGCCGGTCGAGGAGAAGCCGTCCACGACGATGCCGGGGATGGTCTGGCCGTTCGGGGGGTGGTGGTCCACCGCGACGATGGGGCCGGTCCTCCGCGCAAGGACCTCGGCGATGGCGCCGGTGCGGCGGACCTCGGGGGTGTCCACCAGGACCGCGTGGTCCGCCCGCGCGATCTCCCCGGCGTCGGACGGGCGGAATACGACGATGTCCCCGCGCGGGTCCAGGAAGGCGAAGCGTCGCGCCGTGGGGCCGGGATTGATGATCCGCACGCGGCGGCCCTCCGCGCGCAGCGCCCTCGCGAGCGCGACCTCCGACCCGATCCCGTCCGCGTCCGGCCCCTCGTGGGTCGTCAGGACGAGGGTGCGCGCCTCGCGGATCCGGTCGAGCACGGGCGCGACCACCGCGTCGTCCAGTCGAAAGGGATTCACGATACGACCTCCAGCAGTCCCATCAGGATGCGGGCCGTGGCGCCCCACACGACCTCCCCGTCCCAGTCGCAGACCAGGACCTCCGAGAACCCGTCCGGGTGGTCGGTGGGGATGCGGCGCAGGCGCGTCGGGTCCGCGAGGGCCGCGAGCGGGAAGGCGAAGACGCGCTCGATCTCGGCGGTCGTGGGGGCCAGGCCATCGTAGGACGCGATGGCCCCGACCCACGGCGTCACGTGATAGCCGGTGAGGGTGATGTAGTCGTCGAGCCGGCCCAGAACCTGGACGCGCGCCGGGTCGAGCCCGACCTCCTCGGACGATTCGCGCAGGGCCGCTTGCAGGGTGTCCGCGTCGCAAGGCTCCACCACGCCGCCCGGGAGCGAGACCTGTCCCTTGTGGTCCTTGACGGAGTGGCTGCGGCGCGTGAGGAGGACCTCGACCCCCTCGGGGGCGTCGCGCAGGAGGACCAGGACCGCGGCGGGCGTCAGGGCGTCCACGGGGCGGGCCCGCGGGATGCGGCCGTCGAGCGCGCGAGCGACATCGGCCACGCGGAGGGAAGGCTTGCGGGGACCGGGGTGTTCCTTTCCGTTCAAGGCGTCAACCCTTGGCGGTGGCCCGCAGGAACTCCTCGCGCGTCTGGACGCCGTCCTGCAGCGACCCTCGCCACGCGAACGAGACGACCTGGGCGTCCTGCTTTCGCACCCCGCGGGCCACCATGCACAGGTGGACCGCGGTCACCTGCAAGCCGAGCCCCCGCGGACGCAAGACCTCGGTCAGGTGGTCCGCGATCTGGCGCGTCATCCGCTCCTGGACCTGGGGGCGACACGCGAAGTGGTCCACGACGCGGGCGATGCGGCTCAGGCCCAGGATGCGGCCGTCGGGGATGTAGCCCACGTGGGCATGACCGAAAAAGGGCAAGAGGTGGTGCTCGCACAGGGACACGAACTCGATGTCGCGGACGAGGACGAGGTCTCGCGACTCCTCCTCGAACAGGCCGCCCTCGGTCAGGGTCGCAGGGTCCTCGCGCAGACCGCGCGTCAGGTAGGTCAGGGACTCGAGCACCCGCCTCGGGGTCTCGACGAGGCCAGGGCGGTCCGGGTCCTCGCCGAGGCGCCGCAAGAGCGCCCTCAATCCCCCCGCGAATCCTTCGTCTGGCATCGTGGACTCACCCGGCGCGAGTCGGCCCCATGATAGCCGAAAAACGGTGCGCATGAGTTTCTCCGCGCGGGAATCCGGTATCATTGCCAAGTCTTGATGTCAGGGAGGCGAGCCGTGCGGCCGTTTCGAAGGGTGGCAGTGCTGGTCGTGGTGGCGGTGGGCTGCGGGGGCGGGGGGACGGGCGCGCTTCCCGCGCCGTCCGTCGAGGTGGACACGCTCCTGTCCGCGGGAGAGGTCGAGGCAGGCGGGACGGTCGAGGTCACCTGCGTGGTGCGCGATCCGGCGGGGGCCAAGGATGTTGGCGCCGTGACCGCGGTCACCGTGTCGCCCGAGGAAGGCATCCTGGTGCAGGACCACGTGCTCGCCACGGTCCGGGCCGGGCAGTACCAGGTTGCGTGCCGCGTGCCGGAGCTGGACATCGCAGACCCCACCCCGGCCACGCTCGTCGTCCGGCCCGGGGCCGCGACCCGCGTCGAGGCCCGCGTGGACCCGGACACGGTGCAGGCCGGCGCCGAGGCCACGGTGACTTGCGTCGTGCTGGACGCCCACGGCAACGAGGTCCCGGACGCGGCGACGAGCGTGGACCCGGTCGAGGGGCTCCACGTCTCCGGGAACCGTGTGTGGGCGTCCGGGGTCGGGCAGTACACGGTGACCTGCTCCGTGGCCGGCGGCGAGGGGGTCGAGAAGGTCCCGGACATCCTGGTCGTCACCCCCGGGGACCCGGCGCGCGTGGACCTCGTCGTGACTCCGGACTGGAAGGCCTACGCCATCGGGGACGAGATCACGTTGAGTTACAAGGTATTCGATGCGTTCGACAACGAGGTGGCGGGCGTCGGGGGTACCTTCCAGGCCCCGCAGCCCCCGGCGGTCGAGCCCCTGGCCCCGGACCGGTTCCGCTTCGGCGAGGAGGGGTTCCACGAGTTCTCGGTGACCCTGGTCCCCCCGTGGGACGGGGTGACCGCCTCCCGGACGCTCCTGTGCGACGAGTCCCCGCCTGTCATCACGATCCTGTTCCCGGACCGCGGCCAGACCTTCACGGACGACCCCAAGGTCGTGGTCCAGGGCACGGTGACGGACACCGCCGGGGTGAAATCATTGTCGGTCAACGGGACCCAGGTCAAGGTCGGGGAGGACGGGCACTTCGAATACTCGCTGATGAGCCGTCACGGTCTGAACGGGATCGTCGTCCTGGCGTCCGACACCCTGGGTCACGCGGCCAAAGTCACGCGCGGATACTATTATTCCACGAAATATCTTCCCGTGGCGGACGAGGCGGCGATGGCGGACCTGGTGATCCCGGAGGCGGCCATGGTCTTCGCGGGTCAGGAGGCTCTGGACGATGGAGAGCACGACCCGGCACACCTCGACGACCTCGCGACCATCGTCGAGGTTCTGCTCGGCGGCCTGGACATCCCGGACCTGCTGGGCGGGATAGGACCCTTCCAGTTCAACTTGCCGGGTGTGGTGAACGTGACCCTGCCAATCGCCGGGGTGGACCCTGCGTTGCTCGGCGACCTCGAGATCGGGGTCGAGGTCACGGACGTGACGCTGGGGTCGCCGCGCCTCGCGCTGAAGTCGCGGGACGGGGGGCTCGATACGAGCATCTCGTTCTCGCCGCTTTCCGTCGGATTGAAACTGACCTTGACCCTGCGCACCCACCTGAAGGTCCACAATCCCCTGGACGGGAAGGACTACGAGATTCCGATGCTCGCGCCCTCCACGTCCACCACGTCGCGCCTGACCATCGGGACGCTTCAGGTCCAGATGGCCCTGGACATCGAGAAACTGCCTGGCCAGCCCCTGTCGGTTCAAGGCCAGGGATTCGACGTGACCCTGTCGGACATCCAGATGGACCCGCTGACCGGGCTCGTCATGGACCTCGGGACCGTGGACATCTTCGGGTTCCAGGTGGCGCTCGGGACCTATGACCTGTCGTCCCTCGTGGGCGGCCTCAACGACCTGATCGCGAACTACGTCCTCGACCCGCTCGTCAATTTCGTCACGCAGCCCCTCATTGACCTGCTGGAACCTCTGGTGACCGGCCTGATCGGGGACGCGGTCGAGCAGGTGCTCGCGCTGCTCGCCATCGATCAGACCATCGAGATCCCGCCCCTGCTCGGGGGACAGCCCATCCCGCTGGACCTCAAGGTGGACCTGTCGTCCGTGCGGTTCCGTGCGGACGGGGCGCGCCTCGGGCTCGACCTCGGGGCGCGCACGAAGAAGGGCGTGGACCGCGACCCTTTGGGGTCCATCCTGCGGGACGGCTGCCTGCGCACGGACCCGGACCCGCCGCTGTTCGAGTTCCCGCCCGAGCCGTCGTTGCAGGCCGGCGTGCGCTACGACTTCGCGAACGAGGGCCTGTTCATGGTGTGGTGGACCGGCCTCCTCGGCGGTCCCCTCGACCTGTCCGGGCTGCTCGGGGACCTGGGGAACCTGCCCATCTCGAACCTGGAGGTGACCCCGGACCTGCTTCTGCCCCCGATCCTGGACGACTGCAACGGGTCCGGGACGACGCACCTCCAGGTCGGGGACGCCTACCTGGACCTGAAGTTCCAGTTGCTGAACGCGGACCAGCACATCGGGATCTGGCTCCAGGCCGACATCTCGGCGCAGGTCGTCGCGTCGGGGGACGAGATCGGGATCAGATTGGACAAGGTGGAATATCTGGAATATGAAATGTATGACATCGGCGGGAACATGGGGGACCTGATGGGGATGGTCGAGGGACTGCTACCGGCCCTCCTCGACCAGGTCGCGGGCCAGGAGTTCCGCTTCCCGGTCCCGCCGGTGGACGTGGGCGGCCTGATCCCCGGGCTTCCACAAGGCGCGACGGTCCAGTTGGGCAACCTCTCGTCGTCATCCGCGCACGGGGTCCTGACCATCGGCGGGGACTTCCAGTAGTCCTCGCGAAGCGAAAGGTCCTGGGTCGGGTCCCTATGCGGACCCGGCCCCGGTCACGGCCACGGTCACGATCACCGACACGGTCCCGGAAAGGAAATGGGAAACGGGAAATGGAAAACGGGGAGGCGGTGAAAAGCGACGCGGTGGGGGAGGCGCACGCAGCGCGCCATCAGACTGCTGCGAGCAAACGCAGCCTGGTCCTGGCGCGGGCGGCGCCCGCGCACCCACGCGCGAGCGGGCGCTCGCGCGGCCGTA
>JBBIPO010000017.1:0-32799 GCA_037442805.1 Deltaproteobacteria bacterium
CGGGGCCCCTGCTGCGGCCGGGTCGCAATCCGCGCTTACAGCGCGGATTGCTCCGTTGGCACCGGGGTTGACATCGCCTGTCGTATTCGGTACAAAAAAACGTGATCAACGCGAAGGCATTTGCCATGGGGGATGGTCGCCGAAGATCGCGACAAGTCCCACGCGCACGTGAGTTTCGTGGCGCCATGGCAGGGCGACTACTTCGTCGTGGTTCAGGCAGCGGAGGCCCCGGCGAGTTACACCCTTTGGGTCGGTTGCGGGATGGTTTGGACGCAATACCCGAAGTTTCCGTGAAAGGAGGTGCCACATGACGCGCTATCTGATGGCGTTGTTGATCGTCCTTTGCGCCTGCTGGTCGAACCGTCCCGTTTCCAAAGACATGGATCGAGTTTCCGAGTTCCCCGGGTCGGAACAGACAGACCCGGTACAAGACGAGGGGACCCGTCCAGGCGAACCGTTCGCGGATATCGCAGAGGAAGCCCAGATCGAATACGGCGGCCCGGTGATCCCCCCAGAGGGACCATCAGAGATATTCGTCCGATACATACAATTCGGCATGTACGACACAGGCGAAGTGGTCTGTACACTCGTGCCCGCGGGACGGGATTGGCGCGCCGATAGATGTCGAGCGTGTTCTTTCTGGCACGACCAGATTCTATATGAATATATGAATGAGTGTTTCGATCCGGATTGCCCGCCGGAGCAGGTCCAATGGGATCGAAGCGGCGAGATCATTCCCAAGCCCGTGGTGGACAACGTGTTCGAAGCGATGCACAACCTTCCGAAAGTAGAAACGATGAGGAAATGTTACTTTGCAAACGACAGCATGGATTGGTACCACGCGAATATCCAGTTCCCTGATTCTGCCGGATGTCCGCCGATTCAGGTAAGGCGAGGAGACGGGGACTGCGCGCCACACTACGTCATACAGGGGGACGATAGGTGGTGTAATTGTTCCTCGTTGGGTCTGGGAGCCATCGTGAAGTACCTTGGCGGTGTCGGCACAATGTCCTACCTGGGAGGCACCGAAGGCATGGAGTACTGCTCGTGCTTCGAAGATTTCTGCTATGGTGGCCCGTGTGGGTGATCGCAAGCACGGACAGGTATCTCGGAACCGAGGTCGCGCCTGCCATGAACGGGGGCCCGTTCAGCGCCGTGCGAGGCGTCTGAAGCGCTCCACGTGCTCCCACTGGACCAGGCGGTTCACCATGGCCTCGGCGAGGCGCATCGCGCCCTCGAACCCGAACCAGGCCGGGGTCGGGTGCAGGGCGTGGCTGCCGGGCGAGGGGAAGCCGGCCTCCAGAAAGGCGTGGCCGTGTGCGGCGGCCGCCTCCACGGCGGGCCGCGGTCCGATGACGAGGTCCGGCGCGTTGTCGCCCGCGTCTCGACACCCCACCTCGTTCAGGAAGGCAAGAACCGCCTCCGCCAGGTGGGGGTCCACCTCCACCCGCACCCGGCGGTGGAGCAGGGCGTGGGGGATGACCCACTCCAGGCGGGGGGCGTACCGGCGCATCTCGCGATCCAGGAAGGGCTCGGGGTCCCGGCCTGCGGCCCCCGCCACCTCGCGGACGAAGCGCGCCGTCCCGGCGAGCCCCACCGGAAGCCCGACCTCCACCAAGACCGCCCCGGTCCGTCGCGCGAGGGTCCTCGCGGCCTCCCGACCGTACGGGAGGGACACAATCAGCCGCGCCTCGGCGGCGCGCCCCAGGGGCTCGGGGCTCTCCCCGGACGGCCAGACCGACACCACGTCGAGCCCCGCGCCCCGCGCGAGCAGCCGGACGACCTCGTCGCGGTCCGCGAGGCGGTCGGGTTCCAGGCGGTCCAGGGGGAGGCCAACCACGGCCGCTGCGTCGGCCCGCGGCCCCACCCGCGGCAGGTCCAGGGTCCGCGCGACCCCCTCGAGCGCATCCGCGTACCCGTGCCACCACCCGCTCCCCGGGGAAAGGCTGCGCAGGTCGAGGAGCGGCAGGTCCTTGCGGACCTCGGGGGCGTCGGACGGGAACAGCCGCGTGCCGGGCTCCCCATCCAGGACCGTGCACCAGTCATGCTGGGCGATCAGGTCCACCGCGGCGCGGACCTCGGCGGCGGAACCCGGCACGCAGAACGCAAGCCCCGGCATCGCCTGGGCCGCAAGGCACGCCCCCGCCACGTACCCGGCTGGCGCCGGTGTGTCATGGGGCCTGTTCGCCGAAAATCTCTCGGATGAAATCGTCAAACCGGCTGTCCTCGACCGGGGTGGGGATGGGGTGAGCGTCCACCGAGTCGGCGAGCACGTCCGCGGCCAGTCGGCGGAAGGTCCTCGCGACCTCGGAGTCCGGGGCGATCTCCACCACCGGGCGCTTGACGACCTCGGCTCGCCGGACCATCGGGTCCGCGGGGATGGTCGCGAGGATGCGCGTGCCGAGCGCCGAGGCGAAGGCCTCGAGTGCCGCGACGTTCGTGGTGGAATCTTTCTGATTGACGATCAGACCGCCCAGCGCGATCCCGTTGGATGCGAAGCGCCGGACCGCCTTGGCGATGTTGTTCGCCGCGAACAGGGCCATCACGCTCTCGGCGATCACGATGTAGACGAGTTCGGCGCGACCCTGGCGCAGCGGGGCCGCGAACCCGCCGCAGACCACGTCCCCGAGCACGTCGAAGACGGCGACGTCGTACCCGCCGCGCTCGATCAGGTCCAGGTCGTCGAGGATCTCGAACATGCGCGAGACGCCGCGCCCCCCACAACCCACGCCGGGCTCCGGGCCGCCACACTCGATGCAGTGCATCCCGAAGCGACCCTCCATCACGATGTCCGAGGCGTCGCGCACCCGGGCGCCTAGCTGGGCGATGACCGTGCGGATCGGGCCCCCGTTGACGAGGGTGATGGTGGAGTCATGCTTGGGGTCGCACCCGACCAGCAGGACCTTGCGGCCTTCCAGGGCCAGGACGGCCGACAGGTTCGAGGCGACCGTGGATTTCCCGATTCCGCCCTTGCCGTACAGCGCGACCATTCGGGTGCGGGGTCTGTTCGTCGCCATCGCGTCCCGTCCGCACCGGACGGTCCGGATTCTAGACACCCACCGCACAGGCGGCAAGGGAAAGAAAAAAACACCGCGCAGACAAGCGAGGGTTGTCCGTGGACCGCGGCCAGGGTAACATTCGTCTTCCCGCGCGCCGGAGGCGACCGATGGGCGAGGCGACGATCCTGGACGGCAAGGCCGTGGCGGCCCGGGTGCGGGCCGAGGTCCGCGAGCGGGTCGCGCGACTTGCGGGTCAGGGGGTGCGCGTCTCGCTGCACGTGATCCTGGTCGGGGACGACCCGGCCTCGGCGATCTACGTGCGCAACAAAGGCCGCGCATGCGAGGAGGTCGGGATCGCGGGGGTGACCCACCCTCTCCCCGCGCAGACGCCTGAAGTGGACCTCCTGGCCTTGATCGACCGCCTGAACCACGACCCCGACGTGGACGGCATCCTCGTGCAACTCCCCCTGCCCCCGCACATCCGGTCGGACCGGGTGATCGAGGCCGTGGACCCGGCGCGGGACGTGGATGGGTTCCACCCCTCCAACCTGGGCCGCCTCCTGTCGGACCGTCCCGGGCTCGTCCCCTGCACCCCGGCCGGGGTCCTGCGCCTGATTGACGAAAGCGGCGTGGACCCGAAGGGCCGGCGGGCCGTGGTCGTGGGTCGCAGCCTGATCGTGGGTAAGCCCACGGCGATCCTGTTGCTCGCGCGACACGCGACGGTGACCGTGTGCCACTCGCGCACGGCGGACCTCGCGGACCGCGTGCGCGAGGCGGAGATCCTGGTCGCGGCCATCGGCAAGGCCCGGATGGTCCGGGGGGACTGGGTGCGCGAGGGCGCGGTGGTCATTGACGTAGGCATGAACCGCGACGAGGCCGGGAAGTTGTGCGGGGACGTGGACTTCGAGGCCGCGAGGACCCGCGCCTCGGCCATCACGCCCGTGCCCGGCGGCGTGGGCCCCATGACCATCGCGTACCTGATGCGCAACACCGTCCAGGCTGCCTGCGCGCGCCGCGGGGTCGCGCTGGATTGATCGTCGGGGCCATCCCATGCCGGGTCTCCTGCGCAGGTTGCCGTTGTCGTGGGCCGTGGGCCTGACCCTGTTCGTCTCGGGCCGGGGCCGGGTGTCGGTCGCCACGACCGTGTCCGTCCTGGGCATCGGGGTCGGGGTCGCGACGCTGACCGCGGTCCTCGCCGTGACGGGCGGGTTCGAGGAGGCCTTCCGGGAGCGCATCCTGGGCGTGTATCCGCACCTCGTGGTCGTGGCCCGGGGCGAGCAGTTCTCGGATTACACCGAGGTCACGAAGCGGATCGCCCGGATGCCGGGCGTGGTCGGGGCCAACCCCTCGACCTACGACGAGATGATGATCTCGGCCGACGAGGGCACCGCCGGGGTCATCGTCAAGGGCGTGGACCTCGAGGGCGTGGACCGCGTGTCCGGGCTCTCGGCCCTGACCCGCACCGGCTCGCTCGCGTCCCTGCGCTACCGCGAGGGCGAACCCATGGGCGTGGCCCTCGGGTGCGGTCTGCTCGAGCGGCTGCGCCTGACCCCCGGGGACCGCGTGACCCTGACCTCGCCCATCCGGGGGATCGAGGGGCGCGCCGCCGGGCCGCTCGGCATGGCGCCCATCCAGGGGACGTTCCTGGTCCGGGACTGCTTCGACACCGGCTTCCACGAGTACGATTCCCGCCTCGTGGTCATGGACCTGCGCTCGGCGCAGGTCTTCCTGGACCGGGGGCCCGCGGTCCGCTGGGTCGAGGTCCGGCTGGCGGACCTCGACAACACCGAGGCCGCGGGTCGCGCGATTCTCTCGGACCTGGAGCCGTTCACCCTGCTGGACCTCCTGGGCGAGGTGTCGCGGCTGCGCGCGGACGCGGCCCGGGTCGCCGCCCGCCTGTCCGTGACCTCATTGCCGGAGTTCGTCCACGCCGTCGCGTCCCTCCGCAAGGCCCTCTTTTTCAGCGATTTCGGTTCCGGTCCGCCGCGCCGGTTCCGCGTGATCGACTGGAAGCAGATGAACCGCAACCTCTTTTCGGCCCTGCGCATGCAGAAGGTGGTCCTGGCGCTGTTTTTCCTGATCATCGTGGTGGTCGCGGCCTTCAACATCGTGGGGACCCAGGTTGTGGTGGCCCGGGAGCGGATCAAGGAGGTCTCAACCCTCGTGGCCCTGGGCGCGAGCCGCCGCCAGTTGTACCGGGTCTTCGTGGCGCACGGGATGGGCCTCGGCGCCGCGGGGATCGCGGTGGGGCTTGGCCTCGGTCTCCTCGTGGTTCGCCTGATCCAGGGACTGGACTACGCGCTGGACCCGGAGGTCTATCACATCCCGAAACTACCAGCCGTGGTCCACCCGTCGGACGCGGTCGTGATCGCGGGTCTCTCGCTCGCGGTCGTCTTCGCCTCGTGCCTTCTGTCATCCTTGCGCGCGATGCGCCTCGACCCGATCGAGGGGTTGCGCAAGGTCACCTGACCGTTCAAGGGCTGCCGCGAACCGCTCGAGCCCCGGGAGGTCGCGCACCTCCTCGGGGAGGAGGGGGACTCGGAAGACGGGGATGGGGCGCACGGCGGCCCGCAGGGTGCTCACGTCGGCCTCGTCCCGTTCCGCGAGGTCCCGGTACTGGCGCGCGAGGACGAGGACCTCGCCGGCCAGGTCCCGCAGTTCCTCGGGCGCGAGAAGGCTCAAGGCCGGGCTGGACCCGAGGGCGTCCTTGACCGCGGCCGCGTCCACCACGCATCCTTCGCGGCCAGGCGCGCCCCCCGGGACGGGCCAGACGTGGACCCGGTTGGCCACCACCGCCGCGGGCGTGATCCCTCGGCCTCGGAGCGCCGACAGCGTCGCCAGGACCCCCTCGGCGCACCGCTTCCCCGGACGGCACACGACCAGGGTCGCGCTGTCCGGCCCCGACAGCAGAGTCCTCACACGGGTCGCCCGCTCCCGGAACCCCTCGAACAGGGGCTCGAACACGAGCACGAAATCGAGGACCGCCAGGAAGGTGTCTTCGCCGGTGAAGCGGCTGATCCCCTTCAAGATCACGGACTTCCAGCGGATGGCCTCCAGGCCGGCCCGCGACAGGCCGGACGAGGCCCGCACGAACAACTGGAAGATGTCGGACGACAGGAGGGCGTTCAGGCGCGCGGGCGCGTCGAGGAAGTCCAGGGCGTGCCGTTCCGGGGGGGTGTCGAGCACGACCCGGGTGTAGCGGCCCGATTCCAGGGCCTCGAGCAGGCGCTCCATGGCCGCGTACTCGTGGGTGCCGGTCATGGTGCCCGCGGCCTTCCGGAAGAAGACGTTGTCCGTGATCCGCCTGCGGGTGGCCTCGTCCGGAACGAGCCGGCTGATCAGGCGCTGCATCTCGGTCCCGGCCTCCAGGACCACCGCGTGCAAGGACGGGGTCCCGCGGCCCTCGCGCGCCTCGAGGCGCACCGCCTCCTCGACCCCGGCCGGGCCGGACAGGCCCAGGGAGGTTCGCAGGCGGTTCGACGGGTCCACGGTCACGGCCAGGACCCGCTCCCCCCTGCGGGCAAGGACCACGGCCAAGGCCGCGGCCAGGGTGGTCTTGCCCACCCCGCCGTCCCCCAGGACCACGATGACCCGGCTGGTCCCGATCCGCTCGACCAGTTCGTTCAACGGTTTCATGGGCTCCCGCGGCGACGCAGCCCTTCAGACCGGCGCCGTGCGCCGTGACGGTGTCCGTGTCCGTGACCGTGTCCGTGGTCGTCCTGGAGTCCCATCCCAACCTCCGATGCCCGACTACGGTCACGCCCGATCGCCAGCCCGGTGACGGCCGAAGACCTCCGCGAGCGCGCCGGATACCTCGCCGAGCGTGGCCCGGGCCCGCACCGCCTCGAGGACCGCCTCGGTCATCCCTCGAGCCGCGCGCGCCGCCTCGCGCACCCCGTCCAGGGACCGGGCCGCCGCGGCCGCGTCCCGCCGCGCCAGGGTCTCGCGGAACTGTCGTCGCCGCGCCTCCTCCAGCCTCCTCGGGCCCCCGGTGTCCCCGGACGGGGCCGCGAGCGCCCCCTCCCCCGTTTCCGTCAGACAGTTGACGCCCACGACCCGCGTCTCGCCCGCCTCCAGCGCCTTCTGCTGGCGGTACGCAGACTCCTCGATGGCGCGACCCACGAATCCGCTTCCGATGGCCGCGACCATCCCGCCCATCGCCTCGACCCGCTCGACCAGGTCCAGGGCCCCGGTCACGATGCGGTCCGTCAGGGCCTCCACGACGTACGACCCCCCGAGGGGGTCCACGAAGTCCGTCACGTGCGACTCGAGCGCGATGACCTGCTGCGTGCGCAGGGCCAGGCGCGCCGTCTCCTCCGTGGGGAGGGACAGGGCCTCGTCCAGCGCGTTCGTGTGCAACGATTGCGTGCCCCCAAGGACTGCGGCCAAGGCCTGCAACGCCACGCGCACCACGTTGTTCCACGGCTGCTGCGCGGTGAGGGTGCACCCGGAGGTCTGCGTATGAAACCGCAGGGCGAGCGAGCGCGGGTCCCTGGCGCCGAGCCGGCCCATCAGCGTGGCCCACGCGACCCGCGCGGCGCGGAACTTCGCGACCTCCTCCAGGAAGTGGCTGTGGCAGCCGAAGAAGAACGACAGCCGCGGCGCGAAGGCGTCCACGTCCAGCCCCAGGCCCTGCGCGGCCCGCACATAGGCGAGGCCGTTGCCCAGGGTGAACCCCACCTCCTGGACCGCATTGGCCCCGGCCTCCCGGATGTGGTAGCCGCTGACGCTGATCGGGTTCCAGCGCGGCAGGCGCCGGGCGCAGAAGGCGATCAGGTCCGCGGCGAGCGCCAGGCTCGGTCCCGGCGGGTAGATGTAGGTCCCGCGGGCCACGTACTCTTTCAGGATGTCATTTTGCGTCGTCCCGGACAGCCGGCCCGGGTCCACCCCCTGCTCCTCGGCCGCGACCCAGAGCATGGCGAGGAGGATCGGGGCCGTGGCGTTGATCGTCATCGAGACGGACACGCGGTCGAGGGGAATCCCCTCGAACAGGCGCGCCACGTCGTCCACCGTGGCCACCGACACGCCCACGCGGCCCACCTCCCCCCGGGCGAGGGGGTGGTCCGGGTCCAGGCCCATTTGCGTCGGCAAGTCGAAGGCGACCGACAGGCCGGTCTGTCCGTGGTCCAGCAGGTAACGGAAGCGCCGGTTCGTCTCCTCGGCCGTGCCGAAGCCCGCGTATTGCCGCATGGTCCACAGCCGGCCCCGGTACATCGTGGGGTACACCCCGCGGCGGTACGGCGGCTCCCCGGGCAGGTCGAGCCCCGGGCGATCCACGACGTCCAGCACGGTCAACAGGAAGGGCCACTCCTCGCCGTTCGAGAGCCGGTGCGCACCGTCGCCGGGCAGGACCCCCCGCTCGTCCGCCCCGACGCCCTGGAACCACTCCCGCAGGCGCCTGCGCTGCTCCTCCCGCTCGTTCATTCGAACTCCAGGAGGTCGGCCCCGGTCTCGACGCGGTCCCCCGCCGTCACGTGGACCGCGTGCACCACCCCCTCGCGCCGGGCCTTGACCTCGTTCTCCATCTTCATGGCCTCGAGGATGACCAGTCCCTGCCCCACGGCCACGCGGTCCCCGGGCCGGACCAGGACCTGGACCACGCGACCCGGCATCTGGGCCCGCACGCGCCTCGACCGCGACCCGGGGCCTCCGCCCGACGCTCCCGCGCCGTGGCCGGTTCCGACCCGGGCGACGAGGAAAGAGCGTCCCGGCCAGGTCACCTCGGATTCACCCCCCGGTCCTCCGGGGCTCACCCCCGGCCGGAACGTCCTCCCCGAGGGCGTCCTCAAGACCAAACCCCCTGGGGTCCGGAGGACCTCCACGCGCACCCGGTCCCCGCCAACCTCGACCTCCATGGCCGCCGGAGTGACCGTCGCGACCTGGACCTCGCGCCCGGTGCCGCCAGCCTCGCGAACCGTGTAGCGATGCACGCCCTACTTCCTCCAGCCCGATGGCGCTAGTCCCGGCATCGCAACCGCCCGCCATGCCGATGGCGACCCGCTCCGGTTTGCGACCGGGTCGCGGACCTCCGACAACAGGTGGGTCGCGACCGCGACCGCGACCTCTTCCGCGGTCGGGGGCGGCCTCCCCGGCAACCCGATCCGCCCGAGGATGCCCGTGTCGTACCGCCCCCCGACGAACTCCTCCGACTCGAGGACGTGCCGCAGGAAGGCCACGTTGTGCCGTACCCCCGCGATCTCGTATTCGTCGAGGGCCTGCACCATCCTCGCGATGGCCTGGTTCCGGTCCTCGCCCCACGCGACCACCTTCGCGATCATCGGGTCGTAGAAGGGGGTGACCTCGTCCCCTTCCTCGACCCCGTCGTCCACCCGCACGAAGGGACCACCGGGCCGCCGGTAGCGCAGGAGCCTGCCCGGGCTCGGCAGGAAGCCGTTGAAGGGGTCTTCGGCAAAGACGCGGCACTCGATCGCGTGCCCGCGCTGTCGCAGGGCCTCCTGGGGCCACGGCAGCGGTGCGCCGAAGGCCACGGCGGTCATGGCCTGCACCAGGTCCACCCCCACGACCATCTCGGTGATCGGGTGCTCGACCTGGAGGCGCGTGTTCATTTCGAGGAAGTAGAAGCGCTTGCGGGCGTCCACCAGGAACTCCACGGTCCCGGCGCACTCGTACCCGATGGTGCGCGCGGCCCGCACCGCCACGGCGCACATCTCGTCCCGCACCTCCGGCGGCAGGTCGCAGGCCGGCGTCTCCTCCACGACCTTCTGGTGGCGGCGCTGCACCGAGCATTCCCGCTCGAACAGGTGGACCACGTTCCCGTGCCGGTCCGCGAGGACCTGGACCTCGACGTGCCGCGGGCCCTCAAGGAACTTCTCGATATAGACCGACCCGTCCCCGAACGCGGCCAAAGCCTCGCGCGAGGCTGCCTCGAACGCGGCCCGCAGGTCCTCGTCGCGCTCGACCAGCCGCATCCCCTTGCCCCCACCCCCGGCCGCGGCCTTGAGCATCACCGGGTACCCGGCCTCGGCCGCGTCGCGTCGGGCCGCCTCGACATCCCGGGCTGGCTCCAGGGAGCCAGGTACGACCGGGACTCCGGCGGCAGCCATGGTCCTGCGCGCCAGCAACTTGTTTCCCATTGCGCGGATGGCCCCGGCCGGAGGCCCGATGAATACGAGCCCGGCCCGGTCGCACGCGGCGCGAAAGTCCGCGTTTTCCGACAGGAATCCGTATCCGGGATGCACGCCCACCGCCCCGGTGCGCCGCGCCGCCGCGATCACCTTCTCGATGTCGAGGTAGGACTCCCGTGGCGTGGACCCTCCCAGGGCCACGGCCTCGTCCGCCAGCCGCACGTGGGGCGCGCCCGCGTCCGGGTCCGAGTGGACCGCGACCGTGGGGTGCCCGGCCTGCCGCAGCGCCCGCAGGATGCGGACCGCGATCTCCCCGCGGTTCGCGACGAGGACCTTGGGGGGTTCGCGATTCATTTCCTCATCGAATGCGCGAGTTCGCCTTCTTCGCGAGGGCGTACAGGGCGTCGGAATCGCAGTACTTCCGCCCGCAGGACACGACGACGACGAGGTTGCCGTGGGGCTGGAGGAAGCCGACGTGCAGGACCTCGCCCCAGTAAGCGAAGAACGACGACCCGGCCACGGGCGCGACCTCGACGGCGTTCGGGTACGTCGCAAATGCCTGCTCGAACCGCTGCCGGGCGGCCCGGCCGTCCTGTTCGCGGAAGACCTGGATGGCGAAGCCGAACTCCCCGCCCCTGGTCGGCTCGAAGTAGAGGGCCTGCCGGTCATCGCCGGATTCGAAACCGGGAAGCACGGTCCGCTGGAACTCGACCTTCGGCCCCGCGACCTCTGAGACGTCGGCCGCGGTCAAGAGGAGGCGCACATCCGACAGGGGGGTCTTTGCCTCCGTCTTCGGCACGGGACCTGGCGGTGTCCGCGATGGGGCGGGGAGCGGTGAGGGCGAGGTCTGTGCCGGGGTCGGGGGCGCCGGAGGCGGGGCTTCGGGCGTGCGGCCGGTCGTGGCCGGCGCGTTCGGCTCGCTCGGGTTCCCGTCGGGCGAGGGGGCGGGGGTCGAGGTCCGGGCCGGCGATGGCGCCACCGGGGTTTCCTCCCGGGCCGCGGGCTCCTCGGCCGCGGGCGCCGACGGGGGTCCGGGGTCCTCCTCGGCGGGTTCCTTCTTGCAGGTCGCCAAGACCACGACCACCGCGATCCCCCATGTCATTCCGTTCCGTCCCATGGCCCCCTCGCCATGCCGCGCCAGGGACGCAAGGATAGGGTTCTCCGGGCATGGTGTCAAACGTCGCGCCTGGTACGGATCCTGCTAGCCATTCACCTGGGTGGGGTCGCTTCGCGCGGCGCGGAGCGGGTCGCGAGCGCGAAGTGTCCGACATGGCTTGAGTCTCCAGTGGGGGCAGGTCGCGGGCGGCGTGGCGGGTTTGAAATAAATTCCGGGTAACCTGCAGTCCCAGTCCACCGGCTACGTGTCGTTGCAGGGTGATTCCTGGTTCACCCGTCGCTCGCTTGCGGGGGACGTTGGGGGGGTTGGGTTCGACGCGACAGGCCCTGGATGGTCCGGTTCACGTTGGTCCACGATGGAGGTGACCCCATGAAGTCGCTCCTGAAGGTTCTGGTCGTCGTCGCGATCGCGGGGTGGTCGGGGAACGTGGTCGCGGACAGCATCCCGGACAACCCGATCCCGCACCAGTTGAACGTGCAGGGGGTCCTGCGGAACGCGGGCGGGGAGGTGGTCAACGGGACCTACAACATGGTGTTCACCCTCTGGGACCAGCAGACCGGGGGGACGGCCCTGTTCAACTCCGGCACCCAGTCGATCGCGGTGACGGGAGGGGTCTTCAACACGTACATGAATCTCGGCTCGACCGACCCCTTCAAGAACCGGGACTCGGTCTGGCTTCAGATTCAGATCGGGTCGGACCCGCCGTTGCCCCGCCGGCCCATCACGGCGGTGGGCTTCGCGTACCAGGCGGAGCACGCCGAGGTCTGCGACGAGGCCGCGGCCGCGGACTCCCTCGCCTGCACCGGCTGCGTGGGGGACACGCAACTCGGGGTCAACTACGCGGCCTCGACGAGCAAGGGCGGGCCGGCCACGAGCCTGTCCTGCACGGGCTGCATCGGGAGCACGCACCTGTCGGACGGCGGGATCGCGACGATTGACCTCGGGGACCTCCAGGTGACGACGAGCAAGATCGCAGCGGGCGCCGTGACCACCGGGAAGATCGCCAACAACGCCGTCACCTCGGCCAAGATCCAGGACGGCCAGGTCATGACGGCCGACCTCGCGGACGGGGCCGTGACGACCGCGAAACTCGCGGACGGGGCCGTCACGGGTGCGAAACTCGGCGTGAACTGGGCCCTGGGCGTGAGCGCGGGCGGGGACGCGGCGGGCCTTCAGTGCGCCACAGAGTGCGTGCAGCCGGCCGAGGTCTCGTTCAACTACGCCCTGGGCAAGTCCAAGGGCGGCAAGGCGGACGACCTCGACTGCTCGGACAAGTTCGAGACGCCGCCCGGTGGCGGCGTGTCGGGGTGCGTGTCCTCCTCCGAGGTCAACTTCTTTTACGCGGGCTCCACGAGCAAGGGCGGGCCGGCGACCTCGCTGTCCTGCACGGATTGCATCACCGCGGGGATGGTCCAGTTCAACTACGCGGGCTCCCTGTCCGAGGGCGGGCCGGCCAAGGACCTCGAGTGCAGCCCGGCCGGGTGCGTGGGCAACAACGACCTGGGCGTCAACTACGCCCTGGGCGTCAGCAAGGGCGGGGCCGCGGCGGACTTGCAGTGCTCCGGATGCGTCCAGGACTCGGACCTCGCCCTGACGTACGCTTATGGCGACGCGAGCCACGCGGCCACGAACGTCGCGTGCTCCGGGTGCGTCGGGGGCACGGACATCGCGAACGGGAGTATCGTGGACGCCCACGTGAGCACGAGCGCCAACATCGCGGGGACCAAGATCGCCGCGGGCACGACCACGGCGCGGGGGACGCT
The DNA here is from genome assembly GCA_037442805.1 of Deltaproteobacteria bacterium. Classification (GTDB taxonomy): domain Bacteria; phylum Myxococcota_A; class UBA9042; order DTJE01; family DTJE01; genus DYKK01. The sequence goes on from JBBIPO010000017.1 coordinate 12,965, forward strand.
CCGGGTCGGGACCGGCCTGGCCCTGAGCGGGGACCAGGTCAGCGTGAACTTCGCGGGCAGCGGGTCTGCCAACACCGCGGCCCGCAGCGACCACACCCACTCCGGGTTCCTGAACGACGGCGGGCCCTTTCACCTGAACCAGGGCAACCAGTTCATCTTCGTGGACCCGGACGCCCCGGCCCCGAACGAGGTCTATCTCCACAACCCCTCCGGGGCGTCATCGGTCATCGTCGAGTTGCGCCTCACCCACCCGGGCGGCAACGCGGACACCTCGCGCGAGTTCCGCATCAAGACGGAGTCGTCCAACATCAACGCGGTCACGCACCGGTTCTACGAGAACGGCGCGGCCTATCATTACGGGACCCTGACCCTCGGCGGGTCCCTGTCGTGCACGAACTGCGTGGACTCGACCGCCATCACGAACGGCACGATCACGGACGCGGACATCGCGAACGTCTCGGGGGCGAAGATCTCGAGCGGGACGAGCATCAACCTGGACACGGGCGACCTCACCGCGCGGTACGTGTACGCGTACCAGTTCTACGACCGGGACAACACCGGCTACTACATGAACCCGGCCGGCGATTCCCAGGTATCGAGCATCTATGCGAACAACTGGTTCCGCGCCCAGGGGCAGACGGGCTTGTACTTCCAGGACTACGGCGGCGGGTGGCACATGACCGACGGGACTTGGATCCGGGCCTACAACGGCAAGCCCGTGTATTCAAACGGGGAGATCCGGTCCGGCTCCAACATGCGCGCTCCCATCTTCTACGACCTGAACGACGGAAACTTTTACGTGGACCCCACCAACAACACCCATCTGTATCGCTCCCTGTACGTGGACTATCCGCCAAACGCGGCGCACAACATTCTCGGCGATTTCGCCCCGTGGCTCGGCGGGAGCGCCAAGGGCCTTGCGCAGTATCAGTACAACTACCTGTATCCTGGGCGCGTGGACGGCGGCGGGTGGCAGACCTCGTGGTACCTGGGGAGTCACGGGTCATACGGCCTGTACACGAACACGGGATTCTACATGGCGGGCAACCTGTGGGTCCCGTTCATCTATGATGCGAACAACACGGGATACTACCTGGACCCGAACGGCTCCTCCCAGGTTTCGACCATCTACGCGAACAACTGGTTCCGGGCCCAGGGACAGACGGGCCTGTACTTCCAGGACTTCGGCGGCGGGTGGTACATGTCGGATTCGACGTGGATCAGGGCATACAACGGCAAGGCCATCTGGTCGTCCAACACGATCCAGTCGGACTCGAACGTCCGGGCCCCGGTCTTCTATGACACCAACAACACGGCCTGCCGCTTCGACGGCACGGACGGGAACGGGTCGAGCACCTGGCGGCTCGGCGTGGGCGACATCAACGTGTGGGGCCACCTGTGGTCGCAGCACACGACCATTGACTACGTGCGCCTCCGGGGCGAGGTCTATGCCGAGACGGGGTGGCTCACCACGCAGCACATCATCCCGGTTGGCAACGGGGGTTACTACGTGGGTTATCCCTGGGCTTACCAGTGGCGGCAGTGGGCCGGCATGTATTCCTACGGCTACTACAACGCCTCGTCTCAGACCTTCAAGAAGGACATCCATGACCTCCAGGGAAACGACCTCGATTGGGCGCTGAACACGGTCCGAAACGTCCGGGTCGCCCGGTACTACCTGAAGGAAGAGACGAGCGACCGCGAGGTGGCCACGAGGCTGGCGAAGGAGGACATCCAGCGGGAACTCGAGCAATTGAGGCGGGGACTTGAATCAGAAGGACGCACGCGGGAACAGGTCGAACGCTTCATGAACGACGAGACGCGCGAAGACAAGGCGGCCCAGCGATGGGAGATGGCGTTCAATCGGCACTACCGGCCGGTGCCTCGCATGGGCGTCATCGCCGAGAGCCTGCCCGACGAACTGAGCATCTTCGGGTGGGACAAGCGCGGGTATGGCCTCGCCGAGATGGACGGCCTGCTGGTCGCCGCGGTCAAGGCCCTGGACCGGAAACTCGCGGAGCGCGAGCAGCGCGTCGTGGAACTTGAGGACCGCGTGGCCCTGCTCGAACAGGCCCTGGTGGACGCCGGCATCCTGAAATAGCCGGCGGCTTGCCCCTTCCTCCCATCCCCCGAGTACAATCCCTTCCGGAGGTGGACGATGGACCCGGGACGGGACTGGGGAGCGGTGGTGCGGGACGTGGCGAGGGCGCACGAGGGGGCCGAAGTCCGGGGCGTCACGCGGTTGCAGGGCGACGCGTCGAGTCGGACTTACTACCGGGTGTGTCGCGACGGACGGAGCGTCATCGTGATGAGGCTTGCGGACGACCCGCTCAAGAGCGACGAGGTCGTGGACGGCGAGCGGCCCCGGTCCGTGCCGTTCCTCGAGGTCGGGGCGTGGCTCCGGCGCGGCGGGGTGCCCATCCCGGAGGTCCTGCACGCGGACCTGGACGCGGGCGTCATCGTGCTCGAGGACCTGGGCGACCGGACGGTGGAACGCGCGCTCGCGGAGGGCGAGGACAAGGCGGCCCTGTATCGGGAGGCGGTGCGCCTGATGGTGGCCATGCACGCCCATGCCGCACGCGACCCGGACCCGGACTGCATCTGCTTCCGGCGCCGCTTCGGCAAGGGGCTCCTGCGCTGGGAACTCGAGCACTTCTACGAGTATGGCCTCGTGGCGTGGACCGGACGGACCCCGACGCCGGCGGAGCGGGAGGTCCTGGACGCGTTCTTCGGGGACCTGGTGCGGCGGCTGTGCGCCCTGCCCCAGGGCTTCGTCCACCGCGACTTCCAGAGTCGCAATTTGATGCTCCACGAGGGGCGTTTGCGCCTGATTGACTTCCAGGACGCCTTGCTCGGGCCGTACGTCTATGACCTGGTCGCCCTGCTTCGGGACTCGTACGTGGCGTTCACGCGCGAGGAGGTCGTCGGGCTCCAGCGAGTTTTCTTGGAGGAGCGGCAGGCAAGAGGCCTGTACGCCCCGGACCCGGCCGCCCTGATGGACGACTTCCAGGCGCAGGCCCTCCAGCGCAAACTGAAGGACGCGGGGCGGTTCGTGTACATTGACCGCGTGAAGGGGAACCCGAAGTTTCTGCCGAACATCCCGAGATCGCTCGCGTACGCCCGGGAGGCCCTGGACCACCTGGGTTGCTACGAGGCGGCGCGCGAGGTTCTGGCCCGCCATTTGCCGGAGCACTTCGCGTGAAGGCGATGGTCCTCGCCGCCGGGTTCGGGGAGAGGTTGCGGCCCACCACGGACCACGTGCCCAAGCCCCTGTTTCCGGTCCTCGGGGTGCCGGTCATCGCCTGGGTCCTGCGGGCCCTGCGTGCGGCCGGGGTCACCGACGCGGTCGTCAACCTCCATCACCTCCCGGCGCGCATCGTACGGTTCCTCGGCAACGGCTCCGCGCTCGGGGTCCGTCTGTCTTACTCCGACGAGCCGATCCTCCTCGGGACCGGCGGGGGACTGTGGGCGGTGCGCGACTTCTTCCGCGGGGAGGACGCCTTCCTGGTCCACAACGGCGACGTGTGGCACGACTGGGACCTCCAGGAGGTCCTGAAGGCGCATCGCCGCGAGGCCCCCCACGCCACGCTCGCCCTGGTTACAGATTCATCCCAGCCTGAGGCCCACGTGGTGGAGGTTCACCAGGGGCGCGTGGCCGGCATCCGCGGGAAGCCGACCTCCGGTCCCGGGCCCCGATACGTCTTCTCGGGCGTGTCCGTGCACACGCCGGCCGTGTTCGCGCACCTCCCGGAGGGCGAGGTGTCCTGCCTCGTCGCGAACGGCGTGGTTCCGATGCTCGAGGCCGGGCGGGTCGTGGCGGCGGTGGTGCTCGCGGAAGGGTTCTGCGACATCGGGACGCAGGCGCGCTACCTGGCGTTGCAGTGGGACCTGCTCGCGCGAGGACCGCAGGCCCTGTTCGAGCGACGCGGACTCGTCCCGCCGAGGGAAGCGGAAGCCGGGGTGTGGTTCTCGGGCGAACCGGACCTGCGGCCCGGCGCCGTGATTTACCCCCCGGTCCTCCTGTGCGGCGGGGCGCGAGTGGAGCCTGGGGCCATCGTGGGACCGCGGGCCGTGGTTTGCGAGGGGGCGGTCATCGCCTGCGGGGCGGTCGTGCGGGATGCGGTCGTCTTCCCCGGCGCGCGGGTGGAAGGAAGCGCCTCGGGCATCTGGCCCGCGTAAGGTCGTCAGACCCCGCGGCGCAGGAACGACACGAGGACCAGCAAGGCCCCGAGCCCGCAACACCCCCACGCGAACACGTCCCCGTACCGCTGGTATGGCGTCTCGCCGTGAAGGCGCGCGACGTCCGCGACCAGGACCTCGGGACGGTCGAGGGACGTGGCCTGGAGGATGCGACCCACCGGGTCCACGATGGCGGACACCCCGGTGTTCGTGGCCCGCACCAGGAAGCGCCGGTTCTCGATCGCCCGGAACGTGGCGAGGGACAGGTGCTGGTAGGGCTCCGTGGTCCGGCCGAACCAGGCGTCATTCGTGATGTTGACCAGGAAGTGGGGCTGCTTCTCGTGCAGGCGCCGCGTGAAGGCCGGGATGATGTCCTCGTAGCAGATCATGACCCCGACACGCACGGGGTCGGCCCCCGCCCCTTTCATCTCGAAGACCTCGACCGTCCGGCCCGGCCGGAAGTCCCCGGCCTCTGGGAACCAGTCCTTCAGGAACGGGAACCAGTCCGACAGGGGCAGGTACTCCCCGAAGATCAGCAGGTAGTTCTTGTCGTAGCGGCCCAGGACCCGGCCATCCCGGTCCAGGAGGAGGGCCGTGTTGTAGTAAGATGAATGCCCCGGCTCCGGGTCCTGCGTGATCGCCCCGAACAACAGCGGCGTCCGGAATCCCCGCATGGCCGCATTGCGGTCGCGGTCCGGGGTGGCGCGGTCCGCCCCCAGCGCGGGACCGGGGTCCGCCGGGTTGCCGTCGGGGAGCGGGGCGTCCGAGGTGTAGAGCGCGGTCACGCCGCGCGGAAGGGGGTAGCCCTCGCGAAACGGCAGGAACGCGATGGACCGCATCCCGGGGGTCGGAATCTCCGGCTTCGACACGACCGGGTCCGCATCCGGCCAGAGGCGCGCGATCGCGCCATTGCGGCCCAGGACATGGGCCCGCCCTGTCCCGTCCCCGGCGATGGAAACCCATCCCTCCGCGGCCGGCAGCGCGATGCGATGACAGGTCGCTTCACACCGGAACACTTCTCCGTTCTCCGCGAGGACCCACGTCGGTTTCCCGGCCGCGAGTCCGATGACCGCATGGCCCGTCGCCTCCTGGCGTCGGGACAGAGCGCGGGGGTCCCCGTGCAGCAGGACCCCGTCGCGTCCAGCGACCCACAGACCCGTCCCCTCGGCCCACGATGCGGCGAGGAGGTCGGCGTCGGTCCCGCTCGCGAGGGTCGAGGCCCGGTTCGCCCGCATGACCACCACGGTCCCCCGGTCCCCGACCGCGACGAACGTCTCCCCGCCCGCCCAGGTCACGGCGCGCAGGTCCGCCGTGACGCCGGTCTCGACCGGTCGCCACCGGCCGTCCCCGCGCAGGACCGCGGTCCCCTGGGCCCCGACCGCCAGGGCCCGCTCCGTCCCGGGCGCCACCGCGACCGCGAGGAGGTCCCGGTCCGTCCCGGTCGGCTCGCGGCGCCAGGACTCGCGGTCCCGGACGTAGGCGGCCCCGCGCGGCCCCACGGCCACCACGAACCCCTCGTGACCCGCGGCCACGGCCCGGACCCCGGTCGCGCGCAGGGTCGCTGCGGCATCGGGGTCGAGGCGCAAGGTCCCGTCGTGCGTGACGAAGGCGATGCGGGCGTCCGATCCTGCGGCCACGGCCACCGCGTCAGTCGCGCGGGAATAGACCTCGTGCAGGGGCAGGTAGGACGATTCGGGCCACACGATCAGGTCGGGGTGGGCCTCGCGCTCGACCCGTGCGGTCAGGAGATGGTGCTTCAGGAGGTTCCGGTACACGACCTGGACCTGCTCCTCCCACGGGAGCGGGGAACCGTCGGGCCGCTTCGCCTCCTTTTCCCAGACCCCGATGTCGGGCTCGACCACGGCGACCTTGAATCGCGAAGCCTCGGTCACGGTCCGATCCACCTCCCCGATGCGGACGACCCCGTAGCCGACGGCCCCGAGGAACAGCGCCGCGGCGAGGCCGACACGCCAGGCCGGGAACGGCTCGCGGGCCAGGCGCGCCGAGACGACGGCCGCCAGGGCCGCGTTCACGACCACCAGGAGGAACGTGAGCCCCGCCACCCCCGTGACCTCGACGACCTGCGTGACCGCGTGGAAGCGCTGCTGGCCGTTCGCGAAGTACCACGGGAAGATGAACGGGACCAGGTGCTCGCAGGCCGTGAACAGGACGGGGAAGGCGACAAACCACAAGGCCGGACGCTGGAAGCACGAGGCCAGGTGGGCGGACAGGCCCGTGGCCAGGGCGAAGACGAGGGCCTGGTACGAGGCAACGAGCACGGTCAGACCCCAGCACGGGGCCGGGCCCATGTGACCGAACTCGCGCAGGACGTGCGAGATCCAGTAGAAGCCGCCGAGGTTGGTCGCGAGTCCCGCGACGAACCCGAGGAACAGGCCGCCGCGCAGGGTGCGGCCCCGGGCGGCCACGAGGAGCGGTACCAGCGACACCCACTGGAGCGGAAAGAGGTCGTAGGTCGGGAAGGACAGGAAGACGAGGCAACCCGACAGGGCCGCGAGCGGGACACCGAGGCCGAGGTGCACACGCCCCGCCCACCCGCCCCCTGCCTTCCCACCCTGGCCGCGACTCATGCGGAGTCCCCTTTTTCAAGCAACGTGGGCGTGGGCGTGGGCGATGCCCGCCCATGACAAGGCGCCGTCAGGACAGCGTATGGCAAGGGCGCACACCGCGCGCCCGCATCGCCGCCCCAATTTCCCATTTCCTCTCCCCCGTTTCATCCATCCGGATCCGTCGGTCGCCCCCGGAAAACACCCAGGCGCGCGAGGCAGTCTGCCACCCCGAGCCCCCGGACCAGGACGGTCTTGTGACGGGAGCGCTCCCCGCGCAGGACCATCACCGCGGACACGGGTACCCCGAGGGCACGGGCCAGGGTCTGGAGGGCCTCCCGCGTGGCTCGGCCCCCCTCCGGGGCCGCCGTCACCTCGATGCGCACGCGCCCTCCCGCCCTCCCCGCGATCCGGCATCGCCCGGCCTTGGGACGGACCGAGACCTCGAGGACGGTGCCCTCCGGGTGGGCCGAGAACTCGGCGGCCGGCGGGGGATGGGGTGAATCCGATCTCGACGACGGCATCAGGGACCCCTGGCTCGCAGGTAACGACAGAGCACCGCGCGATGCCCGAGGTCGAGGGGACGAGCCTGGACGCGCCACGGGGTCGGACCGAGCGCGGCCTCGATGGGTGCCCCGGACTGCACGGCCTCGGACACCGGGCACCCATCGCAGGGACTCGACCGGCCAAACAGGGCCTCGTGGCAGACCTGGCCGGGGACCTCCCGGACATCGAGCGAGGCCTGGGCCGCCCACGCCCGGTTCGCCCGCAGGACGTGGAGGTCGGGTGCGACCAGGGCCAGGGGGTCTTCCCACGCGTCGAAGACCGCCTGGAGGTCGCGCTTGGCGCGCTCCAGGGCCGCAGTGCGTTCGCGGACCAGGGCTTCGAGCGCGCGATTCTGGTCCGCGAGGCGCTCGGCCATCTCGGCATTGTCGCGCGCGAGGCGGCACTGCTCGAGAACCCCGCGCACCCCCCGGACCAGGGACTCGTTGTCCCAGGGCTTGGTGAAGAAGGCCTGGACGGCCCCGCGGTTGACCGCGTCCTGCACCGCCTGGAAGTCCACGACCCCGGTCAGCATCACCCGGCCGGTGAACGGGGCGACGCGGCGCGCCTCTTCCAGTGCCTCCACGCCCTCCCCGTCCGGCAGGCGGAGTTCCACGACCACGGCCGCAGGCGGCGGGGAGTCGGAGAGGACCGTCCGGGCCTCCGCGAGCGACGCGACGGGGACCGCCCGCAGCCCTTCGATCGCGAGGACCCGGGCCACGGCCCGGCGGCACCCCTCGTCGTCGTCCAGGAGGAGGATCCGAGGGGCGTCGGGGGGCGGGGGCCACATGCGTGGATTCACCGCGGCGTCACAAATCCTGCTCGTCAATGATCACGGCGCCCGTCTCCGAGCGTCGCACCGACGATATCCCCGGGTAGCGGGCCTCGAGGTCCCGGAGGATCGCGGCCTGGCGGTCCACCTGCTCGGAAAGTCGCGCGTTCTCGTCGCGCAGCCGGCGGGATTCGAGGGCCAGGCGCACGTCGAGCCGCAGCGTCTCGTCGTCCCAGGGTTTGGTGAAGAAGCGATAGACCTCGCCCTCGTTGATCGCCCGCAGGGCGAGTTGCAGGTCCGCGTGTCCGGTCAGGAGGATCCGGATGGCCCGGGGCCTCAGCGACTTGGCCTCCCGCAGGAAGTCGAGCCCCTTCATCTGCGGCATCAGGTGGTCGCTGATGATCACGTCCACCTCGCGTTCCTTCAGGAGAGCCAGGGCCTGCACCGGGTCGCCGCACGTGATGACCTCGTGCCCATCGAGACGGAGCGACCGCTCCAGGGCGTTCAGCACGAACTCCTCGTCGTCCACGACCAGGATCACGGCACGGGTGTCCATCCGGAACCTCCGCGGCATCGAGCCGCTCACGAGTATAACCCGATTCACCGTTCAGCGGTTCACGAGCGCCAGCCGGCGCCGGCTCTCCTCGACCGTGGCGACCTCGCGGCCCTGGTCACGGACCATGCGGGCGGCCTGGCCGACGAGGTCCCCGTTGGACCGGGCCATCTCGCCGCCCGGCAAGTAGAAGTTGTCCTCGAGTCCGACCCGGACGTTGCCGCCAAGTCCGATGGCCGCAGCCGCGAGTCTCCACTGATCCCGCCCAATCCCGATGACCTGCCAGTGGGCCCCTGGGGGGAGGGCGTCCACCATCGAGAGGAGCGACCTCGTCGTCGGGGGAGCGCCGCCGAGGACTCCCAAGATCAGGCTGTACTGGAGCGGTGGTTCCAGGAGCCCCATGTCCAGCAGGGGAACGGAATTCCCGACGTGGCCCAAATCGAAGCACTCCATCTCGGGACGGGTGCCGGCCTCGCGCATGGCCCGGAGGATCTCGACAATCTCGTGAAAGGGGTTCGCGAAGACGAACTCGAACACGAACTCCTTGCGGCCCGGGTGATACTTCGCGTAGTTCATCGAGCCCATGTTCAGGGCGCCGATGGCGGGTCGCAGGGTGGTGATGGGCGCGGTCTTCTTCTGGACCGGGATGCCGACCGCGCCCGTCGAGAAGTTGACGATGATCGGGCACTCGGCAGTCACGGCCTCGTAGATCGCGCGATAGTCCTCGACCTCGTAAGATGGGAAGCCGTCGGGGCGGCGAGCGTGGATGTGGACGATCGAGGCGCCGGCCTCGAAGGCGCGCCGGGCCTCGGCGGCATACTCCTCGGGGGTGTAAGGGATGGCGGGGCACTGGCGGCGGTCCGCGACCACACCGGACAGGGCGCAGGTCAGAATGCAGGGGCGGGCGAGGTCAGCGCTCATCGTTCCCTCCAGACCGGGGCACGGCGTTCCAGAAAGGCTCGCATCCCCTCCTTGGCATCTTCGGTGGCCAGAAGGGCCACGAGCCGGTCGCACAGGAGGTCCACCGCCTCATCGAGCGGCATCCCCTCGATGTCGCGTAGGGCCTCGCGGCCCAGGCGGAGCGCGAGCGGCGCCGCGGCCACGAGCCCTTCGACCGCCCGGGTCACGACCGCGTCCAGCTCGGCAGGGGGGACCGCCCGGGTCACGAGCCCCATGGCCTCGGCCTCGCGCGCCGGGACGCGCCCGCCGGTCAGGATCATCTCCACCGCCTTCGCACGCGAGGCCTTGCGCAGGACCAGGGGCGCGATCATCATGGGGAACAGCCCCACGCGGACCTCCGGGGTTCCCACCTCGATGTCGTCGCGGGCGTACGCGAGGTCGCACGCCAGGGCCAGGCCCACGCCCCCGCCCAGACAGTGCCCGTTGACGCGGGCGACGAGGGGGAGGGGGAAGGAACACAGACGCTTGAGGAGCGCGGCGAAGGCGCGCGGACCTTCCGGGTCCGGCCCCCCGGCGAAGCCCGCGGGGTCCCCGAGGTCCGCCCCGGCGCAAAATGCTTGCTCCCCCGCTCCGGTCAGGACCACCATGCGGACGGCATCCGCCTCGGCCCGATCGAGGCCTGCCCGCAAGAGGTCCAGCGCCGTCCGGTCGAGGGCGTTGCGGCGCGCCGGGCGATTCAGGATCAACCAGGCCGCCGGTCCGCGGACTTCGTACAGGACAGCCGGATCATCCGGTCCCATCGCCCCCTCCCTCCGACCCAGGGTCGTCCCCGACCAGGACCAGCACGTCCCCCGGCCGCACCCGTGCGCCCACGACCGCCCGGACCTCGCGGACCACCCCGTCCCAGGGGGCCGCGAGGGTGGTCTCCATCTTCATGGCTGAGACCACGATCACGGCCTGTCCCCGGACCACGCGATCCCCCACGCCGACCAAGACCCTCACGACCACGGCCGGGGTCGGGGGAGTCACGGCCCCGTGGAGGCCGTCCACGACCGGGTCCGGTCGCTTCACGTCGTCGTCCTGCAAGAGCCGGACTCGTCGGGTCCGACCGCGCCAGGATACCCAGAGTCCCCCATCCGGGGAGCGGGCCGTCCGCAAGGACAGGACCCGGCCCTGCATCAGGACCACGTGTCGTCCCCGGACGCTCGACAGCACGCGGACGTTGCGCGCCACGTCCTCGACGACCCGGTCCCCGACCTGATAGCGGCGCGCGCTCATCGCCCGAACCCCCGGAGCGTGCGCCAGGGGGACGGCGCGCCACGCGGGGCGTCCGGCGCCAGCCGTGCGGACCGTACGCCCGCGGCCTGATCGAGTCGCCACCCGAGGGCCGCCACCGGGTCGGCATCCCCCTGTGGGCGCCAGGCGGCCGCGAACTCCTCGAGGAACCCCGTGTGCACGTCCCCGGCCCGGAACGCCTCGGACCCCACGGCGGCGATCAGGAACTCGATGGGGGTCTCGACCCCGAGGACCGTGCATTCTTCGAGGGCGCGCAGCATCCTCGCGATGGCCGCGGGGCGATCCTCGGCCACGACCGCGACCTTGGCGAGGATCGGGTCATAGTGGACCGGGACCTCGGTCCCGGCCGCGACCCCGCCATCGAAGCGCACGCCGGGGCCCGCCGGGGTCTCGATCGCGAGGATCCGGCCCGGAGAGGGCGCGAATCCTCGCGCCGGGTCCTCCGCATAGAGTCGGCATTCGATGGCATGCCCCCGGGCGCAGAGGTCTTCCTGCCGGAAGGGCAGGGGAAGGCCCGCGGCGACCTCGACCTGGCGGCGGACCAGGTCCATCCCGGTGCGCAACTCGGTGATGGGGTGCTCGACCTGGAGCCGAGCGTTGACCTCGAGGAAGTAGTAATGGCCATCCTCGTCGAGCAGGAACTCGATGGTCCCGGCCCCGACGTAGCCTGCGGCGCGGGCCGCGGTCACGGCCGCGCGCGCCATGGAGCCGCGGAGGGCATCATCGAGGGCCGGCGACGGGCTCTCCTCCACGACCTTCTGATGGCGTCGCTGGAGCGAGCACTCCCGCTCGAACAGGTGCACGATGCCCCCGTGCGCGTCCGCGAGGACCTGGAACTCCACGTGGCGGGGGCGGGTCAGGTGCTTCTCGAGAAAGACCCCCGCGTCCGCGAACGCGGCACTGGCCTCGCTCGCCGCAGCCAGGACGGCCTCGCGCAATCGGGCCGGGTCCGTGACCACCCGCATCCCCTTGCCGCCGCCCCCGAGCGCGGCCTTCACCAGCACCGGGAACCCGATCCGCCGGGCCTCGGCCTCGAGAAGGTCCGGGTCGGACGCGGGCTCGAACGTCCCCGGCACCACCGGGATGCCGGCATCGGCCATGACCCGGCGGGCCGCGGTCTTGTCCGCGAGCAGGGCCATGACCTCCGCCGGAGGACCGATGAAGACGAGCCCCGCCTCCCGCACGGCCCTTGCGAAGGCGGGGCTTTCGGACAGGAAGCCATATCCGGGGTGGATCGCCTCGCAGCCCGTGGTGCGGGCCGCCTCGATCAGCTTGCCGGCGTTCAGATAGGACCGCGCGGGTTCCGGGTCCCCGAGGGGCACGGCCTCGTCGGCCGCGGCCACGTGCGGGGCGTCGCGGTCCGCGTCGGAGAAGACCGCCACGCCCGTGATCCCCATCTCACGCAAGGTTCGCAAGATCCGGATGGCGATCTCGCCACGATTGGCAACCAGAACTTTTCGAAACATCTCGTCACATCCGAAAGATTCCGTGCCCCTGATCCCGCTCGGTCCTGGGCGGATTCCAGGCCACGGCGAGAGCGAGTCCCAGGACGTCCCGCGTCATGGCCGGGTCCAGGATGCCGTCGTCCCAGAGGTTCGCGGTGCTGTAGTAGGCGCTGCCCTCGACCTCGGCCTGGGCCACGATGGGGGCGCGGATGGCGTCCTCTTCTTCCGGGGAAAGCGGGGGCAGACCCTCGCGCGCCCGCTGGTCGTTCTTCACCGAGATCAACACCGACGCGGCCTGCTCGCCGCCCATGACCCCGATGCGGGCGTTCGGCCACATCCACAGGAAGCGCGGACCGTAGGCGCGTCCGCACATCCCGTAGTTCCCGGCACCGTACGAGGCCCCGATGATGACCGTGAACTTGGGCACCGTAGCCGTGGCCACCGCGTGCACCATCTTCTGCCCGTCCTTGGTGATCCCGGCCCGCTCGTAGTCGCGGCCCACGATGTAGCCCACAATGTTCTGGAGGAAGACGAGCGGGATGCCGTCCCGGTCGCACATCTCGATGAACTGCGTGGCCTTGAGCGCGCTGTCCGAGAACAGGACCCCGTTGTTGCCCAGGATGCCGACGAGGTAGCCGTGGATGTGCGCCCACCCGCACACGAGGGTCGGGCCGTACTGGGCCTTGAACTCCAGGAACTCCGACCCGTCCACGAGCCGCGCGATGACCTCGCGGCAGTCGTAGGGGATGGCCAGGTCCCGAGGGACGATCCCGTAGATCTCGCGCGGGTCGTACAGGGGGTGGCGGGGCTCGCGGCTGGGGCCGCGTCGCGGGAATCGGTCGGGCCATAGCCCCACGATTTCGCGGACGATCCGGATGGCCTCGGCGTCGTCCTCGGCGTAGTAGTCCGACACGCCGGATTCCCGGCAGTGGACGAGGGCGCCGCCGAGTTCCTCCGCCGAGACCTCCTCGCCGGTCGCGGCACGCACGAGCGGCGGACCGCCCAGGAAGATCGCCCCGGTGCGCGCGACGTGCACCACGTGGTCCGACATCGCCGGGATGTAGGCGCCGCCCGCCGTGCACAGACCCATCACCGCGGTGACCTGCGGGATGCCCATCTTCGACAAGATGGCCTGGTTGAAGAAGATCCGGCCCCCGTCGTCCGCGTCCGGGAAGACCTCGGACTGGAGGGGCAGGTACGCGCCGCCCGAGTCCGCGAGCGTCACGACAGGCAGGCGATTCTCCATGGCGATGGTCTGGACGCGCAGCGTCTTCTTCACGCCCAGGGGGTAGATGGTCCCCCCCTTGACCGTGGGGTCGTTCGCGAGGACCACGCACTCGCGGCCCGCCACGAGCCCGATCCCGGCCCTCGAACCCGCCCCGTGCACGTCGCCCTCGTACATCCCCCGCGCCGCGAGCGGGGCGATCTCGAGCCAGGGCGACCCGGGGTCGAGCAGGAGGTCCAGCCGCTCCTGGACAGTCAGTTTGCCGAGTTCCGCGTTGCGGCGGCGGGCACGCTCGGAGCGTTCCTCGCGCGCCCGCCGGACCTCGCGCTCGAGGTCGGCCACCAGGGCCTCCATCGCCTCGCGGTTCGCGCGATACCCCGGGTCGGCCGGGTTCACGGGAGTCCCGATCACCGGCATGACGGAGCCTCCTCCTTTCGCCTAACCCCGCAGGACCTCCTCCGCGATCACGAGCCTCCGGATCTCGCTGGTCCCGGCCCCGAGCGTGAACAGTCGCGCGTCGCGGTACAGGCGGCTGACCTCGTACTCGTCGCAGTACCCATAGCCCCCGTGGATCTGCACCGCATGGTCCACCACGCGCTGCGCCGTCTCGGCGGCGAACAGGAGCGCGGCGGCCGCGATCTTGTGGACCTCGGTGCCGGCCCCACCCCGCTCCGCGCGGTCCGCGAGGACCACGGCGCGACGCGCCAGCAGGCGGGCGGCCTCGATCTCCGTGACCATGTCCGCGACCTTCGCCTGGATCAACTGGAACGACGCGATGGGACGACCGAACTGGCGCCGCTCGCGCGCGTAGGCCACGGCCAGGTCCAGGGCGCGCTCGGCGAGGCCCACGGCCCCGCTCGCGAAGAAGGCCCTCTCGATGTCGAGTCCGCTCATCATCACCGAGATCCCGCCGTGGACGGTTCCCAGGACATGGGAGGCGGGCACGCGGCAATCCTCGAACAGGAGGTCCCCGGTCGGCGACGCCCGATGGCCCATCTTGGCCACAGGACGCGACGCACTGAATCCGGGGGTCCCCCGCTCGACGACGAAGGCGGTGATCCCGCGGGGACCAGCCTCCGGGTCCGTTTTGGCATACACGAGGGCGAGATCCGCGATGGGACCGTTCGTGATGAACGTCTTGCGCCCGTTCAGGATGAAGAAATCCCCCTCCCGCACAGCCCGCGTCGTGATCCCCACGGCGTCCGAGCCGGCCCCGGGCTCGGTCAGGGCCATGCACCCCACGAGGTCCCCACGGCACAGGCCCGGCAACCACCGTCGGCGCTGCTCGTCCGTGCCGTTGCGGGCGAGGTTGTGGGCGCACAGATTCGCGTGCGCCCCGTACGACAGGGCCAGCGACGCGGAGCCCTTCGCGAGTTCCTCTGCCACCACGGCCCCGGTCAGCAGGTCCGCTCCGCCGCCGCCAAACGCCTCGGGCAAGGTGACCCCCAGGAACCCGAGGTCCCCCATCCGGCGCCAGAGGCCGTCGGGGAGCGCGTGCGCCTCGTCCCACGCGGCCGCCTGGGGCCGGACCTCGCGCTCCACGAACGCGCGAACCGCCCCCACCACCGCCCGTTGCTCCTCGGAGAGTTCGAAGTCCACGGGCCACCTCCCACGCCAAGGGCCTCGGGCCACGTCGCAATCATACTCCACGCGCGACCGTGACAAGGACCGTGGCCGTGTTCCATGACCGAGTCCGTGACCGCCGCGGAGTCCCTGCCGGACCGCCACCCCATTGAAATCATTTCCCTCCCCCCCGTATCATTTCTTTCGTAGGAGGTGCGCATGGGACTGCGGGTTCTGGTCATTGACGACGAACCGGGCTTCCTTCAGATGCTTCACGTGGTGCTGTCGCGCGCCGGATACCAGACCACCACGGTGACGAGCGCGACGGAGGCCCTGGCGCTCCTGGACCGTTCCGCGTGGGACCTGTGCCTGTGCGACCTCAAGATGCCCGGGATGGACGGGATGGCGTTCCTCGCGGAACTCAAGCGGCGCGGCATCCAGACCACGGTCATCGTGATGTCGGCCTACGGGTCCAACGAGACGGCCATCGAGGCCCTGAAGGCTGGGGCCTACGACTACATCAGCAAGCCGTTCCAGCCGGATGAGATCATTCTGACCCTGCGCAAGGCCGAGGAGCGCGAGCAACTGCGGCGCGAGAACCTCGAACTGAAGTCGCGCGTGGCCCACCCCCCCTCGCCGCTCGTCTTCAAGTCCGAGGCGATGCAGCGCATCGTGCAGACCGTGAACCGCATCGCGTCGTACCGGACCACGGTCCTGGTGCAGGGGGAGTCCGGGACCGGCAAGGAACTGGTGGCGCGGCTGATCCACCAGGCATCCCCGCGCGCCGGGCAGCCGTTCGTGGCGGTCAACTGCGGCGCCATCCCGGAAGGGCTCGTAGAGTCGGAGTTCTTCGGACACGTGAAGGGGGCGTTCACGGACGCCCACGGACACAAGCGTGGCCTGATCGAGAGCGCCCAGGGGGGGACCCTGTTCCTGGACGAGGTCGGGGAGTTGCCGGTCCCGCTCCAGGTCAAGCTCCTGCGGTTCCTTCAGGAAGGCGAAGTCCGGCGCGTGGGCGACACGCGGTCCATCCGCGTGGACGTGCGCGTCGTGGCCGCGACCTCGCGGGACCTTCCGGCGGAGGTCCAGGCTGGGCGCTTCCGAGAGGACCTGTATTACCGGCTCGCGGTCGTCCCGATCCGCATCCCACCGCTCCGGGCCAGGCCCGAGGACATCCCCATCCTCGCCGACCATTTCCTGAAGCGGACGCGCGACCGGCTCGGGGTGGGGCGGGTGGTGGGGATCGGGGCGGAGGCGATGCGCCTGCTCATGGCCTACCCGTGGCCGGGCAACGTCCGCGAACTCGAAAACGTCATCGAGCGTGCCGTCGTGCTGTCGGAGGGCGCCGAGATCAGTCCCGAGGTGCTTCCGGACGCCATTCGGGACCGGACGGACACCGGGACCCCGGGCGGTGCGATCATGCTCCAGGGGTTGTCGATCAAGCGCAACCGCAGGGCCATCGAGCGGTCGCTGATCCAGCGGGCCCTGGAGACCACGGGCGGCAACCGGACCCAGGCCGCCCGGCTCCTGGAGATCAGTCACAGGGCCCTTCTGTACAAACTCAAGGAATACGGTCTGGGGAACGAGGATTGAGGGCCAGGGGAAATCGCTTCGGACTCGGTCCCCAAGTGATGCGCCAGGTCGAGCGCCTCGCGGAACGGCGGGCCGGCGTCCAGGAGTTCGTGGCACCGTCATTCGCCATCGCGCTCCAGGACGCAGCCCTCCTGTCCGGGCGTCGCATCGCGGTCCTCGTGGACCGTCGGGGGGTCGTGCGGGAGGTCGTGGTCGGGGCCAACGCCGCGTCGCTGGACATTCCCGAGGGATTGCGGCGGCGCGTGGGTCCTGGGCGGCTCGGGGGCGTCCGCCTGATCCATGCCCGGCCGGATGGGGCCGGCCTCACGACCGAGGACCTGACCCTGATGCGCCTGTTCTCCCTGGATGCGAGCGTGGCGGTCGTGCCGGTCGGACCGGGCCGCATGCCCTTGGTCGAGGCGGCCTACCCCATCCCGGCGAACCCGGAGAGGCGACTGTGGGAGGTCCTGCCCCGGCGTCACGCCTCGGCGATGCACGAGCGCTTCGATGTCGTGGTCCGGGACGTCGAGGCCCAGATGAGGCGGGACGCGGACCGCCTGCGATACGAGGCCGGCACGGCCAAGGACGCGGCCCTCCTCGTCCTTCCCGTGGTCGGACGCAGGGACGTCCAGTGGGAAACAGCGGAGTTGAGGGCCCTCGCGCGCACGGCGGACCTCGCCGTGGCCGGGGTCGTGCTCCAGAGGCTCGCGCGCGTGGACCCACGCACCCTGATCGGCCGCGGGAAACTGCGCGAGGTCACGATGATGGGTTTGCAGAAGGGCGTGGACCTCCTGGTATTCGGTACGACCCTGACCCCCTCCCAGCAGCGCAATCTCGCGCGAGAGACCGGAGTGCGAGTGATTGACCGCAACCAGTTGATCCTCGACATCTTCGCCCGTCACGCCCGCACCATCGAGGGACGACTCCAGGTGGAGCTCGCGCAGTTGCGCTACAACCTCCCGCGCCTGTCCGAGAAGGACGATTCCATGTCCCGGCTGACCGGGGGCATCGGGGCCCTGGGCCCTGGCGAGACGAAACTGGAGATGGAGCGCCGGCGTGCCCGCGACCGCATCCACGCACTGGAACAGCGCCTGCGGGCCGTCTCGTCCGAGCGGGCGGGTCGTCGCCGGCTGCGCGCCGAGCGAGGCATCCCCGTGGTGACGCTCGTCGGCTACACGAACGCGGGCAAGTCCACGATCTTCAACGCGATGACCGGGGCCAACGTCCGCGCCGAGGACCGGCTCTTCGCCACGCTCGACCCCACCACGCGGCGGGTTCGCCACCCGGAGCACCGCGAGTTCCTACTGTCGGACACCGTGGGGTTCATCCGCGACCTCCCCGCGGAACTGGTCGGGGCCTTTCGGGCTACGCTCGAGGAGGTCGAGACGAGCGACGCCCTGGTCCTGGTGGCGGATGCCTCGGATCCCCATCTGGACGAGCAGGTCCAGGCGGTCCGGCGCATCCTGGCGGACCTGGGCCTCGCGGGCCGCCCGATGGTCCTGGCGCTGAACAAGGTGGACCTTGTCCACGACCGGACGGCGCTCGAGGACCAGGCCCTCGCGTTCGGCGCCGTGCTCGTTTGCGGTCGGGACCCGGCCACGCTCGCCCCGCTGCTGGATGCGATTGACGGGGCGCTGTCAGGACCCGCGAGGGGTGGGGGGTGATGAGCGTCGCCTGCTTGGCATCGGACCCGCGTCCCGCCTACGATCCCGAGGGAGGTCCCGCGTGACGCGCGTCGTGTCGCTCTTGATCCTGTTGTGGACGGGAGGAGAGGCCCTGGCCGGGCCCCCACGCTTCCGGGTCGTGATTGACCCGGGCCACGGCGGCCAGAACATGGGCGCGGTCGGGCCGTATGGGGTGTACGAGAAGTACCTGACGCTCGGCATCGCGCTGCGCCTGGGCCGGCTGCTCGAAGTCGAGCCGGACGTCGCAGTCTTTTACACGCGAAAGGACGACGTGTTCGTGGGCCTGGCCGACCGGGCCGACCTCGCGAACGTGGTCGAGGCCGACGCCTTCGTGAGCATCCACTGCAACGCGGACCCCGAGGGGCAGGCCCGGGGGATCGAGACGTTCTACCTGGGACGCGCGGGCAGCGACGCCGCGGCCGACGCGGTGGCCCGCCGCGAGAACGAGGCCGACCTGGGGGGGGACCCGGCGCTCGCGGCCATCCTGGAAGACCTCGGACGCAATGGCTCGCTCGCCGAGTCCGCGGCGCTGGCCGAGCGCGTCCTGGCGTCGCTGCGTCGCGCGTTCCCGGGCACCCCGAGCCGGGACGTGCGTCAAGGCGCGTTCACGGTCCTTCAGCGGGCCCGTGTCCCGGCCATCGTGGTCGAGGTGGGATTCATCACGCATCCGGAGGAAGGGCTGGACCTCCTGCGTGCCCCGTACCAAGAGCGCATCGCCCTGGCCTTGCGGGATGCGATCCTGGGGCATCTGCGCGCGGCCGTGCCCCAGGCCGTGCATCGCCCCGTGAATTGACGACTCGCGTCGGGGTGCCCGGCGTGCGTGGGGGATCACCTTCGACGACGGCGAAGCCGCACGCCCCACGCCGCCAGGACCAGCAACGCCGCCGCAGGGAACGTCCCGCTGGTGGCCGTGGAGCATCCGCCACCTCCTCCCCGACTCGGGGTCGCGCCCGGGTCGGCCCCCACGTCCCGCCCGGCCGCATCCACGAGGACCCCGTCCTGGGCCCCATCGGGCCACGAGACGGCGTCGAGGGGCGGCGCGTTGTCGCCTGGGGCCTGGTCCTCACCCGCCGTGTCGGGGTTCGCGTCGGCCTGCGGCCCCGGGTCCGTCGCGCCCGCGTCGTCTAGAACCGGAATCACGTCGCCAGGACCCGTGTCCTCCCCCCCCTCCGGAGGAGGCGCGCATCCTGGGTCCGGGGTCCCGACGCAGAGACCGGCCCCATCGCACTCGTCGTCGGTCGTGCAGGGGTCCTCGTCGTCGCAGGGTTCGCCCTCCGCGAGCGGCGCGTATGCGCACGTCCCGCCCGAGCACGTCCCTTGCGAGGCGTAACAAGCTGAGGGCGGGTCGTCGCACGTCACCCCCGCGCAGGGGTCGCCCAGACACAGGCCCGTGGCCTCGTCGCATCCGAAGGCGCAGACAGCGTCGGTGTGCTCGTAAAGGCAGTCCCCGGTCCCCGGGTCGCAGGTCCCCGCGGCGTACGTCCGCGACGTTTCGGCGTCCAGGCACTCCGGGCCCTTCGCCGGACACGCGACCGCGG
>JBBIPO010000018.1:0-32040 GCA_037442805.1 Deltaproteobacteria bacterium
GCATCCGGGATCCGGGGTCCGGCAGGGACTCCGTCACGGCCACGGCCACGGTCACCGTCACAGTCACCGACACGGTGACGGACACGGACAGAGAATGGGAAACCGGAGACGGGAAATGGGAAATGAGGAATGCGCGCGCAGCGGGGGCATCCGGGATCCGGGGTCGGGCCGTTGCGCCGGGTCCATCACAGTCGGACGTCTTCCCCGGGAGTCGGGAGCAGGGCGGACTGCTCCCGGAGTCGGGTCAGGGTCTCCGGTTGGTCGCGCAGTCGGCGAATTTTCCTTTTCTCGAGGATGGTGTCCACGGTTCCCGCAACGACGACCAGCGTGATCGCCATCAGCAAGGCCGCGGTCCAGGTCGCCCAGATCGCGAGCACGACAGCCAGAATCACCGCACTCAGGCACCCCAGGGTCGTCAGGCATCCGTTGACGTGGGGCTGGACCTTGGACAAGGTGATGCCCGCACCGCTCCCGACCTCCCGGACCTCCAGGAAGCGGGTGCGCCCTGCGTCGTCCACCTGACCGAGCACCACGACATCGTCTCCGTCCTTGAGGGGGGTGTTGTCCCAGGGACCGGTGGTCGTGAACGGCACGACGAAGGGCTGGCCCGTGCCGACATTCACGCGAAGTTCCTAGTCGCGACGGTACTTGCCCGGGAACAGGAAGCCCGGCTCGGCGACCGTGACCACGCGGGAGACGCGGCGCAGCAAAGACCCGCGGGCGACCTCGAACGTCAGCAGACAGCGGCCACACAGGGCGCGCTGCACGCCGCGCTCCGCGCGGATCAGTGGGAACTTGCAGTTGGGACAGGCGACGATCATGACATCACCCGTGCAATCGCTCGAAGATGGCCCGCGCTACCGGATCGGGCAGGCCGGGGACCCTCCGCAGGTCCTCGAGGCTCGCCGCCTGGAGGGCCGAGACACTACCGAAGCGACGCAATAGCGCGACGCGGCGCTTGCGGCCCAGGCCGGGGATGCCGTCCAGAACGGAGGCATGTGCCCGCCGGGAGCGGCGCTTCCGGTGATAGGACACGGCGAAGCGGTGGGCCTCGTCGCGCACGCGCATCAACAGGTGCAGACCGGGGTCGTTCTGGGGAGGGACGAGGAGCACCGCCTCCGTAGCGGTCCCGCCTTCCCGGACCCCGGCCGGCGCGCCACGCATGTACAGACGCTCGGGGGAGTGCAGCGCCGTTCCGTAGCCCCGACCCACCACGCGCGACTTGGCGAGGGCCACCAGGGGCAGGTCGCGCCACCCTAGGTCGTCGAGCACGGACGACACGACCGACAGTTGCGCCGGTCCTCCGTCCAGCAAGACGAGGTCCGGCATTTCCCCTTCCGCGAGGGCCCGCGTGAACCGGCGCGCGAGGACCTCCCGCATGGCCCCGGCGTCCCCGGCCCCGGCCTCGCCCCGCACCGCGTAGGTCCGGTACGCCTTGCGGTCCGGCCGGCCATCCGTGAAGACGACCAGGGAGCCGACCGGTTCCGCCCCCTGGATCTGGCTCATGTCGTAGGCCTCGATGCGACGCGGGGGACGCGGCAGCCCCAGCAGGTCCGCGACCGCCTGCAACGCCCTCCCCACGGCCTGCGATGACGCGAGGCGCTCGCGCAACAACTGTCGAGCGTTTTCTGTGGCCATGCGCACCGCATCGCGCAGGGGGCCACGCGCCGGCTCCATGACCCGGACACGACGGGCCCCTCGCGTGCCCAGGACCTCGGACAGGGCCTTCACGCCCAAGACGAGTCCCCTCGGCAGCAACACGCGGTCCGGAACCGGCGCGCGCGAGTAGTACTGGACGAGGAAACTGTCGGTCAAGTCGTCATCGGGGGCGACCACCCCCTCCAGGACGTAGGGGATCCGGTCCAGCAGGACCCCGGCCTCGAATCGCAGGACCGCGAAGGCCGCGGTGTCGCCGTCCCGCGCGAGCCCCACGGCGTCCACGTCCTCGCGTATGGGCAAGACCACGGACTGCCGCGTCAGGGCCGCCCGGACGGCCCGCACCTGGTCGCGCAACCTCGCGGCCTCCTCGAAGTTCTCCACCTCGGCCGCGCGCAGCATCCGCTGCTCCAGTTCCCGGACGACCTCCTCGTGCCGCCCCCGCAAGAACATCAGGGCCGCCTCGACCCGCTCGCGGTAGGCCTCGGCGGGCACCCCGAGCGCGCACGGCCCCAGGCACCGCCCCATCTGGTGTTCCAGGCACGGGCGGGACCGGTTGCGGAACTGCGTGTCCCGGCAGGTCCGCAACCCGAAATACCGATGGACCAGGGCGTGCGTCCCCCGCACGGACGACGCGGTGTGGTATGGCCCGAAGTACGTGGCCCCGTCGGGCCGGCGTCGGCGCACGAGGTCCAGGCGCGGGAACGGCTCGCGCGGGTCCAGGCGCAGGTAGAGGTAGTTCTTGTCGTCGCGCAACAGGATGTTGAAGGGGGGACGATGTTTCTTGATCAGCTCATTTTCCAGAATCAGGGCCTCCTTCTCGTTCGAGGTCACCACGACCTCAACTCGATCCAGGACGCCCGACAGCAGGCGCACGAAGGGGCGCGGGTCCCCGGACCGGTGGAAGTACGAGGACACGCGATTCTTCAGGTGAACGGCCTTGCCGACGTACAGGACGCGACCGTCCCAGTCCTTCATCAGATAGACGCCGGGGGCCTCGGGCAGGTCCCTCGTGTGGCGCTCGATCTGCTCGCGGGTCCAGGCCATCGCCGACCCCCTCGTGTCATTCCCCTGGCCGCGAGTGTAACGCCGGAAGTTGGGATCACGACCCGGACTGACGCAGGCGGTCCACGCCGACCACGCCCTTGACGCGCCGCAGGGCACGCAGGATGGCCTCCAGTTGGGTCTGATCCTCGACCTGCAACACCATGCGCACGTCCGCGAGGTGGTCCCCGAGCGGATGCGTCATGATGGAGGCGATGTTCGCCTTCCGGTCGCCGATCTCCTTGGTGACACGGGCCAGCACGCCAGGTTCGTCCATGCACCGCGCCGACACCGGGACATCGAAGAGCCCCTCGGTCCCCTTGACCCAGTGCGCGGGCAAGAGGCGGTCCGGGTCCACCCCGCGAAGTCCCGGGCACCCCCGCGAGTGAATGGTCACGCCGCGTCCGCGGGTCACGAAGGCCACGACGTCGTCGCCGGGAATGGGGTTGCAGCACTTCGCGAGGTGCAGAAGCACGTCCTCGACCCCGTCCACCGCGATCCCCTTGGGCCGGCGCTGGAAGAACTCCCGCAACCGCCCGGGTTCCCGCGGCGGCTCGGGTTCCGGAGGCGTGACGAGCGTGGCGCCCGGAACCGCCTCGGCAACCACCTCCGCGGCCCGGACCTTCTCGAATCCCACGAGCCGGTACAACTCCTCGAGCGTCGAGCACCGGAACCGGTCCAGGACCCGGCGAGCCGTGGCCTCGTCATCGAGAATCTTTTTCAGGGCCGTCCCGCGCCGCCGGAACTCGCGCTCGAGGACCTGCCGCCCCACGTCCGCAGCGTGCGCCCGCTCCTCGGCCTGGTAGAAGGCGCGGATCTTGTTCTGGGCCTTGGCCGTGACCACGAAGGACAGCCAGTCTCGCCTGGGCCGCCCATGCTTCGAGGTCAGGACCTCGACCATGTCCCCGGACCGCAGGTGGGTGTTGAGCGGGACCAGGCGGTGGTTCACCCGCGCACCCTGGCACCGATGTCCGACCTCCGTGTGGATCTCGTAGGCGAAGTCCACGGGGGTCGCGCCGCGCGGCAGGACCCTCAACTCCCCCTTGGGCGTGAACACGAAGACCTGGTCGGTGAACAGGCTCTCCTGGACCGTCTCGAGAAACTGGCGCGGATTGCGGACCTCCTGGGCCCACTCGATCAACTGGCGCAACCAGTTGAAGCGCTCCTGGTCCTTCAGGACGACCCCGCCACCCTCCTTGTAGGTCCAGTGGGCCGCGATGCCCGATTCCGCGACCCGGTGCATCTCCCACGTGCGAACCTGGACCTCCATGGGCTCCCCGCCCGGCCCGAACACCGTCGTGTGCAGCGAGCGATACCCGTTGGGCTTGGGGACGTTGATGAAGTCCTTGAAGCGCGCCGGGATGGGGGTCCAGCGATTGTGGAGGTACCCGAGGACCAACCAGCACTCCTCGACACGCCCCACGATCACGCGAAACGCCACGAAGTCATACACGTGGTCGAGGTCAATCTCCTGGGTCCGCATCTTCTTGAAGATGCCGAACAGGTGTTTGGGGCGCCCCGTCACCTCGAAACCGGTGAGCCCCTCGCGTTCCAGCATCCCCGTGATCGCCTCGACCACGTCCCGGATGAAGCCGCGCCGCTCCTTGAGCCGCGCGTCGGCCCGCTCCTTGAGGGTCGCGTATTCCTCGGGCCATAGGTAACGGAACGAGAGGTCCTCGAGTTCGGTCCGGATCCACGCGATGCCGAGCCGCTCCGCCAGCGGGGCGTAGATGCTCAGAGTCTCCTCGGAGATCTCGCGTTGCTTGGCCGCGGACAGAAACTCCAGTTCCCGCATGTTGTTCAGGCGGTCGCACAACTTGACCAGCAGGACGCGGATGTCCTGCGACATCGCGACCAGCATCTTCTTGAAGTTCTCGGCCTGCTTCTCGAGGCGCGACGTGAACTGGTAGCGCTGGAGTTTCGTGACGCCCTCGACGATCTGCGCGACCTCACGGCCGAAGCGTTCCTCGAGGTCCTGGGTGCGGTCGGGGGCGTCCTCGCGGACATCGTGAAGGAGCGCGGCGCAGATGCTCGGGACGTCCAGTTTCAGGGTCGCGACGAGGTTCGCCACGGCGAGCGGGTGCTGGACGAACGGGATGCCGGACAGGCGCATCTGGCCCTCGTGGGCCATGGCCGCGTACTCGTAGGCCCTCCGGATGGGGTCGAGGTCCGCCTCCGGCAAGTAGGTCCCGACCTTCTGGAGGAGGTCCGCGAGGGCGTACATCGCCGATTGCCCCTCTCAATCGGACCGGTCCGAGCCGACTTCTAGGATACGCAATGGCACCCTGGGTGCCAATCCGCCCGCGCGCCCCCGGTTAGTACAGCGTTCTGCGGTAGTCCCCGCGCGTTGCCACCGAGATCAGGAATTTCGGGACGTTTCGCAGGCTCACGAAGGCGCGCACGGCCATCTTCTGGACCTCGTAGGCCTCGCGCGAGTACGGGAACCACCACATCCGCCTCTTCAGGAAGGGTAGGGAGTGGTCCAGATTGATGTGCTTGGGAAAGACCATCTCGAGCAGCCCCTCGTCCGAGTGCGACCGCCCGATGCCCGATTCCTTCATCCCCTGCCAGGGGGTCTCGCAAATCCCGTAGGTATAGGCGTGGTCGTTGATCGTGACGGTCCCGGCCTGGATGCGGCAGGCCAGGGCCTCCCCGCGCTCGCGATCCGGGGTCCACACGGACGCGGTGAGCCCGAAGATCGAATCGTTCGCCAGACGAACGGCCTCGTCCTCGGAATCGAACGGCATGATCGGAAGGGCCGGGCCAAAGGTCTCCTCCGTCATGATGCGCATGGTGTGGTTCACATCCACCAGGACGGTAGGCTCGTAGAAGTATCCTCGAAGCCCCGGGGGGCGCCTCCCGCCCGTAAGGACCCTGGCCCCCTTGGCCAGCGCGTCCTGGACATGGGCCTCCATCGTCTGGAGTTGCTCCTCGTTGGCCATGGGTCCGATGTCCACGTCGTGGTTCACGTCCTGGCCGACGCGCAGCCGTTTCGTCTTCTCGACGCAGAGGGCGACGAAGCGGTCGTACAGGGGGCGAGCCACGTAGACGCGCTCGACGGACGAGCAGACCTGCCCGCAGTTCATGAACGCCCCCCAGACCGCGCCGGACGAGGCGAAGTCCACGTCCGCGTCCTCGCAGACGATCATGGGGTCCTTGCCCCCCAGTTCCATCACCGTGGGCACGAGGTGCCTCGCCGCGACCTCCTGGATCTTCTTGCCGACGTCCGTGCTCCCGGTGAAGACGACCTTGCGGACCGGGGGCTCGAAGAGGGCCGTGCCCATCGCTCGCCCCGACGCGATGAGGGTCCGGAAGACGCCTTCGGGGAGCCCGCCCCCCGTTCGCAGGACCTCGTCGATCTTGAGCCCGATCAGGGCCGTGTCCGACGCGGGCTTGAACACGACCGTGTTGCCGGCCAGCAGGGCGAACACGATCCCCGACATGGGGATCGAGAACGGGTAGTTCCAGGGCGAGACGACCGACACGACCCCGAGGGGTTCGTACACGATCTTCGAGGACTTCATAGAGCGGATCAGGGGGTTGTGGAGCGGGATGGGCCGCTCGGCCAGGACCTCCTTCGCCCGCTTCGTGTAATAGGTGATGAGGTCCACGATCAGGAAGACCTCGGCGGACAGGGCCTCCAGGCGGGGCTTGCCGTTTTCCTTCGAGATGATGTCGCAGATGTCGTCCACGTGGTCCAGGATGTAGTCGCGGGCGCGCAGGAGGTACTTCGCGCGCCCCTCGAGGCCGAGGGCGGCCCACGCCGGGAAGGCGGCCTCCGCGTCGCGCACGGCCTGGCGAACCTCCTCGGCCGAGGCGAGCCGCACCTCGCCGAGCGGTTCCAGGGTCGCGGGGTTGATCGAGACGAGCACGTCCGGGTGCGAGTTTGGCTTTCGGGCCATGATCACCTCCTGGCGTTCACCACCACGGCGCAAGGATTGCGCGTCGCGTCGAACGTGTCAATCGGAACCCGGACACGGTTCGAGCGCCTTGCCCAGCCGGCGGGCATCCGGGAAATGGGGAGCCGCGCGGGCGGCCTCGGTCCTGGCCTCCTCGCACCGACCCGCGCAGGCCAGGGCCTTCGCGTGGAAATACCCGAACATGGGAACGTCCGGGCGGCGGCGGACCAGGGCGCCGAGGTCCGCGGCCGCGGTCGCGCACGGCACCGGATCGCGGGAGGCGCGCCACGCCTCGGTCGCCGGTCCGACCCCGGCCTCGCGCAGGCGCAGGACCCCGCGCAGGAGGAGCCCCAGGATCTGGCCTTCGGGGACGGCGAGGACCCGCGCGACCTCGGCGCGGGCCTCGGAGAGGGCCTCGTCGGGCAGGGCCGCGAGATAGCGGGGGTCCGTGGAGGGCCGCAGGACGTGGTAGGGCGCGAGGCCAGTGGGCCGCGTCGCCTCGGGCACGAAGACCGCGTATCGGTCGTCCAGGTGGACGAGCGCGAAGTCCGGGTCCTCGCCGAGTCCCGCGAGCAGCCTGGGGAACGAGGGGTCCAGGAGGTCCGCGAGCACGACGTCGAAGTGAAACGCCGCGTGCAGGTCCCGGAAGGCCCGGTAGTCCGCGAGGGCGCCGAGGTACCGGCGGATGCCCTCGAGACCGTGCACGTAGGCGCGCCCGTCAATGAAGGGGCGCAGATCCGGGTGGCCGGCGTACTCGATATGGCCGCCCTCGTGGAACGGCGCGAAGACGCGACCCGCGATCCCGTGCACTTGCGCGAATCGCACGGCCGCCGCGGGATGGTCGCGGAGGTCGAGCCCGAGGCCGGGGCCGGACCACGGGGGAAGGTGCGGGGGCGCAAAGAGCGCGGACACCACGGCGGCCCCCCACGCGAGCAG
Organism: Deltaproteobacteria bacterium; assembly: GCA_037442805.1. Classification (GTDB taxonomy): domain Bacteria; phylum Myxococcota_A; class UBA9042; order DTJE01; family DTJE01; genus DYKK01. The sequence continues at coordinate 7,536 of JBBIPO010000018.1, forward strand.
ACGGACCCACCGTTGCGAGGTCGCGGCAAGACCCGAGAAGTTCGCGGCCAGGACCGGGACCGCACCGACCGCGAGGCCGAGGGTAAACTTCGTGGCCAGGGTGGCGGGAAGCAGGAAGACCCCGAGCAGGACCAGACGGTTCACGCGAAGCCGGTTCGGCCTCGGCAGGAACGACAGGAGCGCGGCCCCGACCAGCAGCAGGTACAGGGTGTCCGCGACCGGGACATCCCCCCAGGCCACGGGTTTCCACTCGGGGACCAGGTCGCGGTAGGCGGGCTCGGCGTGGTGCAGGACCACGGCCCACAGGCCCAACCCCCAGGGGTTCAGGAGGGTCGCGAGGGCCGCGACGGGACCCGCCGCGAGCAGGGGCCACCGGACGGACAGGCGCCGGACGACGAGCGAGGCGGCCACCATGGCGCCCCACAGGACGACGCCGAGCACGAAGGACCCGTGGACGTTGGCCCAGACCATCATGATCGCCGCGAACCACGCGAGGCACGCCCTGCGTCCGTCCCGCAGCCCCTCGAGGGCCAGGACCGCGCCCGCGGCCAGGGCGTATCCCGCGAGGTGCGGCCGGGCCTCGAGGTCGCCTCGGAACAAGGGCAGGAACAGGACTCCGAGGGCCGTCACACTGGCCGTCGAGGCCCCGAGACGCACGCCCACGAGGGCCACCAACGCGAATAGGCACGCCGCGACCCCTGCCTTGAAAAGGGTCACCCCGGCGGGTCCCGCCGCGTCGTGGGCCAGCCAGAGCAGGACATCGAAGCCCCACTCGTGGTTGCGGAAGGGCCGCCCCTCGGAGACCAGGCAGAACGGCTCGGCGTCGGGTAACCGGCCCGACTCGACGATATCCCGGCCCACGGCGAGGTGAAAAAACACGTCGGGGTCGCCTGAGGAATAGGCAGCCATGACGGCGGCCGCGACCGCAAGGAGCCCGATCATCGCCCGGTCTCGACCGCTCACGCCACGTCCCCGAGTGGTCGGTAAGGATTATACGGGGGAGAGACAGTTGGAACCGCAGAAGGAAGATGCGCGACGGGACGGTGGCGCCGTTCGGTACCCGAGACCCGGGGTCCGGGATCCGGCGTCCGGAGTCCGGCAGGGACTCCGAGGCGGACACGGACACGGGCACCGACACTGACTCCGACACGGTCACGGACACTGACACGGTCCCCGACACGGCCACGGTCCCGGACACGAACCCCTCCTCGCGCGCCCGTTTGCGCCGATGTCTTGGCCGAGCCCTGGCCGCCTCCGTCGGGGTGCGAGAAACCCTCGAAAACCTCGCCCCTGGCCGGACTCGGGCGGTCAAGGGCCAGCCGGCCCGTTGGGGCCGGTCGCTTCGCGACCCTTGACCGCGTCCGGCCAGGGGCGCGCACGCCGCCATGTTCTCGCACCCCGACAGGAGGCGGCCATGACCCCCAGGCCAGACCAGCGTCCCACCGGCACCCACGGACTCGTCGCGTACACCGTCGCCCTCGACGCAGCCGCGCGATGCTTCCAAGTCCTCGCGTCCATCCAGCGACCCCCCGGGGACCTTGCGGACCAGGTGCGGCGTGCGGCCTCGGGGATGGTTCTGAATCTCGCGGAAGGCGCGGGTCGCAGCGGCCAGGACCGGACGCATCACTTCCGCGTCGCGTACGGCTCCGGGCTGGAAGTCAAGGCTGCGCTGGCGCTGCTGGCCGCGACGGGGCACCTGACGGCGGACGCGGCGCAACCGGCGCTCGGGCTGGTGGACCGGGTGTGCGCGATGCTGTGGACGTTGATGGGGAAATAGGCCGGGATCCGGGGTCCGGGATCCGGCGTCCGGGGTCCGGCAGGGACTCCGAGGCGGACACGGTCACCGACATGGTCACGGCCTCCGACACGGCCACCATCACCGCCACGGCCACGGTCTAGCGCGGGCAAGCGCCCGCGTCTCCACGCGCGAGCAGGCGCTCGTGTCCCCACGGGGACCCCAGGCGGAACCTGGTCGCGCTTTTCAAGTGGGACTTCAAGGCGCAATGCTACCTCGCGCTCGCACCTTCCACGGCTCCACGAAACCCGGGCATGGAACGCCGCCACGAAACCGGTCGGGTCCGTGGAATCTCCCTTGACGCCCCCGGCCTGCCGGGGACAGGATCGAGTTGCCCGGGGGCATCCGATCGCATGGTTTTCGACGTCGCGGTCCTCCTGCTCGCGCTGGTGGCCCTGGCCGGTTCTGGCCGAGCCGTGATGGCCTACATGCGGGGTCGCTGCGCCGGTCGCGCGGACCGCGCATCGTCCCCGGTGGCCATGGTCATCGCGGGCGACCCGGACCATCCTCTGACGCCGGTGCTGGTCCGCTCGGCCATCGTGTCCGAGGCGGGGCCGGCCCCGCTCGTGTCGTTGGCCCACGGCGCGGAAGATGCCGCCTCGCGCTTGGCCTCGCGCGAGGCATCCAGCGTCACGGACCCCACCCGTGTGGTTGCGCAGGCCGCGGACCCTCCCCCCCGCGTCTTTCCCGCAGCATGGCTCCAGGCCCTGGCGGCCGGCGCCGTCCCCGACGGGACGCGCGTGGTTGTCTTCGTGGACCCCCGCGCGAGGCCAGCGGCCCACGAGATCGGACCGGTCGCGGCCGCGGTCGCGGGCGGCAAGTCCGTGGACGCGGCCGGGGCTTGCCCGGTCGCGGCCCCGAGGACCTCCGGTCCTCTGGGCACCTTCCTGGCGCGCCTGGGCGCGGACCTCGCGCCGCTCCTGGTCGCATGGTATGGCCCCGCCGGGCTTCCGCCCGCGTGCGTGGCGCTGCGACGTGATTTGGTGGCGGCGGCCTCCCGGGACCCCCTGTCGGTGAACCGGTTGGGGCTGGCGTTCTCGGCCCTGATGTCCGTGTCGCCAGGCCGCGCGGTCCTGCTCCCGCGCTCGGTGGGGACCCTCGCGTCCGGAGACGCGCGGTCGTTCGCGCACGTCCTGTCGAGGCACCTGTCGGTCCTCGCGCGGATATCTCCGGGCCGGACGCTCCTCCTCGGGCTCGGGCTCGCCGCCACCCCCGTGTCGGTGCTCGTGGCGCTTCTCTCCGGTTCCACCGCGTCGCTGGGCGCGCTCATCCTGACCCTCGTCGCTCGTGCTTTCCTCGCCACCACCTGGACTCACTCCGTGCAGGGGACCGGACCAGCGGTCGGCGCGTTCCTGTCGTCCCCGTTGCGAGACGCCGCGAGCCTCGGGACGCTCCTGGGCGCGCTCGTCCGGCGCACCGTGCGCTCTGGCGGTCGCTTGTTCCGCATTCGCCGGGGCGGTATCCTCGTCCCCGCCGGCTCGGCGCCGGTGGATTGAACGCTGGCCCCTGGGAGGCGCGGTGGACGCGTCGGACCAGACCGTTGCACGCGACCCTGCGCGAATCGCCCTGCTCGGAGTAGACGCGGGCGGGACCAAGACGGAAGGCCTCGCCATGACGCTGGACGGGCAGGTGCTGGCCCACGTCCGGGCCGGGCCCGGGAACTACCAGGCCATCGGGGCCGGCGCGGCCCGCGCCACCCTGGTCGAGGTCGTGGGTCCTCTCGTGGAGGCCTGCCGGGGCCACGGCCTGATGCCCGCCGCGGTGGCCTACGGCCTCTCCGGTCTGGATCGGCCCAGGGACCACGCGGTCCTCGACCGGGTGACCACGGAGGTCGCGGCCGCGGTCGGGGAGCCGGCGCTCGCCGAGGCGCGGGTTCTGGTCAACGACACCTTCCTGATCCTGCGGGCCGGGACCGACGACGGGGTCGGCGTGGCCGTGGTCTCGGGGACCGGGGCGAACACGGTCGGCCGGGCGCGGGACGGGCGTGAGGCCCGGGTCGGGGGGCTGGCGAGCGAACTGGGGGACACCGGCGGCGGGACGGACATCGCGATTGCGGGATTGCGGGCGGCCCGCCGGGGCAAGGACGGACGGGGACCGAAGACGCTGATCGAGGACCTGGTCGTGAGACATCTGGGGCTCGACGAAATCGAGGACCTCGTGGACTTCATGATCCCGGGCGAGGCGCCTGCGGAGGCCCCGGGAATGGCCTTCGGCGCGCTGGCCGCGAGCCTGGCTCCGCTGGTCTTCGAGGCGGCCGAGGCCGGGGACGAGGTCGCGAGGGGCATCCTCGTCGAGATGGGTCGGGAACTCGGGCTGTCGGTCCGGCTGGTGGCCTCGCGGCTGTTCCATCCCCACGAATCCTTCCCGCTCGTGTTCGGGGGGAGCGTCCTGACCCGCGCGACGTGCCCCCTGTTCGCACGGACCATCGAGGCCGAGGCGCGCTCCGCCTTCCCCCGCGTCGAGGTCCGTGTCATCGAGGCCCCGCCCGTGGTGGGCGGCGTGTTGCTCGCGTGGGACCGGCTCGCGCAGGAGGGGCGGCTCGATCCGGCCCTCGCGGCGCGCCGTCACGACCTCGCGACGCGCGAGGCTATGACCCGGGCCGTGCTCAGTGCACCGCCCGGAACCAGCGTCCCGGGGGCCACCAGATGAAGAGGGCCTTGCCCTTGATGTTCTCGACGGGCACGAAGCCCCAGTAGCGGCCGTCGCTCGAGTTGTCCCGGTTGTCCCCCATGACCAGGACGTGCCCATCCGGCACCGTGACCACGGGGTAGTCGCCGTTCGACCCTGGGTTCCCGTACATCCTCGGGTCCTGGCTCGGCCAGTCGGGGCGGGCGTCCTGGCATCGGATCGGGTCCGAGGGGTCTGGTTCCGACAGGTGTTGCGTGACGTACTCCAGGCCGTCCACGCGCTCCTTCTGGACATCGCAGCGGCACATCACGAGCGTCTCGTCGTTGCAGGACGCCCGTCGGGCCACCACCTCGTTCGGCACGGGGCGGTCGTTCACGACCAGGTGATTGCCGGCGAGCCGGACGCGATCCCCGGCCACGGCTACCACCCGCTTGATGAAGTCCTTGCCGTGGTCCTCGCCCTCCCCGGGGAACTCGAAGACCACTACCTCGCCCCGCTTCGGAGTGCCGAAGGTGACGAAATGGTGATTCGTGAAGGGGATGCGCAGACCATAGATAAACTTGCTCACAAAGATATGGTCGCCGACCATCAGCGTAGGAATCATTGACCCGGTCGGAATCTTGAACGCTTCAAGCAGAAAGGCACGGATCAGGAGGGCAACCAGGATGGCCGACCCAAGGGACTGGACGTACTCGAAAACCGAGGCGCGGCGCAAGGTCTCGGCGTGGGGGGCCAGGGCCCCGCGCAGCCTCTGGACCGCGCGCGCCACGCGTTCATCGGCGGTCCGCTCTCGGAGCGCGTCTTCCAGGTCCTTCAAGGCCGCGGCGACCCTCTCCCGATCCGGCGCGGCCAGGCGCCGGCCCCGGTAGCGGAGGACGCGCGCGGTCTCCCTGGCGAATTTTCTGGCGTTGCGTCGTTCGTTGGCCATGCGAGGCGGCCCCGCCTCCCCATCGGGCGGGCGCAAGGATAGGCAACGGCTCGGCCGATGTCAAACGCGAATCCGCGCGATTCCACGATTGAAACCGGGCGGCCGCGGGTCTATACTCCGGCCCGATGGGAACCCGGGAGGGGATCACGATGGACGCTCGTCTTCCACAACGGCGCGTTGCGCGAACGCCCCAGCGTCGGAGGGTGCTCGTGGCGGTCGCGCTCCTGGGGACTGCGACCGCCTGTCGCAAGGAGGCGCCGCCCCCACCGCGCGAACCCCCGCTCGACGTGGGCCAGGTGGCGGGGCGCCTCGCCGGACTTCAGTTCGACGACGCCTTCTTCCGGGACCTGGAGGTCCTGAAGGGCGCAGCGTCGAAAGGCGACGCGGCGGCCCAGGAGGCGTCCGTGCGCTTCGAGATGTGCGCGGTGGCCGCGGGCCTGGCCTTGCGCGCGCCGTGGCTTGCAAGACTGACCGGGGGAGACGCGGGGGACGCGGGGCGGGTCGCGGGCTTCCTGAAGGCGGCCGCGGACCGCGCGGCGTCGCGCGACGAGGCCCTGGCCCGTGACCTGCGCGCCCTGGCCGGTGCGTACGACCCGGCGGCCGTCGCCGACCTGACCGGGGTCCTGGAACGGGCCTCGGGCGACACCCCCCTGGCCCCGGCGATCCGGCTCGTGGCGATCCGGCGTCTGCTGGACGCGCTGCGGACGGCGGCCGGGGCGCCCGAGTCCGAGCGGGGACCCCTGCTGATGCGGGCGTTGCCCGGCTGGCCGAATCCACCGACCACCGACCCGATGCGGACGGCGTTTCCGACGGCCCTTCAGCATCTGTCCCGCTGGCTCGCGCTCGGGGAGGGCGGCGAAAAGGGGCTTGGGCCCGCGTTCGGTCAGGTGCGAGAGGAGGCCGCAACCCTCCTCCAGGCCCATGCGTTCCCGATGCCTGTGGTCCTCGAGTCTCGATCAAGGGCCTCGACCCCGACCGTGGGGCTGGGGGGGGCGTATTCCCCGCTCGTGGTCGCGAGCCTGAAGGGCGAGGAGTGGCGCATCGGGCTGAGGCCGGCCCTCGGGTGGAAGGAAGGACAGGTGTCAGACCTCGCCGGGGAGCGGGTCTTCCCGGGGGTACCCGTGGCGTCCGGCGAGGACCTGTCCCGCGTGACGGACGCCCTGGCCGAGGCGGCCGGCGCCAGACTGCGCGAGGTCGCGGAGGCGGTGGCCCCGCTGGAGGCGCGGGCCTTTCCGCAGGCCGGGGCCGCGCGCAACGCCGACCGCGGGGACCGGGGCCGCGCCCTCTTGTGGGCCATCGAGGGGACCCAGCCGGCCAGGCGCGTGGAAACCGCGCTCACGCTGGCTGAACGGGCCGGGTTCACGGACGTGCGGCTCGTGTTGCCAGGGGTGTTTTTCCGGGTCGTGCCGGTCTTCTTCCGCAAGGTCCCGGTCGTGCCGGGGGTCGAGGCCCCGAAGGGTTCGAAGGTCCTCGTGGCCCTGGGACCTGGCGCGGCCGAGGTCTATCCCCCGGGGGGAGGCCCCCGCTGTCAGACGCCGGGAGGGACGTGGCCCGAGGGCGTGCGGGTCCTCAAGCAGGGTCCCGCGATCACGGGTCTCCAGATTCGCTGGGAGGAAGAGGCCGGTTTCAAAGGGCTTCTGGCCGCCGTGCTCGGCAAATGGTTCGGGCAGTCCGGGGCGGGTTGCACGCTGGCCCCGACGGTCCCGGTGATCGTGCGGTCGCGAGACTTGCCGGCGGCGATGCTCCTCGACGCCGCGGCGGAAATCCTGGCCGCGCCGGGACCCGCGTTCCAGGGGATCGCGGACTGGTTTCCCGGCTTGGCCTGCGGGGAGGGAAGCCCCTGCCCGGCGGCGGTCCCGATCTGGTTCGCGGCGGACCGCGTCCCGAAGCCGACGAAACCGGAAGCCGAGGTGGAGGTCTCGCGACCCGCGGGGTTCTGCGACCAGAAGGACGTGGCGCGCGTGATGAACGGTCGGGCCGGCGCGGTCCGCGCCTGTTACGAGATGCACCTCCAGCGCAATCCGGAACTCGCCGGGCGACTGGAGGTTCGGTTCACGATCGAGGAGGACGGGACCATCTCGGGGCTGACCGTGACGGCGAACGACCTCGGTCAGGAGGTCGCGGCGTGCGTGCTGCGCCAGATCGCGAACCTGACGTTCCCCAAGCCCGCGGGGGGCGTGTGCGTGATCCGCTGGCCTTACCGTTTCAAGCCTGGAGGTTGAGCGCGCGATGGGTGGCGTCTCGAGTTACGACATCGTGGTCTTCGACCTGGACGATGCCCTCATTGACCGGTCGAAGTCGAGGTGTGCGGCGGTCAGCAGGGCCGTGGATGCCTATCTGGTGAGGCTCTTGGGGGTCGAGCCCGCCGGGGGACCGGTATTCCATCCGTCCGAGGTCGAGGAGTTCGCTCGCGCGCAGGGCATTGATTCGAACGTGGATGCCATGCACGCCCTGCTCGTCGCGGCCCTGCACTGGTTGCCGGTCGAGTTCTCGGAGGCGGAGTTCGAGGGCTACGATGGTCCGGACCTCCTCCAGGCGGTCCGCGATAGCGGAAGGTTGCGGATCAGCCTCGGAGAGCTCGCGCGCCTGAAAAACCTTCAGGAATTCAATAAGATGCTGCGTTCGAAGGGGGCCGGGGTTCGGGGACTCGGCCGGGTGAGGGGGCTGCGCAACCGCTTCCTGGCCCTTGCCGAGGGCCACATCATGATGGACAACTTCGTCAAGCGCATCCTGGCCGAGGCGTATCTCGGCGAGGAACTCTTCGCCCACGAGCACGGTCAGCCGCGTCAGTTCGTGACCGAGGACGGGGCCATTGACCTCGAGACATCGTGGCTCGATCCCGGAGACGTGGCCAACCTGCGCAAGCGATGCCCCATCGGGGCTGTGACGAGCCGCCCGCAGTCCGAGGCCCAGTACGTCCTGACGCGTCTGGAACTCCAGCGGTACCTCGACGTGGTCGTCGGACGCGGTTCGCTGGGCATGGGGATGATGGACGCCGAGGAGGCACGCTGGATCCGCTCGCTGGGCGTGGTCGAGAGCATGGAAGCGGACTACCCCACCAAGGTCACGGAGGCCATCGAGCGCCTGCGCGGCATCGAGGACATGCAGACCGCGGTGCGAGTGGCCTACGTGGGCAACTGCCTTCCCGACGAGCGGGGGCTCGTGGCCCTGAAGGAACGATACCGCCTGACCCTCGTCGGGTGCGCCATCGGACTGGACCGCAAGGCCGTCGTCCAGATGAAGGAGAAGGGGGCGGACTTCGTCGTGACCGAACCCGCGCAACTGGTCCGGGTCCTGTCGGAGCGGCCGCGCCCGCGCTCCGGACTCTACGAGTGACCGGGTTTCAGTCCACTGGTTCCTCGGCACCCCTGAGGTTGGCCACCTGCATCGTTTCGGGCAGGAACCCCAGACGGACCTTTCCCGTGGGGCCGTTTCGTTGCTTGGCCACGATGACCTCGAGGACGCCTCTGTCCTCGTCCCGCGTCTGTTCCTTCTCGTAGTATTCCGGACGATACAGGAACATGACCACATCCGCGTCCTGTTCCAGGGCCCCGGATTCCCGGAGGTCCGACAACTGCGGGCGCCTGTCCTTGCCGCCCCGGGTTTCGGGGGCGCGGCTCAACTGGGACAGGGCGACGACGGGGATGTTTAGTTCCTTGGCCAGGGCCTTGAGCGAGCGTGAGATCTCGGCGACCTGCTGCTCCCGGCTGACCTTCTTGTCGGCGGGCTCCATCAGCTGGAGGTAATCCACCATGACCATGTCGAGTTCCCCGCGGGCCCGGAGTCGGCGGGCCTTGGCCCGCAGTTCCAGGGCGCTCATCCGGGGGGAATCGTCCAGGTAGAGGAAGGCGTGGCGCAGGAGGTCGCGCGTCTCGCGGATGGCCTCGAGTTCCGCCTGGGCCAGGAATCCCTGTCGGACGCGGTTCGATTCGAGGCCTCGATAGATGCACAAGATGCGGTCCGCGATTTGCGACTCGGCCATCTCGAGCGAACAGAACAACACGTGCCTCGGGTCGGAGTAGCACGTCGCGTTCACGGCGAGGTTCAGCGCGAAACTCGTCTTTCCCATCGAAGGCCTCGCCGCGATGATGATGAGGTCCGAGTCCTGGAACCCGAGCAGGAGTCGGTCGAGCGCCTCGTAGCGCGTCGGGATGCCGGTCACCCTCGCGCCGCGGTCCTTGAGGGACTGGATGCGGGTCACCGCCTCGCGCAGGACCTCCTCCAGGCGGCGCACGCGCCCGCGCACCCGCTCGTCTCCGACCGAGAAGACCCGGTGCTCGGCACGGTCCAGGTACTCCTCCGGCTCGTATTCGGACGAGTACCCCTCGGACACGATGGTGCTGGCGGCGTCGATCATGCGCCGGACCAGGGACTTGTCCCGTACGATCTTCGCGTAGTGCTCGACCGACGCCGTGGCCTTGGCCTCGGCCTCGAGCCGGGCCAGATAGGCCACGCCGCCGACCGCCTCCAGTTCCCCGCTTCCCATCAGGGCGTCCGCAACCGTGACCACGTCCGTCGCGACCCCCTTCTCGAACAGGCGGAGCATGGCCTCCATGACCTTCTGGTGCGCGGGGACGTAGAAGTCATCCGGCCTCACGTGCTCGATCACGTCGGACAGGGACCTCGGCTCCACGAGGATGGTCCCGAGGAGGCTCATCTCCGCCTCCAGATGGTGCGGGGGTGGGATCTCGCCTGGACGCACGCCGGGAGGGGGCTTCGAACCGGATCGCCTGGACCGTTGGGGGTCACCATGCGGCATGGACGAAGCGTACGCGGACCCCAAAGGCCGGTCAAGACGGATGGTCCGCGTCGGCGCGGATGGCTCGGGGGGCACGGCTTGACTTCCCGTGACGCCGCTGGCATGTTCCATCGCCATGAAAGCCGTTGTCTTTGTCCATGCCTTTCCCCTGGACGGCCGGATGTGGGAGGCGCAGGCTTGCGCCGTGGAGTCCGCGGGCTGGACCGCCGTGACCCCGGACCTGCCGGGGTTCGGTGGGCGGGCCCCGGCGCAGGCGGACCTTCAGGCGTGGGCGCAGGACATCCTGGCGGAATGCGACCAGCGTGGGATCGGACGCGCCGTCTTCGCCGGGCTTTCGATGGGCGGATACGTGGTCTTCCGCGTCGCGGCCCTGGCCCCCGGGCGGGTCGCGGGCCTCGTGCTCGCAGATACCCGGGCCGCGGCGGACGCCCCGGCGGCGCGGGAGCGCAGGACGGCCCTGGCGGCCCGCGTGCGGGCGGAGGGGGTCGCGTTCCTGGCGGACGAGGTCCTGCCCTCCCTCCTGGGCGAGACGTCCCGCAGGACGCGCCCGGACCTGGTCGCGGAGGTCCGGCGACGCATCCTCGGCGCGAACCCCGAGGGCGTGGCCCGGGCCCTGCTCGCGATGCGGGATCGACCGGACTCCACGCCCCTGTTGCCCAGCCTGCGTGTTCCCGCCCTGGTCCTGGCGGGCAGCGAGGACACCTTGACGCCTCCCGCCGAGTCGAGGGACATGACCGCGTCGCTTCCCGCGGGCCACTTTCAGGAGATCTCGGCCGCGGGGCACCTGTCCAATCTCGAGAACCCCGACGCCTTCAACGCCGCGCTGGTCGAGTTTGTCAGGGACCTCCCATCCGGCCCCTGAAAGGGCGTCACGGTCCGCGCCACCGGGCCTTCAGGACGCGGGCCAGGAACACGAGGTTGCCGATCAGGTAGCGCCGCCACAGGCGCCTGGGCTCCTGGAGGAGCCGGAAGACCCACTCGATGCCGGCCCGGCGCATCCACAGCGGCGCGCGGGGGATGCGGCCGGAGTAGAAATCGAACAGGCCACCCACGCCCAGGGCCACGCGCACCCCGGTGGCGGACAGGTTGCGCGCGATCCAGCGTTCCTGGAGCGGGACCCCCATCGCCACGAAAAGAACCTGAGCACCGGACGCGGCGATGCTGGTCACGACCTCCGGTTCCTCCTCGGGCGTGAAGTAGCCGTGGTGGGTCCCGGCGACGGGTAGTCGCGGGAAAGTACGCCGTATCCAGTCCGCGACCTTCTCGGCCAGTCCCGGCAGAGCCCCGAGCAGGTACACGGGGGCTTGCAGGCGTTGAAGCCGCTCGCAGAGCAACGGGAACAGGTCGGTCCCGTTCACGTTGTCCCGCAAGGGGTGGCCCAGCAGGCGACCGGCGATCCGCATCCCGGTCCCGTCCGGAAGCACGAGGTCCGCTCCGTTCACGACCTCCCGGTAACGGTCGTCACCCCACGCGAGGTTCACGCAATGGGCGTTGACGAAGAAGACCGTGTGCCCGCGCTCCTCGGAGAGCAAGGTCTCGATGCGGTCCAGGGCCTCGTCCTTGGTGATGTTGTGAACTCGGAGACCGAGGATGGACGCGCCGTCCGCCCCATCCCCGCCCTGCGGCCCGGCCATGAGCGGCCTCCCGGATGCCGCAAGCATGATACCCCCGATGCGCCGGGACCGCGCAGTTGCCGGAGATTCTCGCCACGCGAGTCTCCTGCGCTCGCCGAGCATGGCAGAAGGACGAGTCACGGTCCAGGGGTCCGGGACGGAAGGCCGGGGTCCGGGGTCGGGCTCCGGGGTCCGGCGGCGGCCGCTCGATGCGAACGGCCTCGGTCGCGGTGACGGAACACGGCCACGGTGCCTCGGGATCGGAGTCTGGTTTGACTCGCCCCTGGCCGTGTCGGATACTCGGCGCGATGAAGCGGCCTAATGGACTGCGTTTGATCGGCCTGACCGGCGGAATCGGCGCGGGCAAGAGCGAGGTGGCCCGCGTGTTCCGGTGGGCGGGGATCCCGGTGGTGGACGCGGACGGGATCGCGCGCGAGCAGATGAGGAGCGGACACCCGGTGTACGAGGAGGTGGTGGCCGCGTTCGGGCGGGACGTGCTGGGCTCGGATGGCGAAATCGCCCGGCGGCGCCTGGCCAGGGTCGTCTTCGCGGACCCCGAGCGCCTGCGGACCCTGAACCGCATCACCCACCCGCACGTCGTGGCCGAGGTGGAGCGGCGCCTCGCCATCCTGGCCGAGATGGGACATCCCGTGGCCGTGGTGGAGGCCGCACTGATCGTCGAGGCGGGGCTCCACGGGTCGCTGGACGGGCTCGTGACCGTCGCCGCCTCCGAGGACGACCGGGCGACGCGCGTCGCGGCAAGGGACGGCGTCTCGCTCGACGAGGTGCGGGCCCGCATGGCGACCCAGGTCTCGGACGCCGAGCGGGCGCGGGTCGCAACGTGGGTCGTGGTCAACGACGGGTCCCTGGACGACCTCCGACGACGGGCCGCGCGCCTGGCCGTCCTCGTGGTCCGGGACATCCGGGAGGGCACGCCATGAGGAAGGCGGCCGAGGCGCATCTCGTGACCGGGTTCTCGACCTTCACCGCGCGAAGGCTCGCACGCCTGCTCGCGGAGCGCGGGGACAAGGTCTTCCTCCTGTGCCAGAAGAAGTTCGAGGACCAGGCCCGGACCTTCGCGAAGGGATGCATGGACAAGGGCCTGCCCGGCCCGGTCGAGGTCCTGGTCGGGGACGTCCTGGACCTGGATTTGGGCTTGTCCGGCCGCGAGATCAAGCGCCTGGCCCGCGAGGTGACGCGCGTGCACCACCTTGCGGCCATCTACTACCTGGGCGAGACGCTGGGCCTGACCGAGCGCGTGAACGTCGGCGGGACGCGGAACGTCCTGGGGTTGGCGGCCGACCTGCCGAGGCTCGAGCGCTTCGTGTTTTTCAGCACCGCCTTCGTGGCCGGGGACCGGACCGGCGTGATCCTCGAGGACGAGTTGTGGGAGGGCCAACGGTTCCGCAACGCCTACGAACGGACCAAGTTCGAAGCCGAGCAACTGGTTCGCTCGCGGATGAAGGACCTCCCGATCTCGGTGATGCGGCCCTCAGTCATCGTGGGGGATTCCCGCACCGGAGAGATTGACCGTCTGGACGGCCCCTACTTCCTGATGCGGACCCTGGTGCACCTGCCGGTGGACCTCCCCTTGCCCTTGCCGGAAGGCGGGGTCCATCCGCTGAACATGGTTCCGGTGGATTACGTGGTCGCCGCGGCCGACGCGCTCGCCCGGGACCCCAGAGCCGCGGGCCTGACCTTCCATCTGACCGACCCGAATCCCCTGTCCGCGCGCAAGGTCTTCGACCTCGTGGCGGACCTGGCGGGGCGCCGTCGCCCCAGGGGCTCGCTGCCCTCGGCGGGGATCCGCCTGGCGATGAAACTCCCGGGGATCGAGCGCTTTCTGCGGCCGCAGCGGCACTTCATCGAGTATTTCTCGCGCCTGGTCATTTACAACTGCATGAACACCCTGACCTGCCTCGCGGGGACCGGGATCGCGTGCCCTCCATTCCCGACGTACGCCCAGGCCCTCGTCCGGTTCATCCAGGAACGGGGGGCGCCCAGGCTCCCGGAACAAGGCCCCGGCACCGAACTCGACGAGGATGCCTTTACCTGATTCGAGGGCGGGGGAGGTCGAACCGCCGCGGGCATTCTGCCCGGGTCACTTCTTCCCGTTGATCATGTGCTTGAGGCCGAGACCGACCTTGAAGAATGGCAGGCGCTTCGGCGGCACGTCCACCCTGTCGCCCGTCTTGGGGTTGCGACCGGTGTATCCGCCATACGATTTGACTACGAAATTTCCGAAGTTACGGATCTCGATGCGTTCCTCGCGCTTCATCGCGTCCACCATCTGCTCGAACATGGTGTTCACGACGATGGCGGCGCGCTCGAGGGTGATCCCGCACTGTCTCGCGACCGCGGCGATCAGTTGAGACTTGGTCATGGTCTTGGTTCCTCCCCGGCCACCCCAGAACCAGAACCCCATGATATCGAATCGGACCCGGGGGTCAAGTTGAATTTTTTCGCCCGGACTGCTAGGGAACAGGCGGGACGGAACCGGGCGATGGGATGAACGGTCACAGCACAGCGGGCGAGGATTCCAGGAGATTGGCCTTTCGGGTCCTGGGCCCGTGGCCGCACGCCCCGGACGGGGAGGCAGCGCGAGTCCGCGCGGCGCTCGCGAGCCTGCTCGGGGAGGCCGGGGGAGCGGCCTCGTTCCTGAGGCTCCCGTCGGACAGGGTCGCGGAAGAGGCCGTGCTCGCGACCGCGGCCACGGTCCCCGCGAGGTTCCGGCGCGTCTTGGTGCTGGGGATCGGAGGGTCGGCCCTGGGGGCCCGGGCCGCAATCGAGGCCCTTCGAGCGCCCGGGTCCGCGCGGATGGGCCGGGACGTGCGGTTTCTCGCGAACCTCGACCCCGCCTCGGTCGCGGACGCGCTCGAGTGGTTCTGTCCCGACGACACACTGCTGGTCGTCATCACGAAGTCCGGAGCGACCGTGGAGACCCTCGCCCAGTTCGCCCTGTTCGCCGAGCGTATCCGGGCCTCGGGCGGGGACGCGGCCCTGCGCGAAGGGGTGGTGGCGGTCACGGACCCGGAGCGGGGCACGTTGCGGCGCATCGCGGGGACGATCGGGTGCCGGACCCTGGACGTCCCTCCCGAGGTCGGGGGGCGGTTCAGCGTGCTGACCGCGGTCGGTCTGTTCCCCGCCGCCCTCGCCGGCCTCGACGTGAGCCAGATGCTTCGGGGGGCCGCGGGGGTGTTCGATGCGCTGGGGGACGACCCCCTGGCCCATCCCGCGGTCGCGAGCGCGGCCCTTCACCTGCGCGTCTGGGAGCGGGCGGCCGTGAGGGTCCTGTGGGTGTACGGGGACCGCCTGGCCGCGCTCGGGGACTGGTTCTGCCAGTTGTGGGCCGAGTCGCTTGGCAAGGTCCGGACGGACGGGGTCGCGGTCGGGCAGGCCCCGATTCGGGCGGTCGGCTCGACGGACCAGCACTCGCTGTTGCAGCTGGCCATGCAGGGACCGGCCAACCTGTGCCTGACCTTCCTGACCGTGGGCGGTCCGTGGCCGGCGATGCGCGTGCCAGACGGGGGGGGCCTGGACCCGGCATTGCGGGAGTTCGCGGACCGCGACGTGCTCGAGGTCTTCGAGGCCCTGCGCATGGGGACCATGGCGGCGCTGGTCCAGGCGAACCGCCCGCTGGTGCACCTGCACGTCCCGCGCCTGGATGAGGCCGCGATCGGGGCCCTCTTCGCCCACTTCGAGGTCGAGACCGCGCTCGCGGGTTTCCTGCTCAGGGTGAATCCTTTCGACCAGCCCGGGGTCGAGGTGGGCAAGCGCTTCGCGCACGGGCTCCTGGGCCGCGAGGGACACGAACGGGACGCGCGGGAGGCCCGCGCGCTGCTGGAGCCGGACGGGAGGGAATGATGAGCGAGGAACGACGCCTGGTTTGCCGGGAGGTCCTCCATCGGTACGGGCCACGGGTTCACATCCTGGACGACCCGGTCATGCGGACCCTGCTCGCGGAACTCTGCATGCCCACGACCCTCCAGCCGCGCCTGAACTGGCTCCTGGAATCGCTCTACGGCGGACTGTTGCGCGCGGTCCTCGCCAACGAGTTCCCGAAACGCGAGCGGACGGTCGTGACCCGCATGGGGGCCGAGTACCGGGGGGAACTTCTCGACCCGCGCACGGAGGTCGTGGCCGTGGACATCGCGCGGGCCGGGATCAAGCCCGCGATGATCTGCTACGAGCTGCTCTCGACCCTGCTGGATCCGAAGGTCGTTCGCCAGGACCACATCATCATGCAGCGCGTGACGGACGCCCACGGGACCGTGACCGGGGCCGCGATCTCCGGGACCAAGGTCGGTGGCTCCATCGGTGGAAAGATCCTGCTGTTCCCCGACCCGATGGGGGCGACCGGGTCGTCGCTGTGCGAGGTGATCCGCCACTACCGGGAGCGTGGAGAGGGTCGTCCCGCCGCCTGGATCACCCTGAACCTGATCGTGACCCCGGAGTTCATCCGGAAGGTCCTGCGCGAGGAACCGGACATCCTGATCTATGCGTTCCGCGTGGACCGGGGCCTGTCCCCGCCGGACGTCCTGGCCAAGGTCCCGGGCGAGGACTGGGACCGCGAGCGGGGGCTTGATGACCACGATTACATCATCCCCGGGGCCGGCGGGCTCGGGGAGGTCCTGAACAACGCGCAGACCTGACGAAAGGGGTGGAGGATGGAAGGCGAGGATCGGTTCGAGGTCCTGTTGACCGAGGCCGAGATCCAGAGGCGCGTGCGCGAGTTGGGGCACGAGATCACGCGCGACTACGAGGGCCGGGACCTCGTGATGGTCGGAGTGCTCAAGGGGGCGTGTCTGTTCCTGTCGGACCTGTGTCGCCACGTCCACCTGCCCGTGACGCTCGATTTCCTGGGACTGTCGTCGTACGGCGACAGCACCACGACCTCCGGCGTCGTCCAGATCACGCAGGACCTGACGCAACCCGTCGTGGACCGGGACGTCCTCGTGGTCGAGGACATCGTGGACACCGGCCTGACCCTTCACTTCCTGATCGAGAACTTCCGCGTGCGCAAGCCGAGGTCGGTCCGTGTCTGTACCCTCCTGCACAAGCCTTCCAACACGGTCCGCGGCGTGCCCCTGGACTACGTCGGCTTCACGATCGAGAACCGATTCGTGGTCGGCTACGGGCTCGACTTCGAGCAACGGTTCCGGAACCTTCCTTACGTCGGATATGTCCGGACGCCGTGACGGCGCGGGGGGGGTCATGGCGGACGGGGATATCCGGTTCGAGACGGTCGAGGAGGCCAATCGCCTCTTTGCCGCGGTCGAACACGCCAAACGTGAGTGGGAGACCACCTTCGACGCAATCGAGGACGGCATCGCGATCCTGACGAGGGAGGGGGTGTTCAAGCGCGCGAACGCGGCCCTCGCCGGGATGGTCGGGATGGACGTGCGCGAGATGCCCGGCCGGAAGTGCTGCGAGGTCTTTCCGTACCACGTGGAGATGGGCTGTCCCGCCCGGCTGACCACCGGCCACCGGGTGGTCGAGTTCGAGGTCAAGACGCCGTGGAAGCGGGCGTATCGGGAGACCTCGTATTCTGTTCCTGGGCTGAATTCCGTTGTGACGATCATTCAGGATATCACGACACAGCGCCTGGCGGAGGACCGCATCCGCCGCCTCGCCGAGGAAGCGGTGGCGGCCAATCGCGAGCTGGTCGAGTCCATGCGCGTCCTGAAGGCGACGCAGGAGCGCCTGGTCGCGAGCGAGAAACTCGCGTCGCTCGCGACCATGGCGGCGGGCCTGGCCCACGAGATCAACAACCCTCTGGGCTTCGTGTCATCCGGGTTCAGTCACGTCCGACTATGGTTCGAGCGGGCGCGCGTGTTTCTGGATGCGTTCGCGCGAGGGGCGGCGAGGCCCGACCTGGAACGGCAGTTCCGGGAGGGGTCCCTGGAACGGATGACCCTGGACCTCGACGAGGTGCTCGCGGACATCCAGGTGGGGCTGACCCGCATCCGGCGGATCATCCAGGCGATCGAGTCGTTCGTGGACGCCGGGCCGCTGGACGTGGGGGCGGTGGACGTGAACGACGTGATTCGCGAGGCCGTGGAGCAGGCGCGAGCGGGGCTCGCGCCCGGGGTCGAGGTGGTCACGCACCTGACCGAGGTCCCCGCCGTGGAGGGGTCGAGGGTCAGCCTCCAGGCGGTGGTCGGGCAACTGCTTGAGAACGCGATCTTCGGGGTGACCCGGACGGGACGCGGGGGACGGGTCGAGGTCGCGACGATGGAGGGGGGCGGTCGGGTGGTCGTGTCCGTGCGCGACGACGGGGTTGGCATGAGCCCGGAGGTCCTGTCGCGCGCGGTGGACCCGTTCTTCACGACGCGAGCCCCGGGGCCGCACGTCGGGCTCGGCCTGACCATCGCCCAGGCGATCGTGCGCCGCCACGGCGGGGACCTCGTGCTCCGGTCCGTCGAGGGGGAGGGGGTGACCGCGGAGTTTTCCTTGCCCGTTCGTCGTCCGGACACCGCGGGGACAGAGGCGATCCCCACCGCGCCGAGCGAGGAGGTGCGCAAGGCGATGCGGACGTGAGGCTGCTTCCGGGTCCGCTCAGAACTCGAAGACCACGTCCCCGCGAATCCAGTGGGCCGGGTTGGGCGAGCGATGGCGCGTGGATTCGCGGTCGTCCAGCCAGGCGTACACCTCGTAGCGCAGGCGCGCGGACAGCAGACGCCGCACCCGAACGGCCGCCTCGACGTAGCCCCACAACGACTCTTCCAGGTAGGCGTCGTCCGAGGGGTCCTCGTTGAGGTAGCGCAGGCGGGCCCGCAGACGCACCCAGTCCAGCGGACGCCAGGCGACCGAGAACCACGCGATGAGGTCCTGCCGGAAGCGGTCCCCGAAGACGTAGTAGCGGTTCTTGGTCGCGGGGTCCGTGGCGGTCCGGTGGTCGTCCACGAAGCGGTGCTGGTACCGGGCGCTGAGCGTGAGGTTGCGGTGCGGCAAGAATCGCAGGACCAGCCCGCCCTGGACCCGCTCGCCCGAGCACGGAACGGGTTCGCCCTCGATGGTCTCGTAAGGAACCTCGTAGCAGGCGCCGCGGCTCGAATGGCGCAGGTCCCGGTCCTGGAACTCGAGATACGCGCCGGGACGAAACCAGCGCGCGACCTTGTAGTCGGCCCGGACCGCCAGGCGCATCTTCAGGGGGCCGTCGAGGCTCGTGGCCCAGGTCCAGAGGTCGAGGCTCCCGCGCAGGGAAAGGTCGCGGATTCGACCTGAATACTGGAGGCGAAGCCCCGTCTCGTCCCGGGCACGCAGCCCGTCGAACTCGTCGGCCTCGGACGGCGGGCGGGCGTAGGGGTTGGCGTAGTCCAGACCGTAGTAGCGAGCCAGGGCCTCGACCTCGTGGTTCCCGAGGGTCAGGGTCGCGCGCACCAGGCCCGCGTAGCCGCCACCGGCGGGTTGCGAATCGAAGGAACGCGCGACCTCCGCGGCGAGGTCCCAGGGCCCGACCCCCCAGGTCGCGTCCACGCCCACGGCCCCGAACGGCCCCCCGTAGGGGGTGCGCGACCATTCCTGGAAGTCCAGCGAGATGCCACGGGCCAGCCACCGGACGCCCGCGCCGTACCCCGTGACGCCCACGTGGGTCCGGGAATCAAAGAAGTACGAGACGTTCCCGCCCGCGGCCCACTCCGCGAACAGGTCCGGGAGCGTCTGGTAGGAGAATCGCGTGGTCGGGGCGAGGGGGTCTCCGCGCCATCGCAGGACGGGCGGGGCCGCGCAGGCGGGATTGTCGTCATCGGTCGGGTCCGGGCACCGGTCCCGGTCGTACAGTTCGTATTGATAAATTCCCCGCGTCTGGTAGGACCCGAAGGCGTCCGCCTGGAGCCAGCCCGACCCGACCGGCACGGACCGGAGACCCAGGGCCACGCCCCGGAAGCGGTCGGTCCAGCGAAAGTCCGGGGTCTCGTAAATTGCTCCGGCCGCGTCGGCACAAGGGCTCGGGAGGTCCCACGCCGATTCGCGGCAGGCCGTGGTCAGGTCGTAATCCAGGGCCACGAGGTCGTCGGGCCGCGCGCCATCGGGCCGGGCCATCCCCGTGTTGTCGAGGGTCAGCCTCTGCCCGAACCCGATCCGGAAGGTGCCCGCGATGACCCGAACGCGGTCCGTGTCCCACTGGACAAAATATTTCGGAAGATAGAACTTCGTCGCGGGCGGGTCCGCGAACAGGGCCTGACGGGTCTCGTCGTACTGGACGTTCGACACGCGGTTGCGCGACACGACCCCCGCGATGCCGGCCTCCACGTCGCGAAGGGTGGTGACCCTTGCATGGAAGAGCATCGGGGGCACGGCCTCGTCCCCCGCGACCCAGGCGGTCGCGGTGCGCAGGCGGCCGTGCGTGTCCCACAGGGGAGGGGACGGCGGGCGGACCACCACGAACGGGCGCAGGGCGTGGACCTTGTCCGGGGCCAGGACCCGGGCCGCGACCAGGTCGTCGAGGGCCTGGATCGTCTGGACCTCCTCGCGATAGGCCAGGATGGCATCCACGTCCCCGTAGGTCAGGTTCGGCAGGCTGTACAGGACCTCGCGACCCGCCCCGTTCAGGTCCACCGGGTCGTGCAGGATCTCGAGAAGCGCCTGGTAGACATCTTCCTCAATTTCGCCCGCGTGGAGGAGTTCCAGGAGGTCGTCCTCGTCCGACACGGAAATGAAGAGACCGTAGTCGGCGGCTCGGGCGGGGCGGGCCGTGAGGAGGCCGACGAGCAAGGCCGCAACGGCCAGTCGCTGGAACCTAGCGGCCACAGGGCACCTCCGTGCACACGCCCCACAACCCCCGCCGGGCCTGGATGGCCTGGTCCTGCCACGCCCGGAACTCGGCCTCCCGCGACACCCCTGCGGGGGGCAGGACATAGACGCAAGCGTATCCCTGCTCGACGAGGAACCGGTTGACCTCCTGGCCGTCCACGAACACGTATGCCAGGAGACGACCATACCGGTCGCGACACCCGGCCTCGTCGTAGGCGAGCGAAACCTCGCGGCCCTCGACTAGGGAGGCGTTGAACTCCGCAGCCTCGCTCGCGTAGCAGGAATCCGGCATCTCCGGGGCGTCCACGAGGAGGTAGCGGACCTTGTCGCCGGTCTCGACCTCGATGGTGTCCCCGTCCACCACGCGAGTGACCAGGACGCGCGCCGGGCCGCAGCGGGACGAATCCTCGGAGCCCCCCCCGCACGCCAGCACGGCCGGGGCCGCGAGCGCGGCGAGCGTCCGCAAGCAGCGGCAGGCGCCTGGCCAGGAGCGGCGGCTCATGTCCCCTCACGGGCAGGCAGCATTGGCGACCCCGGGCGTGCCGAGGTCCCCGAGCCCGTACGGCGCGGTGGCCGCGCACCAGTTCGAGGCGTCATCATTGGCCGCGGGGTCGAGGTGCCCGGGGTCTAGGGACGTCGAGGCCCCGTCCCGCACCCACGCGCTCTCGTAGGTCACCTGGTCCAGAACCTCCCCGCCCAGGGCCAGGATCAGGAGGTTGGCCCCCGTGTTGGTCAGACCGAACGGGAGCACGCCCGCCACGTCCTCAATTCCGCCGTTCTGGGTCGCGTCCGCCTTCCTCGCGAACAGCAGGAACGTCCCGGCCGCGGCCTCCCGGCACGCGCCGGCCGGGACCACTTCCTTCAGGTCCGCCGGGTCCTTGCCGACCTGGAGCCCGTTCACGTCCACGTCCGCCAGGACCGCGACCTCGATCCATTCCCCGACCGTGTCCGACACGGCCTTGGGGTTCGCGTGGAACTCGTTGATCACCAGGAACCCGACCCCGGGGACGCGGAGGGGCCGCACCGTCGTCCCGTCCCAGCACGACCCGGCCGGGACCGCGGCCGGGCACACCTCGTTCGGCCCGCCTGGCGAGCCCTTGTTCCCCGGTTCGTACTCGGCCGTGGTCGCGCACCACGCCGCGGGGTCGTCGTTGCGCGCCGCGTCCGGAACCCCGGACCCGTCCAGGGACCACGAGGCGCTGGCCGGAGCCTCCGTGTACGCCACCTCGTCCACGACCACGTCCCCGCACAGGATCGCGAGCCGCCGCCCGGTCGTCTGCGGGAGGCTGCCGAGCGCGGAAGCATAGGGATAGTCCACGAAGGCCGGGGCCGCCGCAGGCATGGCGCTTCCGAAGACAAAATACGCCCCGGCCTCCACCGTGACCGCGCCGAGCGTCATCCGTTTCTCGTCCGTGCCGTCCGGCTTCGACGAGACGACCATGACCCCGGCCAGGTCGAGCGCGCGACCACTGGCATTGAAGACCTCGAACCACTCCCGGCCCTCGTCCGCACCTTCCGGGTCCGCCATGACCTCCGTGAACACCAGGTCCCCGGGTTGCAAATCCGCGCCGCACGCCCCCGGCCCCCCGCCGGAGGTGGGGCGCCCGGAACAGCCTCCCAGCGCCAGGACCACCACGCCCCACGTCCACGCGCACGTCCTCACGGCTTCCCCCCGCTGTTGCCTGTGCGCGCCGGCACCGGTGTCACCCGTACCTGACCCGGCCGCTCCACCACCATCTCGACCTCTTCCCTCCCGGACCGGCGCGGGTCCCGGTAGATTCGCACCCGGCCATGAACGCGAACATATTCTCCTTCGTGCTTTTCGATCCCAGACTTGTCCAGAACATCAAAGTCGAAGAAGACCAGGGGGAAGTCCTCGCCCTTGCGTCGCGCCAGCAAGGCCAGGGCCACTCGGTCCTTGCGGACCACCCGGGACACGGCCCCCACGACCACCGCCTCCCGCCCCTCGAATCCCAGCAATCGCTCGATGGCGTTCCATCGGGTCAGGAACACGACGTCGTCGCGTCCCTCGGCCTCCCGCTCCATCTCGCGCAGGAAGTCCGCGCGGGCGTTCCACCAGGCCAGGCGCTCGTCGTAGTCCGGGTAGTGTCGCGTGTCCGGGTCCCAGATGCCCCGCCGCGCGGCGCGGGCCTCCTCCTGCGCCCGCACGAACTCCTCGTGAAATCGCCTTGAATACCCATATTTCGTGAAATACGGACTCATGCCGGCGCGCACCGCCTCGACGTTGTAGTGAACCCACTTTCCACCCTTCATCGCGAAGACGTATGCCAGGAACCGTCCGAAGTACCCCCGGACCTCCTCCGGGTGGTCCCGCTCCAGGCGGACCGACTCCACGTCCCGGAAGAAATCCTCCGCGAACCGCTTCGCCTCCTCGCCCATCGGGGTCCCCATCTTGACGGGGCGCGGCGATTCCCCCCGTTTCGCCCGGACGTACGCCTGGAAGTCGCGTGCGGCCTCCCGGCGGTCCTCCTCGCGCTTGAACGTCTCCTCGGTGTCGATCCCGATCAGGCGCAACGTCTTCGGCAGGCCGACGACCCGCAAGGTGTCGCCGTCGAGAATCGCCTTGCGCGCGAGCCGGAACTCCCCCAGGACCAGGCCCGGCGCGTCGGCGGTCGAAATGGATGCGCCGGGCTGGCCCGTGGTCTCGACCGACGGGCGGTGCCGGCACGAGCGGGCCTCGACGGTATGGTCCCCGTCCCGGGGCCACGCGGCCCACACGCTCAAAACCAGGGTCGCCGCGAGCGCGGGCCACCCCGCGCGCTTCAACCCCCGGATGCGGCGCATTCGCGATTCCTCTCACCGGGTGTCCCGGGATACCCGAGGTCCGGTTCCCCGGCGTCCACGCACCACGCCGCCTCGTCATCGTTGACCGAGGCATCGGGCGCGGCCCGCCCGTCCAGGGACCAGGTCCCCCGATCCGGGAGGTCCCGATAGACCACGCGGTCCACCACGTCCCCGCACGCCCGGACCTCGAGGACGGCGGCGTCATACAGGCCGGTCTTCAGGTCCCACTGGTCCGAGAAGTCGTAGTCCGCGTAAGGGTGAAGCGGGACCACGTCGGACCGGGCGTCCGCGTCACCCGCATTTTCCGCTGCGGACAGTCCGCCGGTTCCGGAAAACAGCCCGAGGACCGCGCATCCCCCGGGGTTCACCACGAGCCCGCGGTCCCGCACCAGGACCTGGCGTTCCCCGCTCCCGTCCAGCCGGGCGAAGGCGAGCACGACCCCCGCGAGCGACAGGCGGGCCGCCGTGGGGTTGCAGACCTCGACCCATTGTCCAAGCGTGTCACTGGCGTTCGCCTGCTTCCCCCGGACCTCCGTGACCGCGAGGTCCCCGGGTCCCACGGTCGCCACGCACGGGATCGGGTCCCGCGCGCACGCCACGGCCACGGCGACCAGGGCCACGCACGCGCTGGGGTTCGCGACGGCGCCGGCACTTCTTGCCATCCGGTCCATGCGGAGGATCATAGCGGAAACGGGTCTGGGCGGCCCACGGGCCTCCGCGCCTGCAGCGCGGATTGCTTTTTTGTTCGGGGGATGCCGCCTCTCCGCGGGCGCAGGATCGTCCCGGGTCTTCGGAAAAATCAATCGTCCGGTTTCGCCGTAGGATCAGGCCACGTTGGAAAGGACCGGGCCAACATGGAACGACCGAACCCGCGTGGACCGGACGCGCTCCGGAACCCGACGTGGCGACGCACCGCGACGTGGTCCGCGATCCTGGCGGTCGTGGCGGGAGTCCTGGCCTTCGCGCCCGGCATGGACGTCCTGTCCTTCTATTTTTGCCTCGTCATGGCGCCCCTCCTGGGGATGGCCAGCGGTGGGGTCGCGGTGACGGTTGTGACGGTGGGGCGCGAGGCGGGTCTCGCGATGCCGGCCGCGTGGGGGCGCGCGTTCCGGTCCTGCGCGGTCCTGGTCGCGGTCCCCCTGGCCGTGATCCTGCTGAACGGCCTGCGCGTCCCGCCCTGCGACACGGGGTACGGGCTCCTGTTCTACGCGATGGGACCGGCG
>JBBIPO010000019.1:0-30185 GCA_037442805.1 Deltaproteobacteria bacterium
ACGCCGGCCGCGCTGCGGCCGGGTCGCAATCCGCGCTTACAGCGCGGATTGCTCTGGTGGAAACCCTCGTGACAGGCCTTCGGGGAAAGGCTACGATTCCGATGGATGTTCACCGGAAAGACCAGGACGCCCCGGGTGGACCGGTTGATACTCGTGATGGGGATCTCCATCGCGACGACGGTGGTCGCGGGGTTCGTGGCGAGCGCCTGGCTCTTCGCATCGCACCACGCGGCGCGCCTTCTCGAGGAGGCGCGGACCTCCGCCGTGTCCCAGGCCGAGGTCCTGCGCGCGGTCCTCGAACACCAGATGCGTGAAAAGGACCGTTCCCTGATCGCGGACCTCGTGGCCGCGGTCGGTCGCGACCCGGCCATCCGGCAAGTGCTCGTCGTGGACCGGCACGGAACGTTGAAGTACTCGAGCCGGTCCGACGTGGCCCCGGAGGACACCCACCTGTCCTCGCCCACGTGCCAGGCCTGCCACCGATCCCCGCCCGAGCAGCGGGTCCAGAGCCGCGTCGTGTCTCTCGGGAACGAGGAGGTCCTGCGGACCGTGACTCCGCTGCGCAACAGGCCCGAGTGTTTCCAGTGCCATGGCTCCGACCACCGGATCAATGGCGTCCTGATCGTGGACGTGGACGCCCGGCGCATCCCGGCCGAAGTCCGGCGCGACGCCGAGGCCATGGCGCTGTGGGGCGGGGGCGTCGTGGTCGCGGTTCTGGTCGTGCTCGGGCTGTTCCTTCGCGCGACGCTCGTCCGCCGGCTCCGCCTGCTCCAGTCGTTCGGCGCGAGGATCGCAGCGGGCGAGACCGCCCTTCGCATGCCCGTGCGCGGCGCGGACACGCTGTCGTTCATCGCGGAGTCGTTCAACGCGCTCGCCGACTCCGTCTCGCGCCTCGTCGGACAGGTGCGGGAAGAGCGCGCCCAGCTCGAACGCATCATCGCGGGGATTCCGGACGGCATCCTGGTGCTCGACCCCGAACAGCGCTTTGTCGCGGCCAACGACGCCTTCCTCCGCGTGGTCGGCGTGAACCGGGAAGGGCTGGTCGGACGGACCTGCCGGGATCTCGTGCGGCTTCCATGCCGTCTCTTGGACGAACAGACGACCAGCGGTTATCGCTGCCCGGCACGGGCGGTCCTGTCCGGGTCACGCATCGAGGAGAGCGCCATCGTCGAGGTCCCCGGCGACGATGGAAGCATACGACACCACGAGGTCCGCGCCTCAGCGGTCCGGGAGGGGGGGGAGATCCGTTACGTGGTCGAGGTCTGGCGCGACATCACGAGGCGGCGCCAGGAGGAGGCCCGGCTCGCCGAGTCCTACCGCCTCGCCTCGCTCGGGATGCTCGCGTCCGGGTTCTCGCACGAGATCAACACCCCGCTCGGCACGGTGCTCGCGTGCGTGGAGGGGATGATCGGGCACCTGAACGAGACCCGCGAGCCCGACCCCGTCTTGTTGCGCGAGTCCGCGGACATCGCGCGGGAGCAGGTCCTGCGGTGCCGGGCGATCTCGGGGCAGTTCCTGCGACTGGCCCGCGGGGGAGGCGACGTCGAGGGCGTCTCGGACCTCGGCCAGGCCGTGGAAGCCGCCGTGCGGCTCGCACGCCCCGTGGCCAGGGACGCGGGGATCACCCTCCAGGTGAGGGGTCCACCCACCCCCCGCCTGGTCCGGGCCGGGGAAGGCCCGACGCAACTCGTTCTTCTGAATCTGCTCGTCAACGCGATCGAGGCGAGCCCTCGTGGTGGAACGGTGGAGATCCGCGTCCTCTCCGAGTCCCGGACACCGGCCATCGAGGTACGAGACCACGGTCCTGGGATCGCCGCCGAGAACCTTTCGCGAATCTTCGAGCCGTTCTTCACGACGAAGCCGCGCGGCACCGGGCTCGGGCTCTTCCTCGCGCGCGAGTTTGCGAGGCGGTGGGGCGGGGACCTCGTTGCCTCGAATCTCGAGGAAGGGGGGGCCGTGTTCCGGGCGACCTTTCTGGCCGCCGAAGAGGATATCGAGACGACGGGATGAGGGGATGGAGATCACCGCCAAAATCGCTGTCCTGATCGTGGACGACGACGAGGTCTTCGCGCGCGTCCTGGGCCGGGAACTCGGGCGCAAGGGGTTCGAGGTCCGCACGGCCTCGTCCGGCGACGAAGCCCTGGCCGCGATGGAAGAGTCTGGCGTGGACGTGGTCCTCCTCGACCTGAGGCTCGGCGACGCGGACGGGCTCGAAGTCCTCGCGGCCCTGCGGGACCGTCCCCAGCCGCCCGAGGTCCTGATCCTGACCGGGCACGGGACCATTGACACCGCCATCGTGGCGATGAAGCAGGGGGCCGCGGACTACGTGCAGAAGCCCTGTCCCATCGAGGAACTGGTCGTGCGCATCCGCCGTGCCGTGGGTCAGCGCGACATGGCCCGGCGCGTGGCCGTCCTCGAGCGCGGGCTCCGGCCGTCGGAGACCGGCCTCGTGTACCAGAGTCCTCGGATGCGCGAGGTCGTGGACCTCGCCTGCCGGGTCGCGGCCACGGACGTACCGGTCCTGATCCTCGGCGAGACGGGCGTGGGCAAGGAGGTCCTCGCGCGCCTGATCCACGCGCGAAGCACCCGCGCGGACGCCCCCTTCGTCGTCGTGGACGGGGGCGCCATCCCCGAGGCCCTGCTCCCGAGCGAGTTGTTCGGGCACGAGCGAGGCGCGTTCACCGGCGCGGACCGGGCCAAGCCGGGGCTGTTCGAGGTCGCGTCCGGCGGGACCCTGTTCCTGGACGAGGTGGGCGAGCTGAGTCCCGCGAACCAGACCGCGCTCCTGCGCGTCCTCGACACCGGGACCTTCCGTCGCGTCGGGGGACTGCGCGAGCAGCGGGCCGACGCCCGTCTGATCTGTGCGACCAACCGGGACCTCCCGGCCCTGGTCCGGCGCGGCCTGTTCCGGCAGGACCTGTTCTACCGGATCGCCGCGGTCACCATCGAGATCCCGCCCCTGCGCCACCGCCGCGAGGACATCGAGGCCCTGGTCGCGCACTGGCTCGCCGTGTTCGGGGAGCGCTTCGGCGCGACGTGTCGCATGAGCCGCGAGGCGATGGAGGTCCTGACCCGCCACCCGTGGCCCGGAAACGTCCGCGAGGCGTTCCACGCGGTCCAGGCCGCCGCGGCCCTGTGCGATTCCGAGGAGATCCGGCCCGAACACCTCCCGGCACGCGTGCGGGCGCCGGTCGAGCCCCCCGCCGACGACCCCGGCGACTTCCCGACGCTCGACGAACTCGAGCGCCGCCACATCCGCCGCGCCCTGCAACGGGCCCGCGGCAACCGCGCCGAGGCCGCGCGCCTGCTCGGCATCAGCGAGAGGACCCTCTACCGGAAGATCGCCGAGATGGGGCTGGAGGACGCAGATTGACATGGATTCCAATCCCAGGGAAACTGACGCTGTTCCGGGTCGAGAAGGAGGGCGGGCGTCGCGCCCGTCCCGACGCGTTCGCCGTCTCTCGCATGGAGGTCGTCATGCCTGTCAAGCGGTTCTTCCTGGCCGGCCTTGCCGTCTACGTGACGAGCGTGGTCAGCGACTTCATCATCCACGGGGTCCTGCTCGAGGCCGACTACGAGGCGACGAAGTCCCTGTGGCGCCCGGACCTGCAGAAACTGGAGTGGATCTTCTTCCTGCTGAACCTCGCCTACTCGTTCCTGTTCGTCCATATCTTCGGCAAGGGCTACGAGGGCAAGGGGGTCGTGGAGGGCGTGCGGTTCGGCGTGGTCATCGGGCTCCTGATGTCCCTCGGCATGGCCTTCGGGACCTACGTGATGATGGCGATCCCCCTGGCGCTCGCGGTCAAGTGGTTCGTCTTCGGGATGATCGAGTACGTCCTGATCGGGGTCGTGATCTCGCTGATCTACCGGCCCGAGCGGCGTCCCGCCTGACCCCCGCCCGCGTCCAATGAATGACTTCTCCAGTGATTGCACCCTGTTGCAAACTGGTTCTTGACGTTTTCACCTATTCAATTTATCTATTGATTTGCGTTCGACCGGGGGGGCCCGACGTGAAGGGCCGGGTGTTCAAGGACGAGGTGTTCGAGCAGTTGGCCCGCGTGGCCGCGGCCTTCGCGAGCCCGAAGCGCATCGAGATCCTGGACGTGCTCGCCCAGGGCGAGAGGTCCGTCGAGGGGATCGCCCGCGAGACGGGGTTGAGCGTGGCCAACACCTCGCGGCACTTGCAGGTTCTGAAGGCCGCACGGCTGGTCGCCTGGAGGCGCCGCGGGGTCGAGGTGCTCTATCGCCTGGCCGACCCGGTCGTGCTGGAGGGGTACCGGATGCTCCGCCGGATCGCGGAGGCCCGGCTCCCCGACGTCGAGCGCCTCGTCCGCGACTACTTCTCCGGCGTGGACGGGATGGAACCGGTCTCGCGCGAGTGGCTGATGGAGCGCGCGGGACGCGGGGAGGTCGTGGTGGTGGACGTCCGGCCGGTCGAGGAATACGAGGCCGGTCACATCGCGGGCGCGGTGTCCCTGCCCCTCCCGGACGTCGCGTCGCGGCTGCGGTCCCTCCCGCCCGGGAAGGCAGTCGTCGCGTATTGCCGCGGTCCATACTGCGTGCTCGCGGCGGAGGCGGTGCGGCGGTTCCGGGACGCGGGCGTGTCCGCGATGCGCCTGGCGGACGGATTCCCGGAGTGGCGGGACGCGGGGCTTCCCGTGGCCACGGGACAGGAGGTTTCCCCATGACGAGGTGGTTGTTCATCCTCAACGACGCGCCCTACGGGTCCGAACGACCTTTCAATGCCCTGCGGCTCGCCGTCAATCTCCTGCGCACGGGCGAGGGCCGCGACCAGGTCACGGTCTTCCTGATGGGGGACTCGGTCGGGGCGGCCCGCAGGGGCCAGACCACGCCCGCGGGCTACTACAACCTCGAGCGGATGCTGTCCGCCCTCGTCCAGCGCGGCGGTCGCGTGCTCCTGTGCGGGACGTGCATGGACGCGCGCGGCCTGAAGGACGACGAGGTGCTCGAGGGCGCGGCCCGCAGCACCCTCGATGAACTCACGGACCTGACGCGGTCGTCCGACCGCGTGCTCGTCTTCTGAAGAACGGAGGTGTCGCGTGGTCGAATCGGTCATCCACTCGTTCCTGCTGGCCCTGCACAACCTCGCCCTGGTCGGTTGCGCGGCCGCGCCCTTCTACAACCGCAACCTCGTCCACCAGCGGGCGCGGTACGGCCCGCGTCTCTTCTACGAACTCGACAAGGTCGTGGAGGACACCTTGCAGGGCAATGCCCCGTACTGCATGGTCTTCCTCGCGGTCCTGTTCGCGACCGGCATCGGGATGCCGCTCAACCACTATCTTTTTCACGGGGCGTTCCGCGACCTCTCCGCGGTCGCCGTCGGCGCGCTGGCCGTGAAACTCACGTTCGTCTTCGGGATGATGGCCATCATGGGGATCATCTTCCTGGATATCAATCCGAGACTGCGCGCGATGTTCGCGGGGTTCGCGCCGGGGACCGCGCCGGACCCGGGGGCCGAGAAGGCCTTCTTCGCCCTGCGCGCGAGGCGAAGGCGCCTGTGCGAGGTCTGCCTGGTCTTCGCGGTCCTCGTGCTGGTCTCGAGCGCGTTCCTCGGCTTCGCGGCGGGTGATCGAGCGCTGTGATGACGATGGGCCGGAGGACCGAGTCTGCCTGGCTGCGGCCCGACAGTCCTCGCTGCGGCAGACCCCGCCCCCCGGCGATTTGCGGGGTGCCGGTTTCAGTTGGAGGTCTCGAATGGGCGACCGACCGATCTACCTCGACCACAACGCCACGACGCCGGTGCTCCCCGAGGTCGTGGACGCGATGCTTCCGTACCTTCGAGAGCAGTTCGGGAATCCGTCCTCCAGCCATCCCTACGGCCGCAAGGCCCACGAGGCCATCGTCGCGGCCCGGGGACAGGTCGCGGCCCTGCTCGGGTGCGACCCGGACGAGGTCGTCTTCACCTCGGGCGGCACCGAGGCAAACAACCTCGCCATCCTCGGGTCCGTGGCCGCCCTCCGGGACCCGTCCCGGCGGCACGTCGTGACCACGGCGGTCGAGCATCCGGCCACGGCCCGACCGTGCGAGGCCCTGAAGGCGCGGGGATTCGAGGTCACCCGCCTGCCCGTGGACGGTCACGGACGCGCGGACGCGGGCGCGGCGCTCGCCTTCATCCGGGGCGATACCGCCCTCGTGACCGTGATGCTCGCGAACAACGAGACCGGCACCCTGATGCCAGTCGAGGCGATCGCCCGCATCGCCCGCGAGCGCGGGGCCCTGGTCCACACGGACGCGGCCCAGGCCGTGGGCAAGGTCCCCGTGCGCGTCCGGGACCTCGACGTGGACCTGTTGAGCGTGGCCGGCCACAAACTCTACGCGCCCAAGGGGGTCGGGGCCCTCTACGTGCGGCGAGGGATACCGCTCGAACCGGTCCTGCTCGGGGCGGGCCACGAGCGGGGCCTGCGGCCGGGAACCGAGAACGTCGCGTCCATCGTGGGCCTCGGCCGCGCCTGCGAGGTCGCGTCGCGGGACCTCCATCGCGAATCGGAGCGCCTGCGCGCCTTGCGGGACGAGTTGTTCGAGCGCCTGCGTG
The DNA here is from genome assembly GCA_037442805.1 of Deltaproteobacteria bacterium. Classification (GTDB taxonomy): domain Bacteria; phylum Myxococcota_A; class UBA9042; order DTJE01; family DTJE01; genus DYKK01. Next base: position 6,554 of record JBBIPO010000019.1, read on the forward strand.
AGGCCGTGCCCGAGATTCGCCTCAACGGTCACCCGACCGAGCGGCTGCCCAACACCTTGAACGTGTCGTTCCCCGGGGTCCGCGGGAGCGCCATCCTGGCCCGCGCGCCCGAGGTCGCGGCCTCGACCGGCTCGGCCTGCCACGAGGGCGGCGAGGCCCCGTCCGCCGTCCTGCTCGCGATGGGGCTGTCCGCAGACGTCGCCCTCGGCGCAGTCCGCCTGTCCCTCGGCCGCGCGACCACGCGCGGGGACGTGATTCGCGCGGCCCAGGTGCTCGCACGGGCGTGGAGGGAGGCGGGCGCACAGCGGAGTGCCGGGTCTTGACGCAGCCTGGGGGATACAGGGGTGCCGAGCCCTTGAACCGCCCGGCGTCGTGCCGGCGACTCAGCGGGTCCTCTCCGCCGTGAGCCGCAGCCTTCCCTCGCGCCCCGCGCACGAAAGGCAGGTAGGCCGGCGCCCGCCCGTGGGCGTCCCGCAGGAGGGGCACCGGTGCAGGGGGACCGTGGCCATGATCCGCATCCCGTCCGGGATGGAAAGCGAGTAGTCGCGGGGCTTCAAGGAGATGGCCCCCTCCGGACAGGCAGCCCGGCAGTTGTCGCACCCGGTGCACCGGATCGGATCGAACCGAAGCAGGACCGATCCGGGCCCTTCCTCCCGGCCGATGGCCCTCATCGGACAGACCGCCTCGCAGACCGGACATCCGGTGCAGGCCACTGACACGTCGAGGTCGAAGAACAGTCCCCGCGCGGACCTGGGGCGTTCGCCCCCGGATCGGTCCAGCAGACCCAAAAGCCTCCGGCGGCGTTCATTTTCGGGCTTCTCCCGCCGGAATGCGCAGGACAGGGGCTGCGCGAACAGCGAGAAGATCCCGCGTCTGGAAACCGTCGCGCGACGGACGGGCCGGACCTCCCGGCCCGGGACCCATCGCATGTCCACCACGGGCGCGAGCCTTCCCGCGAGCGCCTCGGTCCGCTCGACCGCCCGGTGAAACAGGGCCTCGCCCTCGCGCCTGAGACACGACGCGCACAGCCCGTGGACCATCTCGATGCGTTCGACCCCGTCGAGCGCCGCCGCCACCAGCACGCCCTCGGTCACGACACCGAGGCACGGGACCCGCGCAGCCGGCGCCTCGATGTCACCGGCCGCCTCGCAGGCCACGATGACGGTCCTGCCGCGCCCGGTGACCTTCGCCACGAGGTCGGATTCCAGTCCCCATCGCGTCTCGAAAACCCCGTTCGGGCACGCAGCCACGCACAGCCCGCACCCGTCGCAGGCGTCCGAGACGGCGACCTCCGTCCCGATGGAGATGGCGCCCCTCGGGCAGACGTCCAGGCACGCGCGGCACGTGGCCCGCGGGGTCAGGGGCCTCGCGCAGAGCGTGGAGTCTGCGAGGACACGCACGGCATCACCACGGCGAGTCCCAGCCCCACTGGAACTCGATGGCCGGCTTCGTCATGTTGCGGTCCGCGAAGTGGGAGGGGTCTGGCTCGGACGGTTCGCCCATGTCGGTCACGAACTCCAGCGCCTTGCCGATGCACGTCGCGACACAGGCCGGCTTGTACCCGGTCAGGGCCGTCCGGTCCTTGGTCAGGACGCGGTGCACGCACAGCGTGCACTTCTCGGTCTTGCCCGTGGCCGGGTTGAACTGCGGCGCCCCGTACGGGCAGACCGCGGCGCAGTACCGGCAGCCCACGCAACGCTCCTGGTCAATCAGGACGATGCCCCACTTCGGGTCCTTCGAGATGGCCCCCCGTGGGCACGCCTTCAGGCACGCGGGCTCCACGCAGTGGTTGCAGGCGATGCTGACGAACAGGCGTTTCGGGGCCGGGAACTCGCCGCCCTGCCGCTCCACGACCTGGCGATAGCGAACGCCCTCGACCGTGTTCTGCTCCTGCTTGCAGGCCACCTCGCAGGCGCGGCACCCGACGCAACGTGCCAGATTCAATCGGAAGCCCAGTTGCGGCATGGTCGTCCCTCCTATCCAGCAGACACCTTCTCGACCTTCACCCTGGTCGTGTAGAAAGCGGCCTGCCCGCTCATCTGGTCCGTGAACGGCAGGTCCGGGAAGTCCGGGTCACCCTCGATGACTACATTCGCCGGGGTCCCGGCCCCGATGGCCCGGTCGAAGTCCGACGCCGTGCCATCCACGTACATCGGGACGGCGCCGAACCACTGGCGACCGTGGTGGTGGTACATCTGGGTCATCCCGGGTCCCACGGTCTGCGTCACGCGGACCCTGGCCAGCACCCCTTGCGGGAAGGTGATGGACGACACGCGCACGCGGTCGCCGGTCCGCAGCGACCTCGCAGCGGCGTCCGCCGGATTCATCAGCAGGTAGTTCTCGGGCTCGATTTCGAGCAGCCACTGGTTGTTGGTCGAGCGTGACTGCACGTGCCAGGCCCGCTTGCCGGTCACGTAGCCCAGGGTGAAACCGGGCTGGCCGTCGTAGTCGCTCTGGCGGCCCTTGATCCCGGTTCCCGGTTCTTCCCAGCGAGGGATGCCCGGGTACGCCTGATCGGTGTAGGGGTTCTTGTAATGAACATTCTTTTCCCGAAAGACCTGAATGCACGAGGCGTAGCGGTTCTTGACCCACCCGGGCGACGCGGGGTCCTCGATCTCGGCGGGGTCCTCCCACCGGCCCCCAAGGTCCATGTACCCACCCGGTGTGTCGAAGGACCCGGGTTTCCCGTCCTTGCCCTCGTTGTCGAGCCCGTTCGGGAAGTCCCCCGCGCGCGCGGCCAGGTCCCAGAACTGCCACGCGGTGTCTATGTGCTGTCCCGGCTTCCCCGTCGCGACCACGTCCTCGCCGAAGTTCGGGAGTTGCAGTTTCTTCGCGAGTTGAATCAGGAACTCGTCGTAGGGCATCGGCCCGGACCACGCCGCGAGGAGGTCATCCACGGTCGCGAAGTTCGTCCCCGCGAGCGAGGCGTGCGCCGGGATGTAGATGCGCGCGGGCCGGCCCTCGATCGTGATGTCCCGGTACGAGCCAATGACCGGGCGGCGGATGGTCGCGGACTTCGTCTTGACGGTCGGATAGCCCGTGAACGGCCACGTGAAGCGCTCCAGGTACGACGAATCGGGCAGCACGTAGTCGGACAGGGCCGCGGTCTCGTCCAGGAATAGCGTGTACGAAAAGACCAGCGGGATCGCGTATTCGCCGTTCGCGTCATGCTTCAAGAGGGCCCTGACCGTCGGGGTGTTGTTCGGGGTGCCGTACGCCGGGTTGTAGCAGTAGAGGGCCAGGGCCTTGCACCGGTAGGGGTACCCCTCGGCCGCGCTGACGATGGCCTCCTGCGAGACGTACGGCGCGAGCGGGTACCACATGCGCGTGGGCTGCGGGAGCGTGCCCTCGTACTTCTTGCCGGCCCGGTCGAAGCGCACGCCGTCCGTCAGTTTCACCGAGTCGTCGCCCTTGGTGTTGACCGCCCGCGCCGGTTCCTTCACGCCGAAGCGCTTGGCCAGGCAATACCCGCCGACGCGGTCCACCCGTCCCGTCAGAGCATTGAAGAGGTTGATGAGCGCCTGCGTGGACTGACCGTTCGTGTGGGCCCAGGCGCCTCGGTAGGCCTCGAGACAGGACCGATTCCCCGGGGCGACGAATCCGTCGGCGACCTCGCGGATGGTGGCCTCGGGGACCCCGCACAGACCGCCCCATTCCGCCACGGTCCGGCTTTCCGCCTCCTCGACGAGCAGCGCGAACGCGGTCTTCACCTCGTGCCCGTTGACCTCACCGACGTATTCCGGTTCCACCCCGGCCGCCGAGGTCGGCTCGAAGTAGCGCTTCGGCACCCCGCCGTCCATCACCACGAAGGGGACGAGCACCTCCGCGCCCTCGGCCGCGAAGGCCGCGGACGAATCGATGCCCCGCTTGCACCCCGTCAGGTCCCAGTGGGTGCCCTGGTCCGTCTTGCCGCCGTAGTAGATGAACTCCCCGCCGATCCGGATCATCCCCTTGTCCGGCAGGGCCGAGGCGTCCTTCACGCGGATTGTGGACGCGGCCTTGTCGGTGATGGCCTCGTACAGCGTAGTCAGCACCCCGAGGCCGGCGTCCTTGTCCGTCAGGAAGCCCTCCTCGTGGCCGTCCTGGATTCGAACGAGGTACGAAGCACCCGTCCAGTTCTTGTAGGCGCTGCCGAGCAGGTGCGGCCCCGTCACCCGCAGGTAGTCCAGGTCCATCTTTCCTTGGTCCAGCAGGTGGCGGAGCATCCCGTATACCAGGGCCATGTCGGTCCCGGGCCGGATCGGGATCCACCGGTCCGCGAGTTTCGCGGTGTGCGTGAAGAAGGGGTCCACGACGATGATCGTCCCGCCCGCCGCCTTGATGTCGGTCAGTTTTCGCCCCCAGTAGGGAGTCCCGACGTTGGCCTCCATCGGGTTGGTCCCCAGCAGGACCAGGTAGTTCACGTTCGTCAGGTCCGCCCGGTGGTACTCGTACTTGCCCCCGGCCCACGAGAAGAAGGTGTGGGTCATGCCCTTGGCCCACGCGGTGTTGCACAGGCTCGAGTGCTCGATGTGGTTGACCGTGCCGAACGAATCGTTGAACCGCTTGGTGACCTGGGCGATCTGGTCCCGCCCCCGGATCCACAGGTAGCGGTTGGCCTTCAGCCCGAAGTTCGCCGGGTCGCCGCCCTTGGCCTCTGCGGCGTAGTTCGTGTCCGAGGCGTCGATCTTCCCGGAGGCAGGCCCGTAGGGGGACGGCTCGCCGCGAATCGCGAGCAGACCCTCGAACGCGTAGGTCCCCGTCCCGAAGGCGTCCGGAAGCACGCCCCCGTTGACCAGTTCGTTCACCAGGTCCTTCCACGAGATGGCCTCGAAGCGCCCCGAGCCCCGCGGACCCACCCGCTTCAAGGGCGTGATCAACCGATGCGGCGAATAGACGGTGCCAAGCCCGCCGTTGCCGCGGGCGCAGATCCGGCCGGGGTTGTGGTCCGCATCAGGGATGTCGGAGGCCACGACCTCCGCCCCGGCCGCGTCGTAGTCGTTCGTGTGAGGACAATATGGGTTGCCCTCGATCTTCAGGGCCTTTCCGTTCTTGACCCTCACCTGGATCCCGCACCCGGCGTTGCACATCATGCAGGCCGTCCGGAGCGTCTGGACGCTCGGATCGCCGTAGGCCGGGTCCGGGTGGATCTCGTCGTTGACGGCCCGGGCCTCGCCCAGGAAGAAGCCGCTCGCGGCGAGGGCCCCGCCCGTGGCGGCCGTCGTCTTCAAGAAGTCCCTGCGCGTGGTCTTCATCGTCGTGTCCTCCCTACTCGCCCACGTAGAACTTTGGGAAATCCTGGTGACAGGGCAGGCATTTCGATTTCACGTCCACCTGCTTGCGCACGGTCGCCCCGGATCGGTCCAGCAAGTCCACGGCGCCGTGGCACGAGGTGCAGGCCCTGTCCCCGAGGATCTCGAACTTTCTTGAATGAAACTTCTTGATCGAGGGGTCCAGGCTCCACAGATTCGTCATCGTGCCGTGACAGGTCCGGCACAGCGAATCCGGGGTCTGGTCCGTGATGTCCGCGTGGAAGGCGATCAGGTTCAGGTCGCCGACCTCGGGCGGGACCTCCGGCACGACGATCTGCCCGGGTTCCCCGTCCTTCCCCTGGCAATCGAGGACATTGCAGAGCATGTCCTGATTCCGGTCCTCGGCCGATGGGTCGCAGACGCCATTGGCGTTCACATCCCAGCACGCGACCCCGTCCTTTCCGGGTGCCCCATCCTGCCCCGGCGCCCCATCCTGCCCCGGCGCCCCGTCCTGCCCCGGTGCACCCCGGCAGTCCGCGACGGAGCAGACCCCATCGCCGTTCGTGTCCTCGGCATCCGGCTCGCAGGCCCCGTTCTGGTTCAGGTCCCAGCACGAAAATCCGGAGGACCCTGACGCGCCGGCCTGGCCCGCTTCCCCGGGCCTCCCGGCCGGGCCCTGGCAGCCCGCGACCAGGCCTGCGGCGACCAGGACCCACCACCCTGCCGTCCTGTTCCAGAGATCCATGAAAGCCTCCTCGTGACGGACCAATACCCGCACCCGCACTTGCGCCCCTGTCGTGCAAGCGTCATGCCCAGGACTCCACATCCTGAAATATGTTTGCGATTTAGTAGGTTACACGCATCGGCTCCTTGCGCCGGCCCCCGCCTCTGTCACAAATCGCTGTGTCAGTTTCGACAGGACCCGACGCCAGCGAGCCCCGCACATGGGACGGCCTCGAAGTTCCAGTCCCTGCGAAAGCCGCGGCCTCGGAGGTTCGGTATCCGGCGGCCCAGAATCCCTCTGTCAGGGTCGTCGCCGGGCGGACCGCCGGTGACTGCGCGGGGGCTGCAAGGGCCTCCGCGCCGACTCGAGCACCTGGCGGACCATCGCCGTCGCCCCCTTCGGCCGGACGGCCTTCAGGAAGGCGACGACGCCCCGGCGCGTGTAGATCGGGACCACCCAGCGGCGCGACCCGGGCTGCTTCGGATAGACACGGCCGTGGTGGATCTCGAGGCGGGCCAAGGCCCGCAGGACCTCGCGTTTCTCGGTGGGGCCAGCCACCACGAGCCTCAACTCGACGCCGCCGTGCCTCCCGCGCTCCGGGTCGTCGTGGCGAATGCGCAGCCACCCTCCGCGCTCGAAGCACTCCTTCAGCAGGATCTCGTCCTCGGTGCGCACCGCCATGGTCCATCCCCTATCCCGCGCGTCAGCCGCGCGCCAACGGGGACCGCCCAACACGCGGCCCTCCGGCCCCGCCCGCTCAGGCGGGAGACACGTTCATCCGATCCGCCAGGGCTCGTTCGTAGTCGCCGACGCTTGTTTCGCGGAGTGTCAGAGGCGCCGTCGGAAGGGTTTCTGCCTGCTCGGGACCGCCCAGGGAGACGCGACCGCGGAAGGTCAGGAGCAGCCGCATCTCGTCGGGCAGTATCACCACGGTGTCCAGGACCATGGGAACGACTTCGGGGCCGCGACCCAGGTCCAGCGTCACGAGGGGCCGCACGCCCGGCAGATTGAACGCGAGATGGCCCGTGGGGGACAGGTTGTGGAGGGCCACGCTCTCGCCCCCTCGCGGAAACGGGATGGCCATGCCCGGGGCCGCCCCTTGAAAGAACTCGGGGGCCAGGACCGGTGGGTCGAAATCGCTCAGCATCGCGATCGCGGCCGCGTCCTTCTCGGGGTCCAGTCCCGCGGCCTGCTCCCGAACCTGGGCCCGCACGCGGTCCACCTCGTGCGGCAGGACCCCGGCGTAGGCGACGCGGGGGTACCATCCGCTCCCATAGAATCCGAACCCTGCGGGCAGGGGGAGGTTCTCGGGCGCCCCGATCTCGCGGACCAGCGTCTCGGGGGTGAGGAGCGCGGCCGGGTCCTCGATCTGCGGGAGTTCCAGCCCGTCCAGGCCCTCCGGTGAGTTCTGCACGCAATACCCCTTGCCGAAGGGGTTGCAGGGACAGGGGATCTCGAGGACGTCCTCCGAGTCCGGGAGCCGGTAGCGGGCCACGCCCCCGTACGAGTTCGTGAACGACATCGCCACGCGCCGGACCGGCGTCGGGTCCGTGAAGAGGGGCGGGGAATACACGACCTCCTTCTTCGTCTCGCGCGCGGGCTTCCGGTACACGGCCCGCCGAGGCCCGAACACCCGCAGCGTCCTGCGAAACGACTGGAACGTCACGCCGACCTCGAACGACGCCGCCGGGTCGCCCCCTGGGGCGTAGGCCGTCCCGATGACCACGAGGTCCGCCTTTGGCTTCAGGAGCGCCGTATCCGCCTCGAGCCGGACCGGAGAGGCGGTGGGGTCGTCGCCCGATTCCAGCGCGTTCGCGAACAGGACGGGTTCGGGCTCGGCCGAGGGACGCAGGACGCGGTCCTCCCCGATCGTCCACGCCTTCTTGGCCACGACCAGTCCGACCAGGCCGCCGTCCAGGCCCTGGAGGGCCAGCCGTTCGAGCTCGTATCCGTCCAAATTCATCTGGATGCGCGTCGTCCTTTCAGTTGATCTTGACCGTGGCCCCCTTGATGGTCATCCCGGCTCCGGAGTTGATGTCCATGGTGGAATTCGCCTTGATGCTCATCGTGGACTTGGCCACGTGCTTGCTGGACTGGGACGACTCGACGTCCAGCGTCTTGCACCGCAGCTGGATCATCCCGTTCGGGGCCTTCAGGACGATGTTGCCGTCCTTGCTCTCGACCGTGATGCAGTCGTTCGTCGAGTCAATCGTCACGTAGTTCTTCTGCTTGCCGTCCGAGATGTGGATCTTCAAGGCCCCGCTGGTCTCGTCGAGGATGATGTGGTGGCCGCCCCGACCGGGGTCCCGGGACATGGCCTCGTCCGCCTTGACTTTGGTCTGAATGATGATCTGCTCCTTGCCCGGCTCGTCCACGAACTGGACCACGTTGCCGGCCCGGCTGTAAAAGACGCGCAGGTGGTTCTTCCCGCCCTGGCTCTTGTTGTCGTGAATGGGCGGGTCCACGGGGCTCCACAGCGACCCGATCACGAACGGCCTCCGGATGTCGCCGTGCTCGAAGGCGACCAGGACCTCGTCGTCCACCTCCGGCAACCAGAAGGCCCCGCGTTTCGGACCCGCCATGAAGGTCGCGATCCGGGCCCACGTCGAGAGGAAGTCTTCCTTGTCCGGGGTATCCGTGTAGGTCCCGGACGACTCCTTGACCCAAGGCAACTTGACTTTGACGCGATACAGTCCCTCCGGGTCGTTGTTGTCCACCACGATGCCCACGACGACCCCGTAGATGCGTCGTTCCGGCGCCGCTCCGTGCATCCTGCTGTCCATGGCGGGGACCTCCTTCAAACTCCCAGTTCACCCAATGATACACGCAGAAGGGCAGGCACGTCCAGAACGTCAATCGTTTTCTTTCGCCCGCGCACGCCTCTTGACCGAATCCCCATCAACGACAGGGGCCGTCCGCCGTCCAGACGCCCGGAAGGGGACCGGCACCCTCGGGCACGAGCAGGCGGATCGCGCCCGCGAGCACCCTCGCCGTCATCGGCAGGCATCCCACCTGCTCGCCGTCGAGGTCAATCAGGGCCTCGCCGCCGGCGGTGACCATCACCTCGCGTCCCCTCGCCGTCACGATTCCGGGCCGGCCCACGTGCCCGCCCGAGTAGATGTACCGCGACAGTCCCAGAAACTGCACCTTGGACAGGTTCCCGATCACGACCAGGTCCAGAAGCCCGTCATCGAGGGCCGCGGCCGGGGCGACCATCATTCCGCCCCCGAAAAAGCGCCCGTTGGCGACAGCGACGAGCGCGGTCGGCCCCTCGTAGAGGTCTCTCCCGTCCACCCGCACGCGCATCGGCACGTTGCGGTAGCGGATCAGACCGCGCAGGGTGCCCACGAGGAACGACACGCGGCCCCCAAAGACCTTGGTCGTGGAGTTGACGTACCGGTCCACGACTCCGGAAATGCCCGCACTCGCGATGTTCAGGAAGGGCCGGGCCGCACTCGCGCCCCCGGGTGCCTGGAACTCGAGCACCCCGGCGTCCGCAACCCACGGACGGCCGCGCACCAGGTAGTCGATCAGCCTCTCCCGGTCCCTGGTCAGCCCGAGGAGGCGCCGGAAGTCGCCCCCGGTCCCGCCCGGGAGCACGGCGAGCACGGGCAAGGACCGCTTGGGGCTCGGCGACTCGCCCGCGCCGGTCGCGGACGCGAGCAACCCGGACACCGCCTCGTTGACCGTCCCGTCCCCCCCGAACACGACCAGGAGGTCCACGTCGCCCCGGGATACGACCTCCGCCGCCAGGCGCGCCGCATGGAGCGTGCCCTCGGTGAACGCCGCTTCCATCCCCGGGAACAACCGTCGCAAGGCGGGTTCCATCCCGAGAAAGCGGGACCGCGTGGTGCCGGCCCCGCTCGCCGGGTTCACGAGGAAGAACGGGTGGGCCCACGTGGTCACGGCCTCGGCCCCCCGCGTCCGTCCCCGCGCGCCCCCCGGGGACCTCCGGCGGCCCCGGGGCGCGACGAGAGCCAGCGCGCCAGCAAGTGGAACACGTCCACGACCTGCACGGCCGGCCCCGCCCGATCGGCCCTTGCCGTCCCGGAGGGCTTCCGCGCCGCCCCGCCCGCGGACGTCAGATGGGCGAGGCACGACGCGGAAGCGGTCACCAGGACCTCCGACCCGGCGTCCTCGGCCAGGGCCAGGACATGACCGGCGGCGACCGCCGCCTCGGCCGGGGCGACCCGCTCCCACGCGCCGCCCGCCCCGCAGCAGGGGGCCTCCTCGCGGGCGCGCCGCAGTTCGATCGGGGGCATCCCCAGGACATGCTTCAGCACCTCGCGGGGGACCGAGTAGAGCCCGAGCAGGCGCCCCAGGAAACACGAGTCGTGATAGGCGGCGGCCTCTCCAAGCGGTTCCCTCTCCGTCCGCATCACCAGAGGCGCGACCAGTTCCAGCGCCGTCGTTACCCGCGGACCGTCCACGCCCACGACCGCGAACAGGTTTCGCATGGTGTGGGCGCAGCACGGCGACAGGGCCACGACCAGACGGTAGCGGCGCAACGAGTCGGACACCCGACGCGCGTGTCGGGCGAAGTCGTCGCGAAGGCCCCCGGCGTACAGGGGATACCCGCAGCACACGGCCGCGGCCTCGGAAGCCCCCACGAACTCGATGTCGAGCCCCTGGAACACGGCCAGGACGTCGCGCACCACCTGCGGCTGGTCGAGCAGGGCCCGACAACCGGCGAACAGGATGGCCTGGGCCTCCGGGACGAAGGCGCGGCGCGGCACCAGACGCGCCTGGGCCCGGACCAGGGCGTCCTGGTCTTCCACTCCCCCGGCCAGGAACAGGCTCCGGTCGTACGGCGAATGCCCGGCCTCGGTCCACTGGGCCCGCAGCCGGAACAGCGCGTCCGCCACGTCCACCTTGTGCTCGCAGGCCTCGTAACAGGCCTGGCACCCCGTGCACTGGAAGGCGAGCCGGGCAAGGTCGGGTCCGGGCGGCGCGACCCCGTGGGTCCACGCCCAGCCGGACAGCATCTTCGCGTGCGGCGACAAGGCCGAAGACCCCGTGGCCTCCGCGACTGGGCACCGGTCCAGGCACAGGTCGGGACAGAAGGCGCAGAGGTCGTACGGGCCGCGCCGCGTGTCGGCCCCGGACGGGGTCCGGGCCGGACCAACGGCGTCCGGTGGGCGTCCTTGCGCGCCCCTCATCGCCCGCCTCCCGTGACGTGGGGATTGAGCGTCCCCTCCGAGTCCAAGATGGCCTTGAGTCGGTCCGCGGCCGCGACCAGGGCCGGCGGGGGTTCCGGTTCGGACAGGCGTTCGGCGATGACCGGCGGGAATGCGTGCGCCTCGTCGCGCAGCAACAGCCTGAGGGTGGCCCCGTGGGTCGCGATGTCCGTGACGTGCGCCTCGGGGCACGTTTCGGCCTCGACCCCGGTCAGGTCCGCGAGCGACTCCATCACAGTCTTCATCGGCAAGAACCGCTCGGCAGCGCGGGCGCGGCTCGACTGGGGCACCATGCGCTCCTCCGCGCGCACCGGCTCGCCCTCCATCCCGAGCGACTCCATCACGGACCGCACCAGGGAGAGATGGGTGGTCACCGACGCGCGGCTCCCGCCAAACTGATACACGACGCGGACCCGCCGGCGGCTGTCGAGGCGCGTCGGGGCCCGGACCACGAGGAGCGCCCACTCCGGCCTGGCCTGCCGGACGAGGGTCGTGCGCACCGCGGACAGGGCCACGACCGCGTCGTCCGCCGCGAAGGCCACGGCCTCGCGGACGGCGGGCAGGGGAAAGACGCGCAGGCACGCGGCCGTGATCACCCCGTATCGCCCCCGGGCCCCCAGCAGCAGGTGCATCAGGTCCGGCCCCACGGCCCGCCTCGGGCTCGGGCGGACCTTGAACGACGTCCCGTCCGCCATCACCGCGGACAGACCGAGGCAGTTCTCGAGGATGGTCCCGTACAGGGGACTGCCCTCGCTGGGACACGACGTCGCGAGGTAATCCCCCAGGCTCAACAGGAGCCGCGACCTCGGCACGAACCCCAGGGTGAACCCCTTTTCGTGCAGGAAGTTTTCCAGCTGGTGCACCGTGATCCCCGCCTGGGCCGTTACCGTCCCGGACACCGGGTCCATGTCCAGGACCTCGTCGAGCCGGGAGAGGTCGAGGACCGTGAACGTGTCGGACGGGGTCTCGGCCCCACCCCCAGGCCGTCCGGCGGGTGCGCGTTCCTCTCCGGGGCGCTGCGCCTGCTGGCAGACGACCTTGCGCCCCGTGGACCGGGCCAGGTCGAGAACCTCGCCGACCTCCTCGGGGACCTCGGGGACCACGATGCGCCCCCCACGGGTCCAGTGCTCCCACGAGGCCACGGACTCGAACTCAGACCGTTCGCGCGGTTCGCCGGCGTCCGGTCGTTCGACCGGGACGGCGGGGGGATAGACCTTCTCGGGATTGAAAATGCCGCCCGGGTCCAGGGCCTCCTTGAGCGCCCAGAACAGGCGGTCCCCACCCTCGTACTCCTCGGGGGTGAAGGCGCGCTTCATCAGGCCGACGCCGTGGTGATGGCTCAGGGTCGCGCCCGCGTTCATCGCCGCGCCCAGGGCCCTGCGGACCACCTCGTCGTACAAAGCGGTCAGGCGCGTGGGGTTCGACCGGTATCCGGCCAGCGTGAAATAGACCGCGCATCCCTCGCGATACGCGTGCGAGAAGTGGGCGAGGACCGCGACGCGGTGCAAGATGGAGCGCCGCACTTCCGCGTAGATGCGGGGGATGTCCTTCCACAGGCCCGCCACCTCCAGGGTCTCCACGAAGGCGCCTTGGCCGAACACCGGGCTCATTTTGAAGGACACGGAGTAGCGGTGCCGGAACCAGTATTCCCCTGGGCCAGGGCCAAGGTCGCGCCCCGTGGCCCGCCGGATCAGGTCCGTGGCCTGCTCCAGGTTTTCGCGAGTGCGCCGGCCCTCCCCCTCGAACCCGATGACGAGGAGGGACGAGACTGGAAGGCGTGCGATCGCCTCCTGGAAGAGACCCGGGTGCGACAGGAACGAGCGCAGCATCGGACCGGTCAGGAGCGAGGCCAGGTCGGACAGGTCGGTACCGAGCACGCGCCCGAGGACCGCCCCGACCGGGTCGGCCCGCCAGCCCCCCCCCGCGCGTCCGGTTCCGGGCGGTCCCCCGCGAGGCCCCGACGCCTCCGCCTCGGCCTCGGACGACATGGAGAAGCGATTGATCAGGGTGTCGAGGGGGTCGTACAGGCGCATCACGGTGGGCCTCAAGCCGTGCTGCATCACGCTGCGCATCGCCTCGAGGGCCGCGACCACCTCGATGAACCGGAAACCCGCGAACCGTCTCGTGGACGGCAGGGGATGGACCTTCAGACGCACGCGCGTCACCACCCCGAGCGTCCCCTCGCTGCCGACGAAAAGGCGGGCGAAGTCCGGCTGACCCGCGTGGGCGCGGGTCGCGTCCAGGACGACCTCGCTGCCGTCCGGCAAGACCGTATCCAGCGAGAGGACCATGTCCTCGATCTTGCCGTACCGCGACGAGAACTGGCCCGCGGACCGCGTCGCGACCCATCCTCCGACCGTCGAGCACATGATGGACGACGGAAAGTGGCCAAGGGTGTACCCACGCTCGTTGAGCGCGCTCTCGAGGTGGCGCCCGATCATGCCCGCCTCGACCAGGGCCGACATCGAGAGTTCGTCCACCTCGACGAGGCGGTTCATGCGCTTGAGGTCGAGGACCACCCCGCCCTGCACTGGGATGGTCCCACCGCAGACCCCCGACCCCGCGCCATACGGGATCACCGGGACACCCGCCTCGCGGCAAATGACCACCACCCGGCGCACGGCCTCCGCGTCGCGCGGCCAGACCACGGCATCGGGGAGCGTTGCCGGGGCCTCGCGGGCGAGCCGCCGGATCAGGAGCCGCGGCCACAGGTCCCCGGAGTAGAAGGCCAGGTCCGCCTCGCGCACCGAGACGCCGTCGAGCCCCACCGCCGAGCGCAGGGCATGGAGCACGCCGTCCGCCAGCACCGGAGATCCCCTCCCGGAAGGCAGGTGGCGGGAGGATAGCACGTCGAGCGAGAAGTTGACGATGACATCGTCACGAGGAGCCCTCGACGCGAGTGTGGACCGCCCTCGGGGTTGACGAATCCCGACGTTTCCACGAATATCGCGGCGGTTTTTTTTCGTGCGTCGGTCGGCATCGGCCCCGACCGGGGGTCTGGCGTGGAGGTGGTCACATGCAGCGTGCTTGGCTCGCGTTCATCGTGCTCGTCGTCGGCTCCCTGGTCGGAGTGCCGGCATCGGCCCAGGTCAAGATCGGCGTGGTGGACTTGCAGCGCGCCCTCCAGTCCGTCAACGACGGCAAGAAGGCGAAAGACAAACTCGAGAAGGAGGTCCAGAAGCGCCAGAAGGACTTCGACCGCATGCAGGACGACCTGAAGAAACTGAAGGACGAACTGGAACAGAAGATCGCGGTCATGACCGAGGACGTGAAGCGGCAGAAACTCCAGGACTATCAGCGGCGGTTGATGGAGGTGCAGGACTACTACCTGAACAACCAGCGCGAACTCGCCGAGATGGAACAGAACCTGACGCGCCCGATCTTCGAGCGCTTCCATCGCATCCTTCAGGAGATCGGGGCCCGCGAGAAGTTCACCGTGATCCTGGACCGACAGGCCGTGGTCTATTCCGACGCGGGGACCGACCTGACCGACCGTCTGATCCAGGAATACAACGCCGGGAAGGGCAAGTGAGCCCCTCCGGACCCCGTCACTGGTTCTCCACGCGCCACCACGGGGGGTGGTCCCGGTTCACGCCCGGGGTCACCGTCATCCTCGTGGTCAACGTGGCGGTGCACCTGGGGTTGTTCGGGGTCCGCCTGGCCGACCCGGAGACCTTCCAGGTCCTGTTCGGGGCCGCGGCCCTGGTCCCGGACCGCCTCCTGGCCGGCGAGGTCTGGCGGCTCGTCACCATGACGTTCGTTCACGACCCGAGGAGCGTGTTCCATCTGCTGATGAATATGTTCCTCCTGTACTCGCTCGGCCCCTGGGTCGAGCGGGCCATGACACTGCGCCCGTTCCTGGCCCTCTACCTCATCGCGGGCGTCTCGGGGTCCCTTCTGTACTCGGCGTGGGCGTTCATCTTCTCGGACCCGGCGACCCCGGTCGTCGGGGCGTCCGGCGCCGTGCTCGGGGTCATGGCCGCCTTCTCGCTCCTGTTCCCGGACGCGCAGTTGCGCCTGTGGTTCCTGGCGCCCCTGCGCGGGAGGTCGCTGATCCTCGTGGCCCTCGCCATGGATGTCGTCGTGTGGCTGTCGGACCTCCCCATTGCAATCGCGGCCCACGTCGGGGGCATCCTGGGCGCCTTCGCCTACATCCGGCGTCCGTGGCGACGCGCCTGGCGCCAGAGGTTCCGATGGCGGATCGAGCGGCTTCTTCGCGCGGGTCGCTGAGGCACGGCGCTCCGGTCCTCGTGGCCGCCGCGGCCGCCCTGTCCGGTCTGCCCGTGCTGTTCAACGATTTCGCCTGGGACGACACGTACCTCGTCCTCGACAACCCGGCCATCCGCGACCTCTCGAACGCCCCGGACATCCTGGCTCGTCCGTGGGCCTCCGGGGTGGGCTACGCGCTCGGCGACGTCCAGAACCGGACCTACTACCGCCCCCTCGCGCTCCTCAGCATGGCCCTGGACCAGGCCGTGGCGGGGGGACCGGACCCTCGCGTGTTCCACGCGACGAACCTCGCGCTCCACGTCCTGGCTGCGGTGTTCCTGTTCTTGTGGCTCCGAAGACTCCGGCCCCTCGACCCGGCGTTCGCGGTGGCCGCAGGCCTCCTTTGGGCGGTCCACCCGGTCCACACCGAGGCCGTGGCGCTCGTGACGTACCGGACGTCGGTCCTCGCGGGGTTGTTCACGTTCGCGGGGCTGTGGGCCCTGGCCCCGTCCGGGGGTGAACGCCTCGCATGGCCGCGCGTCGGGGGCGGGCTCTTGTGTTTCGCCCTGGGCCTCCTGTCGAAGGAAACGATGCTGGTGTTTCCCGCGCTATTGTTGCTCGCGGACCTCATGGGTTTCCCCCGCGAAGACGTCTCTCGCAACCTGGTCCCGAGAGGGAAGCGCGTCTATCTGCCCCTGATCGCGCTCGCGGCCGCGTGGTGGGTCTGGCGGTCCCACGTCACGTCCGCCGGGCTGTACGACTGGTTCGACGGGCTTCGAGCGTGGCAGAAGGCCCTCATGGTCCCGCGCGTCTTCTTCTTGTACGTCCGCCTGAGCGTCCTGCCCCACCCCCTCTGCCCGTTCTACGACTGGGACATCCTGGGTGTGCCCGCGAGCCCCCTCGAGCCCGACATCCTCGCGGGCCTTGTGCTTCTGATCGCGGTCGTCACCGGCCCGGTCGTGCTGCGACGGCGGCGGCCGGAGGTCTCGTTCGGGCTCGCCTTCTTCCTGCTGGCGCTGCTCCCCGTGTCGCACCTCGTCCCCTTCTTCGATGCGGCGGGCGAGCGCTTCCTGTACGTCCCGCTCGCCGGGATGGGGATGGCCGCAGTGGGGCTTGCGCGCGCGGCCGGGGCCGTTCTGCTGACCCGTCATCGCGACGTCGTGGGACGCGCCCTGGCCACCCTCGTCGTCGGGGCGTTCGCGCTGATGACGGCCCATCGCCACACGGAATGGAAAGACAGCGAGACGATCCTGCGCTCGACTCGCGCCCACTTCCCGTATTCGACGGCCGCCAACCTGGGGCTGGGCAGGCTCCTGCTCGCGCAGGACCGCTACGCGGAGGCCATCGCGCCCTTGCGGGACGTGGTCCGTCTGTCCCCTCGGCTGTCCGTGGGGTTCGGGCTCCTGGCTGCGGCCCAGGCCCTGTCCGGGGACATCCAGGCCGCCCGCGACACCCTCACGCGCGCGCCCTTGCCGGAACCCCGCCTTCCTTCAGCGGCGCAGGTGACGCGCAAGGAGTTGTTGCAACGCGGGGCCCACGACACGGCCAGGCGCGTCGGGCTGTGAGCATGATATCGTTCGCGCAACCGACGGAGGCACCATGAAGGTCCTCGGCCTGAACTTCAGCAACGACGCGGCGGCCGCCCTGGTGCTGGACGGACGGGTGGTGATGGCCGTCCAGGAGGAGCGCTTCCGGCGCGTCAAGCACTACGCCGGGTTCCCGGCGTCCGCGATGGAGGCGTGCCTGCGCGCGGGCGGCCTGACCTCGGGTGACCTCGACGCGGTCGCCTTCTTCTGGAACCCGGCCATCCACGCGGCCACCCACCAGTGGCGTCTGTCGGCGACGCCCCGCCATCACCTCGAGTTCCTGTACGACGTCCCGAACCACCTGCTCCCGGCCCTGGGACCGGCCCCCGAGGCCATGGAGCAGGTCTTCCACCTCGGCGGCGGGCGCCGCCTGCGCGTCTTCTACGTCACCCACCACCTGGCCCACGCCGCAGCGGCCCTGTTCTGTTCGCCGCACCGCGAGGCGGCGATCCTGACCGTGGACGGGTACGGCGAGCGCGACGCGAGCGTCCTCTGGCGCGGGTCCGGGACGCGCCTGGAGCGCCTGTGGACGCAGGAGTTTCCCCACTCCCTGGGGTCGTTCTACGCCGCCTTCACGCAATACCTCGGGTTCAAGCCAAACTCCGGCGAGGGCAAGATGATGGGGCTCGCGTCCTACGGCCAGCCCCGGTACGCGGACGAGGTCCGGCGCATGTTGCGCGTGACCGACGACGGCTACGAACTGGACCTGTCGTACTTTTCGTTTTACCTCGAGCGGCCCACGCGGTACTCAGACCGCCTCGTGCAGGTCCTGGGCGAGCCCCGCGAGCCGGAGGGCCCGATCACCGAGCGCCACCAGGACATCGCCGCGAGCGCCCAGCAGGTGTTCGAGGAAGCCATCCTTCGACTCGCCCGCCTGGCGCGCGAACGCACGGGCCTCGACGCCCTGTGCATGTCCGGCGGCGTCACGCTCAACTGCTCGGCCAACGGACGACTGGTTCGTTCTGGAATATTCGACAAATACTTTTTTCAACCGGCAGCGAGCGATGCCGGCTCGGCGCTCGGCGCGGCCCTGTGGGTGGAGTACGTGGCCGGGGGGCGCCCGCGCGGGGAGCCGGAGATGCTCCTCGATTACCTCGGCCCCTCGTATGGCAACGATGATATCCAGGCGACGCTCGAACGCGGCGGGCTCAGATACGGGACGCCCGACGACCCCATCGGCACGGTCGCGCGCCTCCTGGCGCGCGGGCTCGTGGGGGGCGTGTTCCACGGGGCCGCGGAGTTCGGACCGCGCGCCCTCGGACACCGCAGCACCCTCGCGGACCCGCGCGACCCGCGCATGAAGGACCACCTGAACGCGAGGGTCAAGTTCCGCGAGGCCTTCCGCCCGTATGCCCCGTCTGTCCTCGCGGAGCGCGCGGCCGATTACTTCGATGGGTGCGACTTCTCGCCCTTCATGCTGCGCGTCTTCCCGACGCGTCCAGAGAGGCTCGCCGAGGCCGGGGCGGTCACGCACGTGGACGGCGGGGCGCGGGTCCAGACGGTCGCGCGGGACCAGGAGCCTCGCTTTCACGCCTTGCTCGAGGCCTTCCAGCGGGAAACGGGCACGCCCTTGCTCCTGAACACGTCGTTCAACATCCGCGGGGAACCCATCGTCCACTCCCCGGCGGACGCGGTCAAGTGCTACCTGACCACGGGCATGGACTTCCTGTGGATCGGGGACTTCCTGCTCGTCAAGGATGACCGGGTCCCGTAAGCCCCGGGCTCGCCGCGCTGGTTGACAACCCGAAAGGCCCGACCGATAATCCGTGCGCGTTCACGGGGCGTTGGGAGACCGCGCATGGCGAACAAGACCTGTCCGAAGTGCCGGATAGAACTCGCGCCGGAATACGCCTTCTGTCCAGAGTGCGGGACCCGTCTGCCCACCCCCGAGTCCACCGACACGGCCCGTCCACCGGCCGGGGAGGCCCCGTCGCAACAGGAGGTTCCCGTGTCGGAACCCGCCTCGCGGGCGAAGGTCCCCGAGCCCGCTCCCGCGCCGTCCCCCCGGGCCGCGGAATCCACGCCGAAGGCCGCTCGCGCCGAGGCCAGGCCCTTGGGTCGTCCGAAACGGTTCCGCATCGTCCGGATGGCCCGGGGCGGTGGCCAGCGCGCCGAGTACGATGTCCCGGACCGCGGGCTCGTCGTGGGACGGGTCAAGGCGGACCTGACGTTTCCGGACGATGAGGCCGTGTCCCCGCGCCATGCGACCATCAAACCCGCAGGCGACCACCTCGAGGTCGAGGACGCGGGGAGTCTGAACGGCCTGTTCGTGCGGATCAAGGGCGAGCACCGCCTGACCGAGGGGGACACCTTCCTGTGCGGGGACCAGGTCTTTCGGGTATCGCTGCGGCCGGGGCGTTTCCACGCGATGGACTGGGGGCTGTACGCGGCCCCCCAGGAACCTCGGGTCGTGGCTACGCTGACTCACATCCTGCCGGACGGGGCAGACGGAACCGTCCATGCGATCCGCGTCCTGCCCTTTGTGATCGGGCGCGAGGAGGGCGCGATCCTCTTCGGCGCGGATCGGTTCATGTCCCGCAAGCACGCGGCGATCCAGCAGTCGGGGTCGGGGCTGGTCCTCGTGGACCTGAAGAGCCGGAACGGGACCTACGTGTGCCGACGCGGCCAGGTCTTGCTGGGCGAGGGGGACATCTTCATGGTCGGCCGGCAGATCCTGCGCATCGAGGCGGTACCCCAGTGACGCCGGCGATCCCCCCGACAGACCCGAGTCCCGCGCGAACACCGTTCGATGCCCTCACCGTGATTGTCCCCGCGTACAACGAGACGCTTCGCATCGGCGAGACGCTCCGGCGGATCGCGGAGTACTGCCGGACCCACGTCCGGGACTGGGAGGTCATCGTGGTGGACGACGGCTCGACGGACGGGACCGCCGAGGCCGCGACCAGCGCTCTGGACGGGGAATCCCGGCTGCGCGTGGTCCGGCACCCTCGCAACCTGGGCAAGGGGCAGGCCATCCGGACGGGCGCCCTGGCGGCGAGGCACCCCTACGTCCTGTTCTCGGACGCGGACCTCTCGACGCCCATCGAGGAACTCGCGGTCCTCGCCCCTCACGCCTCGCCCCGGGCCGTGGTCATCGCGTCCCGCGGTCTGCCGGACTCGTCCCTGGAGGTCCGGCAGCCCCTGTACCGCGAGACGATGGGGCGCATCTTCAACCTGGTCGTGCGGGTCCTCCTCGTCCCGGGGGTCCGCGATACCCAGTGTGGATTCAAGCTCTTCGGGCACGAGGTGGCGAGGTCGGTCTTCCCGGCCCTTGAAACCAGGCGGTTCGCGTTCGATGTCGAGGTCCTGGCCCGGGCCCGCCGGCTCGGCTTCGACCTGGTCGAGGTCCCGGTCCGGTGGAGGAACGACTCGCGCTCCCGCGTGCATCCGGTGCGGGACTCGGCCTCGATGCTGCGCGACGTCTTCCGGATCTGGTGGCGACTGAAGGTTCGGCCGTCGCGCCCGGGCGGACCGTCCGCCGGCGGATGAGCGACTTAACTTTCACAAGGAAACATCAGTGGCAAAACGGATATTGATTTCTACGGACCCTTACGAGGCGCGCGCCGTCCTGATGGAGGCCGATCGCCTCGTCAACATCGAGGTCGAGAACGCCTCGGCCGAGAAGCGAAAGGGGCACATCTACCGGGGCCGGGTGACCGCCATCGAGCCGAGCCTGGAGGCCGCCTTCGTGGACTACGGCCCGCGAACGGGATCGCACCGCGGCGCGTCCAAGGACGGCTTCTTGCCCTTCGACGAGGTCGCGACGCGGAGCCTGGAGGAGTTGACCGGGCACGGCCGGACCCGCAACCGGTCGGGCCTGCGGGTTGGGGACGCGGTCCTTGTGCAGGTCTCCAAGGAGGAGGTGGGCCGCAAGGGGGCCACCCTGACCATGTTTGTGTCGCTCCCGGGGAGATACGTCGTTCTGATGCCGTTCTCCGACCGGACGGGCGTGTCGAGGAAACTGGACGGCGATGAGCGGGACCGGCTGCGACGCATCCTGCGTCAGGTCCGCATCCCGGAAGGGTTTGGCGTGATCATGCGGACCTCGGGCGAGATGACGGAAAGCCCCGAGGAGGTGCAGGCCGACCTCGACTACCTCGTCCACACGTGGGAGGGCATCGTCCGCCGCTTCCGCGAGGCGACGGAACCCGGCGAGGTCTATGCCGAGGCGGGCCTGGCCATCCGGTTCGTGCGCGACTACCTGGGTCCGGACGTGACCGAGGTCCTGGTGGAGGACGCCGGCACGCTGCAAGAGCTGTCGCGGTACCTTCAGGCGTGGATGCCTCACCGCCACGGGATCCTGAAACGCTACGAGGGGGAGATCCCCCTGTTCACGCGCTACGGGGTCGAGCGCCAGATCGAGGCCCTGATGAGCCGGCGGGTCACGCTGCCGTCCGGCGGGAGCATCGTGATCGGCGAGACCGAGGCTTTGGTCGCGATTGACGTGAACTCGGGGCGCCTGAAGCAGCGCGACGCGGAGGGCACGGCGCTCGCGACCAACCTGGAGGCCGCCCGCGAGGTGGCCCGACAGGTGGTCCTGCGCGACCTGGGCGGGATCATCGTCGTGGACTTCATTGACATGGAGTCCGAGGCGCACCGCCGCCGCGTCGAGGACGAACTGAAGGCCGCCTTCGCGCGCGACAAGGCGCGTCTGTTTTTCGGCCGCATCACGGACTTCGGGCTCCTCGCGTTCTCCCGCCAGCGCATCCGCCAGGCCATGGATTCCGGGGTCACCCTCCCCTGCCCCACCTGCTCGGGGACCGGGAGGTTGCGGTCGCCGTCGTCGCTCGCCATGACGGCGCTGCGACGGGTGCGAGAGCGCCTGGCCACGCTGAAACAGAAGGCCGCGTACGTGGAGGTCGTGGTCCCCGTGGCGGTCGCGAACTTCCTGAACAATCGCAAGCGCGAGGACCTGACCGCCCTGGAAAGGCGATACGGCGTCCTCGTGGACGTGACGGGCGACCCGAACGCGCCTCCGCACGACATCCGCGTGAACGTCCTGCCGGAGGTCCCCGCGGACCGGACGTTCCTGCGGTCGTTCGAGGAGGCGCCCACGGCCGCAGAGGAACCAGAGCCCACGCCGGAACCGGTGGTCCCGCAGCAAGGCGCCGCGGGCGAGAGCCAGGAACGGTCCGTCCTGAAAGGACTGCTGAAGATGGTGTTCGGAATGAAGGACGAGGAACCGGCAGCGACCCGACCCGCGCCTGCCCCCGTGGCGCCGACCGTCGCGATGGAATCCCCCCGGCCTCCGGTCCTGACGCGACCCGCGCCCGAGGCCGAGGTGACCATGTCCGAGGGGACCGGGGGCGAGGCGGGACCCAAGGTCCAGGAAGTGGGCGGATGGACCGGCCAGGCCGAGGACGACACCGGCCAGGCTCGCGCGGCATCGGGGCGGAGGCGTTCGGGGCGGGGACGCCGCCGGGCCAGGGGGAAACCGGAAACTTCGGTAGCCGAGGATGGAAGCAATGGGAGCGAGGGCGCGACGCCGGCGCCCACGGAAGCCGAGGGCACCGCCCCGGAGCAGGCCAGCGAGTCGGCCCCCGGTCCCAGCGCGGAGACCCCGCGGCGCTCCCGCCGGAGGCGGGGCGGGCGGCGGCGCAAGCGTCCGTCCCAGCCGATGCTTCCCATCTCTGAAGGGCCCGCGGCGGGCGGGGGGCCGAGCCGGGACGGTGCGAGTGGCGGAGGCTCCGAGGACGACAAGGGGCCTCGGTAGGACACGACGATGCTGGACATCAAGGATTTGGTCGAGCACCTGGACGAGGTGGAGCGGAGACTGGCGTCGCGAGGCGGGGCCGTGGACCTCGCACCCCTGGTCGAGGCCGTGACCCGGCGCAGGGCCCTCGTGCAGGAACGGGACGATCTGCGCGCGGAGCAGAAGGCCGTGTCGGACCGGTTCAGGGGGGCCTCGCTCGAGGAGCGAGAGACCCTGCGGGCGCGCTCGAAGGAACTGGCCGCGCGGGTCTCGGAACTGGAGGCGGAGGTCCGTGAGGTGGAGGCCCGGTTGCAGGACCTGGCCCTCGTGCTCCCCAACCTCCCCCACGAGACGACCCCCGTGGGGCGAGACGCAACGGACAACGTGGTGGTCAGGACGTGGGGGGAGAAACCGGCGTTCACCTTCACCCCGAAGCCACACTGGGAGGTCGGCGAGGCGCTCGGGATCCTGGACTTTGACGCCGCCCGGCGAATCTCCGGGGGGCGCTTCGTGGTCTACCGGGGGGCCGGCGCGCGACTGGAGCGGGCCCTCGCCGCGTTCATGCTGGACCTGCACGTCCGGGAGCACGGCTACGAGGAGGTCTTCACCCCCTTCCTGGTCACGCGCGACTGCATGGTCGGCACCGGGCAACTTCCGAAGTTCGAGGAGGAGGCGTACGCGGTCACGGACGGCTTCTACCTGATCCCGACCGCGGAGGTCCCGGTCACCAACCTGCATCGCGACGAGATCCTCGACGCGGCGGGGCTCCCCCGGAAGTACGTGGCGTACTCGGCGTGCTTCCGGCGGGAGGCGGGGTCGTACGGGAAGGACGTGCGTGGGATCACGAGGTTGCATCAGTTCCAGAAGGTCGAGCTGGTCAAGGTCACGACGCCGGAGACCTCCTACGATGAACTAGAAGGGCTCGTGCGCGACGCGGAGGAGGTCCTGCGACGCCTGGGCCTGGCCTACCGGGTCGTCGCCCTGTGCACCGGGGACTTGGGCTTCGGGGCCGC
>JBBIPO010000019.1:30195-32037 GCA_037442805.1 Deltaproteobacteria bacterium
CCTATCGCGTGGTGGCGCTATGCGGGGGCGACCTGGGGTTCAGCGCGGCCAAGACGTACGATTTGGAGGTCTGGATCACCAGCGAGCAGGAGTACCGCGAGATCTCGTCGTGCAGCAACTTCGAGGCGTTCCAGGCGCGGCGGGCCGGGATCCGGTACCGTCCCGCGCCCGGCGAAAAGCCGCGGTTCGTCCACACGCTGAACGGGTCGGGCCTGGCCATCGGCCGGACCATCATTGCGATCCTCGAGCAGTACCAGCGGGCGGACGGGTCAGTCGTGATCCCGGAGGCCTTGCGGCCATATCTGGACGGGGTGGACACCCTTCGCCGCTGACCGCCGTCCCGCTGTCCAGGGCGAGGGCACGGCGGGGAGGTACCTGAGTCCAGGCGGGATGGCGACCCGACGATCTTCCTGTTTCCAAATGGACGAGCCAGGTTCCTTTCTCTACAATGTTTTGTGCTTTCGAAGCGGGGGAAAGGATGAACCCGACGACCAGGTGGTGGACGGTCTGGGCCGCGGCCCTGACCGGTTTCGCGTGCGGGGGAGGGGGAGGACCGGCCCAGCCGGCGGACTTTTGCTCCGCAGGTGCCTGCAGCGATGCCGCACCCGACAAGGGCAAGCCGGACTTCGGCCCCCCGCCGGACCTGGGACTCGAGGACTCCGACCTCGACGTGGATGCCCGCGATCAGGCAGCCCCCTGCCGCGATTTCGGATGCCCGTGCGACATGAACGAGGACTGCGACAGCGGCTGGTGCGTGATCGTGGACGCGAAGACCGGAGAACGGCGCTGCACCATGATGTGCCTGGACGAGTGCCCCGAGGGCTGGGGCTGCAAGAACGTGGGCCTGATCGGCACGGACCCGCTGTTCCTGTGCATGCCGGACATTGACCCCCTGTGCAACCTCAACTGCCTGAAGGACGCGGATTGCGGGGTCGGCAACCTGTGCGTGAAGATGGAGAAGTCGTACTTCTGCCTGCGCCAGTGCGGAAGCCCGTCGGACTGCCCCGAGGACTTTGAGTGCAAGTCCGCGACGAACTGGGACGAGAGCGTGACCGCGGACCAGTGCGTGCCGTTGAGCGGTCATTGTCTGTGTCCCCCCGACGTGAACTACCTCACGGACATCGCCCACTGCGGGTCGTGCGAGAACGCCTGCGATTTCGACCATGGCGTCGCGGCGTGCATGACCGGGACTTGCCGGCTGATCGGGTGCGAGGAGGGGTACTTCAACCTCAATCAAGTCGAGTCGGACGGCTGCGAGTACAAGTGCACCTACCAGGGGCCCGACGACCCTCCGGATCCGGGTTACGTGGACTCGAACTGCGACGGGATCGATGGCGTGATCTCGAAGGGCGTGTTCGTGGACGCGGCCAAGGGGGATGACGACAACGTCCTCGGGGACATGAGCCACCCCTTCAAGACCATCCACGCGGCCATCGCGTTCGCGGCCCAGCAGGACCCGAAGCGGGAAGTGTATGTCTCGAAGGGACAGTATCGCGAACAGGTCGTGCTCGTGGATGGGGTGAGCGTGTACGGAGGCTACGACGCGGCGACCGGCTGGTCGCGCGACATCGAGAAGAACCGGACATCCATCCTGTGGGACGGCCAGGAGCCCCTGGCGATCCGGTCGGTCGTGGCGATGAACATCATCGGCAAGACGGTCTTCGACGGCTTCTACGTCAAGACCAGCAGCGCCTTCCAGTCGTCGGCCAGCTCGTATGGGATCTACGTTTATCATAGTTCAAATGGTCTTATCATCTCAAACAACACCATCGAGGCGGGAAACGGAGCGGACGGCAAGAGCGGGGCGTACGGACAGAACGGACAGAACGGGAATGACGGTGG
>JBBIPO010000020.1:0-21842 GCA_037442805.1 Deltaproteobacteria bacterium
GGGGTCAGGAGAATTGCTTTACCCCAGGAATTTCGCCTGTCCGACGGGGTTTCAAGGAGCCCGGACACCGCGTCGCACGCCCCCCCGTCTATCGGACGGTCCACCGGACCGTCCTCTCGCCTCGCTCGCGTCGCTCGCTGCGCGCAAAGACGGGGCCCGTGTGGCACTCGGACGGCACTGGAGGCCGTCCTCGTGCCACTTTACCCCCCCACGCTGCCCCCCCGGCTATCGGCTGTCCCACTGGGACAGCCTCCCCAGCGCTTCGCGCTGGGAGCCGGGGCCCCTGCTGCGGCCGGGTCGCAATCCGCGCCTACAGCGCGGATTGCTCCGTTGGCATCGCGCAATCCCATCCGGTGGAACGGTGATAGACTCCCCTGCTAGGACGTTCATCGAACGAGAGGGGGACCATGCCTGCGGATGAAACCCTGGTGGCGAACGCGTCGAGGGCGCTGTCGCAGCTCCTGGACGTGCGGGCCGGCGAGAACCTGCTGGTGGTGACGGACAAAGCGACCCGCCGGGTGGCCGATGCCTTCGAGGAGGCGGCGCGGCGCCTAGGCGCGACGCCCCGCGTGACCGTTCTTCCGGAAGGGGCCCGGCCATTGCGGGAGGTCCCGGAGGACCTGGCCGCGCTGATTCCGGACACGGACGTGGCTGTGACGTGCTTTCAGGGTCGCGCGGAGGAGACCCCCTTCCGCATCGAGTTGATCCGGTCGCTGATGCGCGTGGCCCGGAGGCTCGGTCATGCCCCGGGCATCACGGAGGCCATGCTCCGGGAGGGGCCGATGGCCGTGGATTACGACGCCATGCGCGCAGAGGCCCTGGACCTGATGGACCGGTTCGAGGGCGCGACGCGCGTGCGGGTCACGGCGCCCGGCGGGACCGACGTCACGCTGGAGATCGGTGGTCGCGCCTTCTCGACGGACACGTACCTCCAGGACGGACAGTGGGGGAACCTCCCGGCGGGCGAGGTCTGGTGCGCCCCGGTCGAGGACTCGGCCGACGGTGTCGTGGTGTGCGACGGCTCCATCGGGGACCTGGGTCCGGTCCCGGCCCCGGTGCGGCTGGTGCTGGAGCGGGGGCGCGTGGCGCGGATCGAGTGTGCGGACGAGACCTTCCGCAGGCGCGTCGAAACAGTGCTCGCGGCGGACGACGAGGCCCGCGTCATCGGGGAACTCGGGATCGGCCTGAACCCCGGGGCGCGTCTGACCGGGGACCTCCTGGAGGACGAGAAGGCCCAGCACACGGCCCACGTCGCCTTCGGGAACAACGAGGACATGCCGGGCGGCAGGAACCGGTCGCGAACGCATCGCGATTTCCTGTTCCGGACGCCCACGTTCGTCGTGACGTTCGGCGATGGACGGGTGGAGACGGTGATCGAGGAGGGAAAAGTGACGAGGCGGAATACACCCGAGGCGGGGGCGCTCCAGACGTACCGGCACATCCTGGTGGCGGTGGACTTCTCGGAGGCGTCCCGGACGGCCCTGCGCGTGGCGCACGCGAGCGCGCACCGGAACGGCGCGCGGCTGACCGTCTGCCACGTGATCCCGAGGCCGGTCGCGGTCAGCCCGCTGTTTCCGCACTATGTGGCCATGCCGGACCCGGAGGCGACCCGGCGTCAGGAGGACGAGGTCCGCGCGACCCTGGCGGAGGTCATCCGAAGCGAGACAGGCCGGGAGCCCGGTGGGTCCGGCGGCGAGGGGGTCGAGGTGGTCGTGGCCTCGGGGGCACCGGCGGCGGAGGTGGTGCGTCTGGCGGAGGTACTGGGTGTGGACCTCGTGGTGGTGGCGAGCCGGGGGCTGTCGGGGATCGCGCGGATGGTCCTGGGCAGTGTCGCGGAGTCCGTGGCCCGTCACGCCCACTGCCACGTCCTGGTGACGCGATGAGGCGGTTCATGCCGGGAAACGGTCCGAGGCTGGGGCCGGGCCTCGCCGTGCTGGCGACTGCGGTCCTCGCGGCGTCCGGTCAAGCGCAGGGCGCGGTGCACAAGGCCGTGGTGGACGCACCTATCAACGCCATCCAGGTCGAATACGTCGCGCGGGCCCTCGACCAGGCGGAGCGCGAACGGAGCGACCTCTTCCTGCTTGTCCTGAACACGCCCGGCGGCCTCGCGGACTCGATGGAAGAGGTCATCAGCCGCCTCCTGGTGTCGCGCGTGCCCGTCTGCGCGTACGTGTTTCCGCCGGGGGGACGGGCCGCCTCCGCGGGCTTCTTCATCCTGATGTCCGCGGACGTGGCGGCCATGGCGCCCGGGACCCGCGCCGGGGCCGCCCATCCCATCCTGTCCATCGGGGGAGTCATCCCGGTCGGGGAGCCGTCCTCGGACTCCGAGAAGGATCACGGGGACGACAAGGCACATTCCGAGGACCGGAAGTCCGGCGGAGGCCAGGCATCCGTGCTGCTCGAGAAGGTCCGCCAGGACGCCCAGGCCTTCCTGAGGGCCATCACCGAGCGTCGAGGCCGCAATCCGCGCGCCGCGGAACTCGCCGTGACCGAGAGCCGCTCCTATTCCGACCAGGAGGCGCTGGACCAGGGGCTGATTGACCTCGTCGCGGCCACGGAGGCGGACCTGCTCGTGCGGCTTCACGGGCAGGAGGTCACGATGCTGGACGGGGAGGTCCGGGTCCTGTCCACCGCCGCGGCCCCAATCGTGACCGTCGAGAAGACGTTCCGCGAGAAGGCCCTCGAAGCCTTGACCAATCCCAACGTCGCGTTCCTGCTGGCCGTGGTCGGGGCGCTCTTGCTGTACATCGAGATCACGCATGCTGGGATGATCCTGCCGGGCGTGGTGGGCGGGATCCTGTTACTGCTCGCGGTGATGGGATTCTCGTTCCTGCCGATCAACGCGACCGGGGTCCTGCTGATCGTGACGGGCCTGGGGCTGTTCGTCGCGGAGGTCTTCGTGCAAGGGTTCGGGCTCCTGGGCGTGGCGGGCGCCGTGTGCCTGGCGCTCGGGGCGATCATGCTGGTGGACTTTCCGGACAAGGAGTTGACCGTGGACCCGTTCCTCGCGGTGGGCGCGGCGGTGGCCCTGGGCGTGATCTCGATCTTCCTGATGAGCCTCGCGGTGCGGGCCCTGCGCAGGCGGACCGTGACCGGGCTCGAGGGGCTGATCGGGCTCCAGGGAACGGTCCTCGTCCCCCTGGAACCCTCCGGCAAGGTGCTCATCCGTGGCGAGTACTGGAAGGCAGAGGCTTCGCGCCCCCTTCCGAAGGGGACGAGGGTGCGGTGCGTGGGGGTGGACGGGCTTGTCCTGCGCGTGGAACCCGAGGGCTCCCCGCCGCCGGACGCGGCCCAGGAGAACGGATAGGACCAGGCCGAGGCAAGGAGGTGGCAGATGGAGTTCTTGAAAGGGTTCGAGTGGTACCACGTGGTCATCGCGGTCGTCGTGCTCTACCTGTTCAACGTCATCCACATCCTGCGGGAGTACCAGCGAGGGGTCATCTTCCGCCTCGGACGTGTCCTGTCGGGGGCCAAGGGGCCGGGGCTGATCTTCGTGTTCTGGCCCATTGACAAGATGGTGAAGGTGGACCTCCGGACGATCACGATGGATGTGCCACCTCAAGACATTATTACGAAAGACAATGTGACTTGTAAGGTCAACGCGGTCGCGTACTTCCGGGTGATGGACGCGACGAAAGCCGTGGTCGAGGTCGAGAACTACCTGTACGCCACGAGCCAGCTGGCCCAGACCACGCTCCGGTCGGTCCTGGGCGAGGTGGACCTCGATGAACTCCTGTCCCAGCGCGAGAAACTGAATCTGCGGTTGCAGGAGCAACTGGACCAGCACACCGACCCCTGGGGGATCAAGGTGTCGCTGGTCGAGATGAAGCAGGTGGACCTGCCCACGGAGATGCAGCGCGCCATGGCCAAGCAGGCCGAGGCCGAGCGGGAGCGGCGGGCCAAGATCATCCACGCCGACGGGGAGTTCCAGGCGGCTCAGAAACTGCAAGAGGCCTCGAGGATCCTCGCCGAGCAGCCCGTGGCGGTGCAGTTGCGCTACCTCCAGACCCTGACCGAGATCGGGACCGAGAAGAACACGACCGTCGTCTTCCCGCTGCCGCTCGAGATCGTGGACTTCTTCCTGAAGTCGCGGAAGGGCTGATGCAGGAGCCCGCCGCGGCACCGGCACCCGCGGTCGAACCGGCTACGGACCGATCGCCCGCTGGACCAGGGCGCGCAGTTCCTCGATGTTGAAGGGCTTCTGGATGTAAGGACGCCCCGACTCCTCGAGGAGCCGGGCCTCCTCCTCCCCCACCACCCCCCCACTCATGAACACGACCCGGTCCGCAAGTTCGGGGTGTCGAACCTTCAGTGTTTCGTACAGGCCGATGCCCTCGCTCGTCCCCTTCAGATTGAGGTCAATCATGATGACGTCGTATTCCCCGACCATGATGCGCCGCAGCGCCTCGTTGGCGGTCTCGCAGGTCTCGACTTCGTGAATGGAGCCCAGGACCTGCCGGGCGAGCGTGCGGATGATGACCTCGTCGTCCACCACCAGGACCCGGCCGCTTCGAAGATCCCGCGATTCGCCTCGACCCTTCGCGGGCCCGGGGCCCGGACCCGGTGGCCCGGTGCGCCGCCTCCAGGATTCGAGGATCCGGACGCACTCCTTCGCCTGGGCGAGGACCAGGTCCGCGCGAGAGCGGGTTTCCGCATCGAGCCTCGGGTCGCTCGCGATCATCTGCGCATACCCGACCACCACAGTCAGAGGGTTCATCAAGGCGTGCCTCAAGCGATCGATGTCTCCCTCGGGCTCGCCCTCGCGCTTCAGGTGGTCTTCCGTCATGGCTCGCCCCCACGTTGCCAGGATGCCTCGGAATTTCCCTTGTACCCCGATGCCCTCGTTCCGTCAACCTACGCCCTCGGATGCGCCTTCCGGTGGACCTCACGCAGGTGGCGGCGGCTCACGTGGGTATAGACCTCTGTGGTCGAGATGTCCGCGTGCCCGAGCATCTCCTGGATCGCCCGCAGGTCCGCACCCCGGTTGACCAGGTGTGTCGCGAAGGAGTGTCGTAGCTTGTGCGGGGACACGCGCCTGGCCAGGTGGGCCTGGATGCCGTACTTGCGCAGGTTCTTGTAGAAGCCCTGTCGCGTGAGGGTCGTGCCCCTCGCCGTGACGAACAGGGGGTCCCGACGGCCAGGGCCTCGCCGGCCTCGAAGCAAGACCGGGCGTCCATCCCGCAAATACAGAAGGATCGCGTCGCGGGCCGGGTCGGAGATTGGGACGACCCTCTCCTTGTCTCCCTTGCCGTGCACGAGGACGAACCCCGAGACCAGATTGACGTGGTGCACCTCGAGGGCGAGCGTTTCCGAGATGCGAAGGCCGGACCCGTACAGGAGCTCCAGGATGGCGCGGTCGCGCAGGCCCATCGGAGAGTCGTCCGGCGGGGTCTCGACCAGGGCCTCGACCTCGGATTCGGACAGGACCACGGGGAGGCGGCGGCGGAAGCGCGGGATCTCGATGTCCTCCATGGGATCCCGCGCGAGGACTCCCGTGCTGGTCGCGTGACGGAAAAACTGGCGCAGGGCCACGACCGTCGCCGCCAGGCTCCTGGCGGAAAGCCCCGCGGCGTCCGCCAGATGGCGGATGAATGCCTCCACGTCCTCGCGGGAGACGGTGGGGAACGTGGACGAATGGGCCGGGTCCGACACGGTCCCGGGGTGACGTTTCTCGAGGAACGCGGCCAGACGTCCCACCGCGCGCGCGTACGCAGCGACCGTGTGCGAAGACAGCCCCCTCTGCACGCGGAGGTCATGCAGGAACGCGTCTATCCATCGTTCCATGGCGATTCCGGGGAAGCCCGTCGGCCTCCGACCACGGTCCATCCCGGCAATGAGTCTAGGCCGGCAGTCGCGTCTGCGACAACTTCGCGTCGGTCATCAGGGCCGTTCGCGCGGCTCCGCGAGGTCCGCGGCCATGGCCCGCAACTGCCGGTCCAGGGGGTTGAGTTCCAGCGCCGCCTCCACCAGGCGCGTCGCGGCCCCACGGTCGCCGAGCGCGGTCAAGGTCCTGGCCATCGCGGCCAGGTGCCGGATCAGGACCCGGCGCGTCTCGACGTCGAGGTCTTCTTCCGACGCCCGGACCCGGCGAATCGTCCCCTGCAACCGGCGTACGTGATGCTCGACCGGCCCCAGCACCGAGGAGGCCGCCCGGCCCTCCCGTGCCCGACCCGCGACGACCTCCAGGGTCCATCCCCGGAAACGCAGTTCCGGCAGGACGGGCTCGTCCTCCGCGTCGAAACGCACGGGCCTTCGCGCGGCCAGGCGCCGGATTTCTTCCGCGTCGAGGGTTCCGTCCGCCAGGAAACCGCGGACCAGCCCCCGAAGGTCCGGGTCCACCCGACCCAGCCGCTCCGCGTAGAACCGTCCCCCGCGCGCCTTGCGGTACCACGAGGACTGGACCAGGGTTACATCCGGCCTCGTTCCCTCGACCACCTGGCCATACATGGCCTGGAAGAACACGGGATAGTGCGACAGGAACAGCACGGAGCGCGGTGGCTGCTCGTTCCAGACCAGGCGCGAGACCTCGACGGGGTCGCGCAGCGCGGCCCGTTCCCTCGCCAGCGACAAAGACATCGCCGGCGAGACCAGCGCGGTCGAGGCCAGGACCGCCGCCCCGACCGTCCTGACTGCCCACTGGCCCGGTCGCGGGAGCGGAAGCCCGCCGGCGAGACCGATCAGGCCCGCGCCGAACAGCCCTTGCAGGATCGCGACGCCCGCCACGGCCCCGAGGAAGTACCCGTGGTCGTCGGGGTTGCGCGGGTCCAGGATCCCCATCGAAACCTTGGACGCGAGGCTCCCCGCGATCAGCAGCGCGAGTACCGTCGCGGCCCGGGCGCGACCGTGGCGGACGCACAGGTACAGTCCCCCCGCGGCCAGGATCCCACCGACGGGCGAGAAGTCCGTCGCCAGGAGCGCGAGCGCCTTGCCCACGTGGCCCGCGATGCCCGAGACGGGGTCCTCGAAGCCACCGAGCGATTGCGAGAATAGCCTCGCCGAGGCGACCCAACAGACCCCCTCCAGGGAGGACGTGTCGGCCCACGCGGGCCAAGCCGCGGCCACCCCGCGCGCCCACAGGTAGCCGTACGTCAAGGCAGTGGCCGCGATCAGGATCGCCCCGC
This sequence comes from Deltaproteobacteria bacterium, assembly GCA_037442805.1. Classification (GTDB taxonomy): domain Bacteria; phylum Myxococcota_A; class UBA9042; order DTJE01; family DTJE01; genus DYKK01. Next base: position 7,122 of record JBBIPO010000020.1, read on the forward strand.
TGGCCACGAGCGCCGGGGTGACACGCCGTTCCCGGAACACCAGGCCCACTCCCAGCGCGGGGAAGGCCAGAACGACCAGAAAATGGTGATTGCCGAGCCCCAGGGCCACGATGAGGGCGACCGGCCCCAGCACCCGCCGGTCCGTCGCTCCCCAGGGCCTCCCCGGCGGCCGGTTCCCCACCGCGACCATCGCGAGCGCGGCCAGGACCAGCGCCGCGTTCAGCGTATAGACCTCCACCGACAGCGCCTGCACCACGAACGACAGGCTCCACCCGGCGCCCAGGCCGACGGCCAGGCCCGCCGCGTCGGCCACGCGAGCCGGTGTCCCGTCCGTCGCCACGCGGCGGACGACCTCGCACGCGAACCCCGCGGCCGCGGCACCGAACACGGCCGAGAACAGATTGGCCCGGAAGGCCGCCTCCCCGATCGGGAGCAGCAGGAAGGCCTTCAGGAGCACGAGCATGGCCGGGTGGCCGGGTGGATGGGCCTGGCCCAGGTTCCATCCGGCCGCGACGAACTCCGGGGCATCGAGCCAGTACGGAGTCGGGGGGAGAAACGCGAGGTAGCCTGCAAACACGACCACGCCGGTCCACAAGGACGGACCGGCCCCTGTGCGGGTTGGAACCTTCATGGAAACCGTCTTGCGCGGTGGCGCGCCGCTCCGCGCCGGCGAGCCGGCGCGCGCCTGCGCCGCATCGCCCTCGCGTGCTTGGTCAGGGTCTGAGGGGTCAGCACGACGCCCGCCGCCCCGGCGACGTCGAGCGCCCGCGCGGTCGCCGCCTCGACATCCTCGGATTCGACCTCGATCTCGTAATCGCGGGAGCCGTCCGGAAACCAGGTCTCGTCGGCCAGCAGGTCCGGTCGCCCCGCCGCCCGAAACGTCCACCGGAGGGTGAACGACCACGTGACGACCGTGACCTCCCCCGACGCGAGGAACTCGCGGACCTCCCGGGGGGCGTCTGGTCCGGGGTCCAGGAGGTCCTGCTCGCGCCTCCTGCGGCTTCCCGAGGGGCGACCCGCCTTCTCGACCCAGGCCCTGGCAAGGGTCCTGGGAATCGGTCGCTCGATCTCGACCGCCCGGAATACGCCGTCCCCGGCTCGCTGGGTCCCCGGCATGGCCTTCTTCAGGGTCAGCACGGCCTCGTGATCCGTCAGGCGGATGCGGGCCATCCAGCCCATGCGGTGCAGGTCCCCCCGCGGCCCGTCGAGGTAGCAGTTCAGTTGCGCGCGGACCGATGTTGGCGTCCCCGCGCAGGCGAGGATGCGCCGGAACGCCGTTTCCCCCTGGATGGAGTACTTCGCCTCGACCTCGACCAGCGGCCCGGGATGGGCGGGCGGGGCAGACCGGTCGCAGGCGGGGACGGCGGACCGACCCAGGGCCAGGGGGTCCGAGCGATGGTCGGAGTCGCTCATGACTGGAACAGGGCCACGCCCAGGAAGGTCACCGCGGCCACCGATAGGAGGACCAGGACCACGATCGCGAGATTCCGCATCGTCCTGGACCCACCGGGATTTGTCCTGGTGGCTGGCGCCGCCTCCCTCACGGCCTCGCCCCACGACACCGGCTCCGCAGTCACGGGACTCCCGGCCCCCCCGGCGCCCGGAGGTCTGCCGGGCTCTGGCCTCACACGATCCGTGGTCCGGGTCAGCAGGTCCCCCGCGGGTCCCGCCGGCGAGCCGGTGGCGGTCTTCTGGGCCGCGCCCGTCCGGGCCAGGGACGCCACGAGTGCCGCCTTGGCCTCCGCGGCGGTCGCGTATCTGTTTTCCCGTTTCTTGTCCAGGAGCCGATGGACCACGGCGCACAGCGCCGGCGGGAGGTCCGGTCGCTTTTCCTGAAGCGGGACGGGAGGTTCCATCAGGTGTTTCGTGGCGATCTCGAGCACCGACTCGCCCGTGAATGGCAGATCGCCCGACAGCATCTGGTACAAGACGATCCCCAGGGAGTAGAGGTCGGACCGGCCGTCCAGTTCCTCCCCCCGGATCTGCTCCGGGGACATGTATTCGGGCGTGCCGAAGACCATGCCGGTCGCGGTCTTGAAGTCGGACGAATCCCCACGACCGTCCGTGTCGCGGATCTTGGCGATGCCGAAGTCGAGGACCTTCACGAAGTCCGGGTTCATCCGCAGGCGCTCGACCATGATGTTTTCGGGCTTGAGGTCGCGGTGGATGACCCCCTGGTTGTGGGCCTCGTCCAGGGCGTCGAGGACCTGGCTCACGATGCGCACCGTCCGCTCCGGGTCCAGGCGCTTTTCTTCGAAGAGGATGCGGCACAGGTCCTGGCCCGACACGTACTCCATACAGATGTAAAGCCATCCATCCTCGGTCTGGCCGAAGTCGAGGACGCTGATGCAGTTGGGCTGGTTGAGGCGGGAGGCCGCCCTGGCCTCCCGGTGGAAGCGTTTGATGTGGCTCTCGTCCGCGACGAGGTGCCTGTGGAGCACCTTGACGACCACGGGTTTCGACAGGGCGGTGTGCTCCGCCCGGTAGATCGAACCCATGGCCCCACTCCCGATTCGCTCGAGGACCTTGTACTTGCCGGCCAGGACCTTGCCCAGCAGCGGGTCCGTCCTGCGGATCGCCTGGGTCAGCAGTTTCGCGCCGCAGAAGGGACAGAAACGGCTGCCCTCCGGGGCGTCCTTGTTGCAGATCGGACAGTGTGTCAAGATCATCTCCCGTGCGGGCGCTTTACCATTGTAGTTTCGGGTGGTATCCTTCGCAAGGTTTTTTTCTGGACGGTCGGGTCGCGCGGACCGTCCCGTGGGAGGCCCCGCGATGATCAAGTGCGTGCATTGCGGCGAGGAGAACGAACCCATCTTCACGTACTGCCTCAGTTGCGGCAAGCCGTTGGAACAGTCGCTGTCGAGTTTCAAGCCTCGGGCGGCCCCTGCCGGGAAGGGAACGGGGTGGACGCTGGTCGCCGTGAGGGCCGACGGCGGGTTGGGGACCGAGTACCCCCTGGTCCAGGGCGTGAACACCATCGGCGCCAAGGGACCGGAGGTCACGGTCGCGGACGACCCCAGGGTGGCCGACCAGCACGCGACCGTCGAGATCGGCGAGGACGTCGCCTTTCTGAAGGACCTCGGGACCCGGCACGGGACGTTCGTTCGCATTCGGGGCGAGCGCGTCCTCGCGGACGGGGACCAGGTCCGCATCGGACACGCCCTGTTCGCCCTGGAACTGAAGCGCCCGCGTCCCCAACCGGCCCCGGACGGGTCGGCGTGGCTCGGGTCGCTTGGTGTCCTTCCAGGGCATTACGGGAGGCTTCTGCGCCTCGGCCCGGAGGACGTGGTGCTCGAGGCGCACCTGCTCGCGAAGCCGGAGGTCACCCTCGGCCGCACTGCCGGGGACATCGTGATGGCGGACGACCCGTTTGTGTCGTCGCGGCATGCCGCGTTCGTCCGCAGCGGGGAGACGTGCACGTTGAAGGACCTGGGGAGCACGAACGGCTGTTACCTGAGGGCCCGCGGCCGGGTCGCGATTCATGACGGGGACCAGATCCTGCTGGGCCACCACGTCTTCCGGTTCCAGCGGGGGGCGCGGACCTGAGGCCTCCCGGATCGGTGGGCAGTGAAGGTAGGAGCGAATCATGGCTGACCGCAACGCAATCGAGCAACGCAAGGCCCCGCGCGTGGACTACGAAGTCGAGGTGGACGTCGCCTCGGAGGACAACTTCTTCACCGGGTTCATCCGGAACATCAGTTCGGGGGGATTGTTCATCCACACGCACGACCCCCTCCCGATCGGGCGCGAACTGAACGTGAGTTTCACGGTTCCGACGATCCCGATCCCGGTCAGGGCGCGGGCCGTGGTCCGATGGGTACGACCCTATAGTTCGCACTCCCCCGATTCAGTGCCGGGGATGGGGGTCCAGTTCCTCGATATCCTGCCGAGCGAAGCCGTCCGGGCCATCAACGAGTTCATCGAAAAACGTCGCGAACCAGAATTTTTCGAAGAATGAGACCGCCTTGACTCGTCGAGGACCCTCAGCGCCCCTTGCCCGCCCTCGAGCGTCCGGAGACGACCGCCGGGAACTGCTCCGGCTGATCGCCCGGCGGTGCTACGAGCGAAGGCCCGTGACCCTGTCGTCCGGGAGGTCGAGCGACTACTACCTCGATTGCCGCCGCGTCACCCTGGACCCCGAGGGGGCGCGTCTGTGCGGCCGGGTCCTCTACTCGATGTACGCGGCCCTGGGCGAACGCGTGGCGGCCGTGGGCGGGCCGACGCTGGGCGCGGACCCGCTCGTCGTGTCCTTCATCCTGACCGCGCTGGATCACGGCGAACGCCTCCCGGGATTCCTGGTCCGCAAGGCCCCGAAAGAACACGGGACCCGCTCGCGCATCGAGGGGGCGATGGGCGTCCCGGTCGGGGCGAGGGTGCTCCTGGTCGAGGACGTCTTGACGACGGGGGGCTCGCTCCTCCAGGCCGCCGAGGCCGCGAGGGAGGCCGGGTTCGACCCGGCCTACGCCCTGGTGCTTGTGGACCGCGAGGAAGGCGGCTCGCGGGCTCTCGCCGAGGCGGGCGTCCCGGCGCAGGCGATGTTTCGGGCCTCGGAGGTCGTAAGGGCCTGGGAACGCGAGCAGGAGGCGCCGGGATGAGGACGAGCGCGCGCCGACTGTCCGTGGGGTGGTTGCTCGTTGTGTGCGCGTGCGTTCACGGGAGACCGGAACCCCTCGTGTCGTCCGGGGGACAGGTGGTCTTCATCAACGCCACCGGCGAGGACATGGAGGTCTTCGCGAACGGGGACCGGGTGGCCATCGTCCCCTCCGGGCGGGAGGTCCGCGTGGACCGGTTGCGCCTGGGGGAGTGTCGCGTCGAGGCGGTCGGGCTCGATACGGGGACCCGGCTGCGTACGAGTCTCGTCCTCGAGCCGGAACGTGCCCTGTCGTGGCGCATGGACGAGGTGGACGAACAGCGCCAGGCCCTGGCGTCGCTCCCGCGCGGGTCCCTGAAGGTCAGGAACCATACGTCGGAACCGGTCCGGGTCTTCGTGGACGGCTCTCCCCGCGAGATGATCTGGCCGGGCGGCGAGGCCGAATACGCGGGCATCCGCCACGGGCGGCATCACCTGCGCGCCGAGGGCGTGAAGACGGGCCTCGCCATCGAGGAGGCGGCCGTCGTGTCAGAGGGCGTCACGCCGGTCTTCGAGGTCCGGCATCCCGCGTGCGCCCTGGACCTGCGCAATCGGACCGCGCGGCCGGTGGTCGTCACGGTCGGGGACGCGACGGTCGTGCGACTCGACCCCGGGGCCTCCCGCGCCATCGGGGGCCTCGCCCCGGGGGAGGTGCCCGTGTCGGCCAGGGACGAGTTCTTCAGGCCCGTCTTCGAGACGACCGTGGTCGCGAGGCCGGGCGAGGTGACGCCCGTGCCGATCCTGCCCCCGGCGGGCGTCCTGGCGGTCGTGTCGGACCTTGACGTGGCCGTGACCATCCTTGCGGACGGACGCCCGCTCGGGCCGTGCGCCGCGAGAGGGGCCGCGGAGTTCCAGGGTCTGGCGCCGGGCCTCACGCGGCTACAAGCCCTCGACCCGTCGGGGAACGTGGTGGCCAGGATGCGGCTCGAGGTCCCCTCGCGGGGGCAGGCCGTGTGGATGGTCCGGCCGGGCGGCACCGCGGAGACGAGCCTCGACGAGGGGGCCGTCCAGGTGGTCAACCGGCGACCGGAGCCGCTCCGCATCCGCGTGGACGGGCACGACCGGGGCGAGGCCGGTCCCGAGGGGAAGCGTCTGATCCCGGCGCTCGTGCCTGGCCCCCACGTCATCGAGGTCCTGGGGCTCCGCACGGGCGAGGTCCTGCACGCGAACCTGACGGTGCGACCCGGTCTGACCGCGACGTGGGAGGCGACTCCTTCCGTGTCCGTGCTCTCGGTGCGCAACCTGCGCGAGGAATCGGTCCGCCTGCTGCTGGACGAGGACGAGGTCGCCCTGCTCGCCCCGTCCGAATCGTCCGAGGTCCGGGTGCCGTCGGGGCGGCATCGCATCGAGGCCCGCGGGGTCACGACGCTGCGGGCGTCGCTGCACGAGGTGGACCTTCCCCCCTCGGGGCGCGTGGCCCTGGACCTCCCCTCCCCTTCCGCGTCCGTGACCGTGATGAACCGTCACGCGGACCCGCTCGCCTTGCGGTTGGGAGACCGGGAAGTCGGCGTGATCGGACCGGGGGAGCGCGTGACCTTCCGGGACGTGGACCCAGGGACCGTCCGCCTGACCGCCCGCTCCCTGACGCGCCCGCTGCAATGGAGCGTCACCGCGGTGCTCGACGCGGGCCAGGGCTACGAATGGACCCTGGCCCCGTAGAACCAGAACCAGCCGAACGGGGCCACGAAGAGGAAGGCATCAATCCGGTCGAGCAGCCCCCCGTGCCCGGGCAGGATGCCCCCGGAATCCTTGACGCCGGCGCTGCGCTTGAACACGGATTCGATGAGGTCCCCCGCCTGTCCCAGGGCGCCGCCGATCGCGGCGAAAATCGCCAGTTCCCACGCATCGGCGCTGGCCCAGAAGATCCATTTCACCGCGAGGGCCCCGAGCACGCTCCCCGCGAGCCCGCACACCGCGCCCTCCCACGTCTTCTTCGGGCTCACCGCGGGATACAGCAGGTGCCTCCCCAGGGCCTTTCCGCCGAAGAAGGCCGCTGTGTCCCCGAGCCAGGTCACCGCCGCGATCACCAGCAGGACCCACCGCCCCTCCGGGCCTTGTTCCGGGCGGGCGACTGCGATGGCGCTGGAACCAAGCAGGACGACGTACGCGATCCCGGCCACGAGCACCGCGGCCCTCGGACCCGCGCGTTCGATGGGGTGCGGACTGGCCAGCACCGCCAGCAGCACGACCCCGACGGCCCCGGTCAGCGCGCTCGTCCACGCGAGTGGGTCCGTGGGACCGAAGGCGACCGTCGCGAGCAGCGCGGCCCCGGCCGCCATCGCGAGGACCCGGTCCGAGCGCTTCAGGAGGTCCGCCGGCAGCGCCAGGAACTCGTACAGGGCGCCCCCGATCGCGACCCCGAGCAGGACGGCCAGGACCCCGAACGGACCATCGCTGACGGTCCACAGGACCACCGCGGCCAGGATCAACCCGGTGATGACGCGCGCGGTCATGACCCCTCCCCGGGATTCTGGCGGCTCACGAACCTGGACTGCGGCCGCGACACCAGGATCTCCTTGAGCTCGGACCAGGTCACGACGCGGTTCTTCCCGAGTTTCTTGGCCCAGAGCACGGCCTGCTCCGCCCGGCGGATGACCTCCTCGAGGAGCGGTCCCTCCTTTCCCTCGCAGGTGGCGACGCCGATGCTGACCGTGACCTGGAGGGTCCGCCCCGCCACTGGCTCCATGACCATCTCGATCACGGCTCGCCGCAACCGCTCCGCCAGGATGAGGGCCCCCGGTTCCAGCGTGTTGGGGGACAGGACGAGGAAGCGGTCCCGTGGCCCGCCCGCGAGGCCGATGCGCGATGACCCTGACCCGCCCTCCTCCGCTCCCCGGTCGTCTTCCCCGACCCGCGCGACGAAGTCCACCGCGCGAGACCATCGTCTGAGGACTCCACCGACCTGTCGCAGAACGCGGTCCGCGACCTCGGGACCGTGCGCCCGGGCGACCTCGCGGAAGTCGTCCACGTCCACGAGGAGGATGCTCAGGGAGTTGCCGTACCGCAGGATGCGCTGTTGCTCCTCCTGAACCTTCAGCCGCAGGAACTTCGGGTTGTAGAGCGCGGTCAGGTCATCGCTCATCTCGAGCCGCCGGCCAGCGGAGTCCCCGCCCGCGAGGCTCCCGGTCCGCACGATCTCGTCCACCTGACCCTTGAGCCTGTGGATCTCGGCCAGCAGGCGCTGATTCTCGATGGCCATCACCTGAAATCTTCGGGCCTGTTCGACCACCGCCCGCAGGGTTTCCGGGTCGAAGGGCTTCTCGATGTGCGCGAAGATCCGCCCCTCGTTGAGCGCCCGGATGACGACCGCCGCGTCCGTGTAGGCCGTCACCAGGATGCGAACCGTGTCCGGGTACAGGACGCGGATGCGCGTGACGACCTCGTCCCCGGTCAGTCCAGGCATTCGCTGGTCGCACAAGACGATGGCTGTCGGGTAATCCTCAAGCGTCCGCAGGGCCGCCTCGCCCGTCGGGCAGGGGATCACCACGTAGTCGTCCGACAGGATCGCCTCCATGACGTCGCGGTCGCCCTCTTCATCGTCCACGACTACGACGACCGGTCTGCGCCGGGCTTGCACGCTCACGGCACCTCCATCTTCCCCGTTCCCGCGCGAGAACTTCGCGGCCAGTGTACGTCCTCCCTCGCCCCCCCCGCAAGTCCCCGCCATCTCCCCATCGCCTCGATGGCCGCGGCCTCCTGAGGCTCGAGCGCCGCGGCCCGCCGGTAGGCCATTCTCGCCTCGTCCACGCGACCCACGGCCTCGAGCATGCGGCCCAGGTGCAGGAACGACTCGGCAAGTCCTCCCCCTTGCCCCCGTCGCCACAGACGGCGTGCGCGTTCCTGAAGGGCCACGGCCTGGCCTACGTTGCCTCGAAGATACTCCGCCCACGCCTCCGTCTCGAGGGAAAAGGGATGCCCCCGACTCGACAGGGCCACCGCGATCCGCGCCTCGCGCAACGCGCGCTCGAGGTCCACACCCCCGACCGACAGGTAATAGGCCAGGTTGTTGCGCGCCTCGGCGTCGGCCGGGGCGATGGTCAGCCGGCTCAGGTACGCGCCAAGGCCGGCGCCCGGTCCACCGGAAAGGTCGGTCAACATGGCCTCGAGCGACGGATACGCCGGCAGGCTCCGGGTCCCGGTCCGGCCCAGGCCCTCCCGCACAACCCGGGCGAGTTCGCGGACCGCCTCGCGCCGCTCGGACGGGACGGGCCAGGCCGTGGTCACGAGGATGGCCGCCGCCCGCACGGCCGTGTCGCGCGAGGCATCCTGCGCCAGCAACGCGCCCAGCAGGTCGCGTGCCGCCCGGTCCCTGCGCCACAGGAGCGCCGCGCGGAAGGCTCCCTGCAACCACGTGATGCGCTCATCGAAGGGCAGCGTTCGCACGCAGTTCGCGGGGTCCGATCCCCCGGCCAGACATCGGGCCGCGCGAGCCGACGGGGGCAGCGGTCCGCCCGCGACCTCACGCGCCCTGTGCTCCAGCGCGGACCTCAACAGGTCTTCGGGCACGACCGGGTCCGTCACCAAGAGCCACGCGAGCCTCGACAGGGCCTTGGCCCGGTCGCGCGCCCTCGACACCGATTCCGCCAGGAGCCGCCTCCCCCGCCCTTCCTCCCCGGCCCTCACGAAGGCCAGGCCCGCCTTCATCAGGGCTTCCGCCTCTGCGTCGTCCGGAACCGGGGCGCCTGCGTCGAGATGCCGGAGCCCTTCCTCGACGAGGTCCAACCGCAGGGCCTCGGCGGCGACGCCCACCACCTCGGCCCAGGCGGCCCGCGCATCCACCATCGTTCGCGCGTACGTGATGGCTGACCCCACGAGGCTCTCTCTCGATTCCCCGTTCTCGAGCCGGGCCAGGAGCGCGGCCCTGGCGAGCGCGTGGTCTCCCGGCCAGACCTCCTGCTCCCGGGCCAGCCACGGCAACACCACGCCCTCCCGCAGACGGTCCCGCGCCTCTCTCGCGAGTGCCAGAACCGCCTCGACCCGGGTCGCCGAGGCCTCGAGGACCAGGTTCGCGGCGCGGGCGGCCAGGGTCTCGTCCCCTGCCTGGAGCGCCGCGCGAAAGGCGGCCATCCGCGCCTGCAAGGATGAAGATCCCAGTTCCGCCTCGCGCCAGCGTGCCTCGGCATGGCCCTCCCAGTCTCCACCATGCTCGCGGACCTGGGCGACCAACCGCCACGCCATCGCGCGGTCCTCCACCCGCGCGCGCACCAGGTCCTCGACCCTCCGAGGCGCGCCCGTGACCCCCGCGGCCAGTCCCGATCGCACGGCGACGCGGGCGAGGCCCGCGACGGGATCGCCCGGTCCCGCAGCCGCGAGCCCCCGGATGGCCAGCCGATGCGCCTCGGAAAACCGCCCACATCGAAGGAGCGACGACGCCGCGGCCCGGAGGCTGCTCGGGTCTGGTTCGTCCAGGGGACCCGTCAGCATCTCGATGGCGTCGCGGAGGTCCTCCTCGCGCTTCGCCAGACACGCGGCCAGCGCCCGGGCCTCGAGCAGGACCCGCGACGACCCCCACTGCCCGAGGGCCTCGATCAGGGCATCTGCCCGCCGGCGAGCGACCTCGATGCGGATGAACTCCGTCGCGTCCCTCCGCAGGGCTTCCGACTCGACCAACCATTGCAGGAAGAGGTCCCGCGCCGGCTCTAGAAACCGTTCCTCGCCGGTCCGGACCATCGCGACGGCCAGGCGGACGCCCAGGTCCCGGTTGCCCTTGTTAACACCGGTCTCCCCGCACTTCGAGTAAAGCATCCACGCCCGGGCGACGTCCTCCTCGTCCAGGAAGAACGCGACCAGCGAGCGGCACTCGTCGCCCGGGCCTTTCTCCTCCGCGTCCCCGAAGCGGTCCCTGGCGCGGTCCAGGGCGGCGCGAGCCACCTCGAAGGCCCCCTCTCGACGGCCGGTTCGCCACAGGACCCGAACCCAAGTCCCGAGCCCCTCGGGCGAGACCTGGTCCGCTCCAACGCGCTCGAAGGCCGCGAGGGACTCCTCGTCGCGCCCGAGGTCCGCGAGGACCTGACCCAACCGTTCCTCGGCGAGGCGCGTCGGGTTGGAGCGGCGGAGATCCTCGAGGACCTGCTCGACGACGTCCTCGCGTCCTGCGTTCGCCAGGTCCACCACAATACTCCGAAACTGCGCGGCGTCCATGTCCTCCACGGCGAGCGCCGGGGATTCCAGCCGGAGGACCTGCGATGCCTCATCCCACAGCCCAAAGGCCGCGAGCAGCCGATAGACCTCCAGCGCGCGGCCTTGACCGATCCCCGGGTGCGCCCGCAGCAGCGAGAGGGCCTCCTCGGTCCGTCCCGCCCAGAGCAGGGCCTCGCCCAGCGCGAGGGTCACGTCCGGGTCGTTGGCGAACTCCGGGCGGGCTCGCAGGACCTCCAGCACCTCGACATACTGCGGCCAGGCCCGCGCGTCGCGGAAGAGCGGTCCCAGACGCTCCAGGACGACCCTTGGCGTCTCGCATCGCGCGGCGGCCTTGCGCGCCGCCGCCACCGCGCCCTGGATGTCGCCGGTCCTCCACCGCAGGTCCGCCACCTCGACGAGAATCGCCGGACTGCACTTGACCAGGCGACAACGCGACCCGAGCGTTTCGAGCGCCTCCCGCGGGCGGGACGCGCCCGACAGGACCCGCGTCATCTCTACGCACAGGGAGTCGTCGCGTTCCGGATTCCCGCCGGGCTGCAGACAGACGCGCCGCACGACCTCCAGGCCCTCGTCCAGATGGCCGGCCCGCACGAACAGGCGGGCGAGCCACGGCCAGGCCGTCTCGGGTTGAAGTCCCTCCGTGCGCGGGAGGGGGCGCGGGAGTCCGGAGGACCCGGGCAGCACGACCGCGCCCGACACCCCTCCGAGACCCGACACGGCCCGACCCACCGCGACAGCCTCCTCCAGGAGACCGGCTTCCGCCAGCGATTCCATGAGGGTCCACGCCGCGGGCCCCGAAGGCGAGTCAGGAAAAACGCGGGCGACAGCGTCCCGGATCGCCCCCAGGTCCTGAAGTCGCGCCAGCACCTCGACCAGCCGGCCAAAGGCGCGAAGACGGGCCGACCCCTCGAGGTCGCGGACCGCGCGGTCCCACCACGACGCCGCGAGGCGGAGGCGACCCGCGTCCTGGTATGCCTGCGCGGCCCTCTCGATCAGGGTCCGCTTCAGCGGGGCCGACTCGAGCGCCTTCTGGAAATGGGCCTCCGCCGCATCGTCTCGCCCGCGCGCAAGGGCCACCTCGCCCGCGCAGATTTCGACCTCCCAGGCCCGATCCGGTGGGACCGCCTTGAAGGCGACCGCGATCGCCCGGTCCGCCAGGGTCCACAGCCGGAGCCGCGCCAGGGTCCGGGCGCACTCCAGGTAGTCCGCGTCCGGTTGGACCGGGGCGTCGAGAAACCGCCCGAGGTATCGCGCCGCGCATGCGCGGTCTCCGGCGGACGCGCAGGCCGTCCCGAGTCGCAACGACACTTCCGCAGGCAGCGGGAGGGGCGCGGCGCGCCACCCGGAGGCCGACCGACCGTTTTCCATGCCCCACCGTTTCTCGAACGACAGGACCAGCGCGATCGCCTCCGGCGTCCGGTCCGCGTCCAGAAGGGCCGAGACGGCCTCGGCGAGCGCGTCCAGCCCCGCCGTTTCTTTCGGACCTTCCCCGCCGGTTGCGTCATTCCGGGACGCCTCGACCCATCGCCGGATGGCCTGAAGCGCCTCGCGGAACCGCCGCGCTTGCAGACGCGCCGTCGCAAGCCGACGCCACAGGTCCGCCTGGGTGGGGTCCCGCTCGACCGCGGCCTCCAAGAGGGCGAGGGATGTGCCGCTCGTTCGCTCCAGGCGATGCAGGAGCCGCTCCAGCCGCCGCGCGACCCCGGCGTCCCGGCCCGCGGCCTCCATCGCGGCGAGCACCTCCGCCTCGGCCCCGGACGTCACATCCCTCTCCGACCGGGTCGCACCTCGCTTGCGTGTTCCAGAAGGGGCCTCCAGTAGGACCTCCGCAAGGTCCAGGTGCGCGTGGGCCCGCTCGACGTCCGTCGTCGCCGCGCGCAGCGCGGCCATGGCCGCGTCCTGCGCCCGCGCGAGGTCCGGGCGGTCGCGGTACCGCTGGACCACTTGCCGCCAAAACTCGAACGTCCCGGACCCCGAAAAGCGCCTCGCGGCCTGCCCGTAAAGGGAGGACTCGTCGTCGTCGCGACCGGCCTCGTGCAGGGCTCGACCGCACGCCAGGACCCACGCCGGGTCCGCCTCCGCCTCGTGCCGGCGCAGGAATGCGACCGCCTCCTCGGACAGACCTGCGTCCAGCCACACGGCCAGGACCCGCTCCCAGAAATCCGGACCCGTCTTCCCGCCGTTTTCATCCCTGTTCCGCGTCTCGACCGCGCGCGACAGGACCCGATGCGCCTCCTCCGTCCGCCCCTGCCGCGCCAGAAGACGCCCCAGCAGGACAAGGTCGTCCCCCGCGACCAGGGTCCCGGCCCGCAGGCCCTCTTCCAGCAGGCGAACCGCCACCGGCTCGAATCCGTGGCGTTCCAGCAGGACGGCGGCGGCGCGCAGGGCCTTCGGATATCCACCGGGCGCCCCGGGGTGACCGGTCCCTGTTTCCCCGGCCAGGAGCCTGCGGGCCGCACGCTCGGCCAGGACCGGGTCCGACGCGACCTCCGCCGCCAGGATGACCGTGTCGGCCTCGGCCTCGCCGAACTCGGGGACCGTCGCGAGCAGGGCCGCGGTGTGGGAAGCCGCACCGGTCTCGCCGTACCGGATGAACAAGAGGCACGCCTTGCGCAGAAATCCCCGGTCTGCGGCGCGCTCGGCGACGGCCCGCTCGAACGCCTGGCGGGCCGCTCGGGCGTCGCCCGCACGCAGGAAATCGTGGACCTTGCGCAGGACGACAGGAGGCGGCACATCCGGTCCGGACCCGAGGTCCAGGAACTCGGCTGCTTCGCGGAACCGCGCGACCTCTTCCAGGGCGTCGGCGGCCTGGAGCGCCGCGTTCTGGCGCGCCGCCGGGTCGGACCCGGCCCCGGCCACGAGCGCGGCGAGCATTCGGCGCGCGACCTCGATGCGCCCGAGTCGCAGGGCCGGGCGCGCGCACCGGATCAGGTCCTCCCCCTTGAGCGGCGTGCCCAGGGCCAGGAGGTCGCAGGCCGCGCCAGCGCGCCCGAACTCCCCGACCTCCGTCAATCCGCCCGCGAGCGCCCGCAAGACCGCGACGAGGCCCGGGCATCGCTCGAACGGTCGAGGCTCCGACGCGATGAAGGACGCGGCGGCGTCCAGCGAGGCGGCCAGTTCGCCGGCCTGGCCCGAGGGCCCGGAGAAGCGCGCGCACGGGTTCTCCGCGGGAGCACCGCCCAGGACCGCGCCGGGCATCAACGCCACCGCGCAGGCAACCGCGGGCGCCACTCGAAAGACCATCCGCATGATCAACGGTTCGGGTCGTCCTGGTGGGGACGATACCCCGGTTCGACGGGGATCGGATAGTCCCCGGTGAAGCAGGCGTCGCAGTATCCCCCCGATGTCTGTCCCGACACGGCGCGGTGCATCCCGGACACGGACAGGTACGCGACCGAATCGGCGGTGACCACCTCCGCGATTTCCTGCATCGTGGACAGGCGCGAGGCGATGAGTTCCTCCCGGGACGGGGTGTCAATCCCGTAGAAGCACGGCCAGCGCGTCGGGGGGGACGAGATGCGCAGGTGCACGGCCCGGGGGCCCTGGGCGCGCACCATTTCAACGATCTTCCGCGAGGTGGTCCCGCGGACAATCGAGTCGTCCACGATCACGACCACCCGGTTGCGGAACAGGTTCGAGACGGGATTCAGTTTTAGTTTCACCCCGAAATGCCGGATGCGCTGCTCGGGCTCGATGAAGGTCCGCCCGACGTAGTGGCTCCGGATGAGCCCCATGTCGAAGGGGACGTCCAGGACCTCCGCATACCCGATGGCCGCGGCCACCCCCGAGTCCGGGACCGGGATGACCACGTCGGCGTCGGGGACCGGTTGTTCGCGGGCCAGCTGTCGGCCGAGTTCCTTGCGGACCGCGTAGGCCTGCTGGCCGAACACGATGCTGTCGGGGCGCGCGAAGTAGATGTGCTCGAAGACGCACCGCGCCAGGGGCTGCGG
>JBBIPO010000020.1:21942-31859 GCA_037442805.1 Deltaproteobacteria bacterium
TGGATGTGCAGGCGCTCCCCGTCCGCGGTCACGATCCCCGCGCTCTCCTGGCCCCGGTGCTGGAGGGCGTGCAGACCCAGGTACGCGATCTTCGCCGCGTCCGGGTGTCCGAAGACACCGAAGACTCCGCATCCCTCGTGGATTTCGTTCAATGGGAATCCCAGTCCGGCCCGAGGGTCAGCCGGTGGTCGAGGAGGCCGTCTCGTCCGGGGGCGGCGGGAAGATGGCTTCAATCTCCTTCTCGACCTCCGCAGTCGAGTCCGAGGTGGCCACGGCGAGTTCCTTGACCAGCAGTTCCTTCGCGGTGTCGAGCAGCTTGCGCTCGCCGAACGAGAGGGGCTTCTCGTAGCGGAGGAGATAGAGGTCCCTCATCACCTCGGCCACGTCATAGACGGACCCGGTCTTCAGTTTCTCGATGTACCCTCGGTAGCGACGATTCCAGTTCTGGCGCGCCATGTGGGGCGGCTTCGACCGCAGCACCCCATACACCGCGGGGACCTCCTCGCTCGGGATGACCTGGCGCAACCCCACCCTGGGCACCTGCCGGAGCGGAACCAGGATGCGCCGGTCCGTGTCCAGCAACCGGAGCAGGAAGAAGGTTTCCTGGTTCCCTGAAACCTCCCGACTTTCGATCCCGAGGATCTCGGCCACCCCGTGGGCCGGATACACGGCCCGGTCCCCGACCCTGAAGTTACCGAACATGACTCACCTCCTGGAGTCCGAAAAGTCGTTCACCGGATTCGACGCCTCCCCGCCCCCGACGGCCGCGCACAGGGCGAGGACCTTCCGTCGTCCGGCCGGAAACCGTTTTCGGTACCGGGCGCACTCGGATTCGAGTGCCTGCGAATCGCCAGCCTCCGCCAGGGCCTCGATGAGGGCGGCGCAAACGTCTTCGAGCTGGCCCGCCGCCGGGACGTCCCGCAACAGTCGCTTAAGCCGGTGGACCGCCCCGAGGGGCCGGTCCCGCGTCCGGTAAAAGTGGGCGACTTCCATCTCGAACGACCCGGCGATCCGGACCATGCGGTCCAGCATCTGCCGGGCCTCGAGAACGTGGGGACTGTCTGGAAAACGAGTCAGGAACTCGTCCAGGGCCTTGATCGCGGCGCGTACGGGCTTCTGGTCCTTGCGGTCCGCCGGAGGCAGGAGGAAGAAGTCCGCGGGCATCGAGCGGACGGTGGCCTCGGCGAGCCGGTAGTAGGCGTAATGAAGGTTCGGGTCCCCGAGGGCGGTCTGCGTGAACGAACGATACGCCTCGGCGGCTTCCTCGTACTTTTCCTCGAGCATCAGGGCATCGGCCAGCCTCAGGCGCGCCAGAAAGGTATAGGCAATGTAGGACGGACCGCGGGCCACCTTCTGCAAGCGCTCGCGTGCCGTCGGGTAGTCGGCCTCCTTCAGGGCCGTGAGCCCGACGAGGTAGTCCTCGCGGGCCTGGGCCAGCGTGGTGACCCGGTCGCCCTTGACCTCGGGAGCACCCGCGCACGCCGACGCGACCAGAGGCAAGATGACCGTCAGCGACGCGCGGAGCCGGGTATCCATTCGAAATTCCTGGGCGCTCGACAAGGCGCGTGGAGTTTATCAAACGCGAGACTCGGGTGTCAACCGGTCTCTTGCCGCCGGGCGCGTTCAGAGGCCTTTCCCAAGGAACCGGGGTCCGGGACGGAGGATCGAACGCCTAGGACCCGCAATCGGGAGTCCGGCGGGAACGGCATGGTGGTCACGGACTCGGCCGTGGCTACGGCGCAAGAGCACCGCGTTCCAGGTTCGCGCGCGGCTCCGAGGTGGTCACCGACACGGTTGCGGACTCGACCGACGCCACGGCCCGGGCCAGAACCCCCCACGGCTCGACCGAGTCCGCCGGCCACGGTCGCTTCCATCCCGGGTCCAGGCGGGCGGCCCACCTCATCAAGAGCCTCCAGGCGGCGCGACGCAAGGCTTCCACGGGCCGGCCCGCGTCCGCCTCGCCTCGGACGACCCGGGCCAGGGCCTCCAGGTCGCCCGGACTGAGGGCCCCGCCGGAGGAAAGGACCCCCGCATCCCGGAAGGCTAACGTGTACCATTGCTCCGGGGCCTGCCTTCGATGCGCCTTCCACCAGGCCTCCCACGCGGCGACAGGGTCCCCCGACGGCCCGGGGTCGAAGGCGGTCAGGCGCGTCAGGGCTTGCCGTATCGCCTCCCGGTCCGTGCCTGCCTTCCGCATCGCTGCCACCAGCACGGGCACCGCCAGATGCGGCGGACTCGCCTCGAGTTCCTCCAGGGCGGCATCTGCGACCGTCCGCGTCAGTTCGAATACATCGAAATTCAAACGATATTCACGCTTCGCGTCCAGCAGCCGGGCCAGGGTTTCCAGGCGGCGCCCTCCGTGAAGCGTGCGGTTCACCGCGTCGAGCAGGACGGGAACCAGGGCCGGGTCCGACCCGCGCGTGAGGGCCCTCACGACCGCGTCCTCAACCCCGGCCACCCCCGCCTCGCGCAGGGCCGTGGCCGCCGCGAGCCGGACGCCAGGGTCCCGGTCGGACAGGGCGCGCGCGAACACGGGCAGGAACTCGCGCCGACCCAGACGCCCCAGGACGATGATGGCCGCGGCCCGCGTCTCGTCGGAGCGGGAACGCAACAGACCCTGCAATTCCCGCACCCGGGCCTCGACGCGGTCTGGCCGGGCGACGTGCCATGACCGGTCGCTCCCGGCGTCCCGGCATCCCTCGTAGAGGTCGTCCGGGGCGCAGTAGATCCGCACGTGCAGATGGTCGTCGTGCGGCAGCGCCCGCCGGGGCTGGGCCATGGCCTCGGCCGCCTTCGCGACCAGGGCGATCGGTTCGCCCCGGCGCTTCGCGTGGTCGAGAAGCATTTCTCGGATGTGGCGGGCCACGAACAGCCACTGGACCTCGATGGCCGGGTCCGTCAGCAACGACCGCACGAACCACCAGGTCCGGGGCACGTCGAGGCGCACGGGGACGGCTTGCCCGTCGGGCCGCGTGACCTCGGCGCGCCCGGCGCCGTCCAGTCGGACGAGGTCCTCCGGCACGACCTGGCGGCCGTCCGGATCGACCAGATAGAATCCGATGTCCGCGTCACGCCCCGCGTTGTGCGAGATGCTCCACGGGATGTCCCCGCCCCCGGTGCGAGACAGGTTCCCCACGGGCAGGACGGCGCCGGGGTACCGCTTCGCCACCGCCTCGGCGGCGCGCAGGAGGGCCGTGACGATCTCGTCGGTCCCGCAGTTCGTCCCGCGCCCGGCCTGCTCCGCGAGGACCCGGTGGTGCGGACCCTCCAGGGGGAGGGGACGGCAGTCAACGACGAAACCGTCCCGAGTCGTCCCGATCGCGAGGGAACCCTTGCCCGTCAGGCGTCCGACCTTCGGATGCTCGCGCGGGACAGGGGGAAGGGGCAGACCCTGAAGCCGCTTTTCCAGCCCACGACGAGGCGATCCCGCGAGTCCCGCGTCCGCGGGACGCCCCGCGATGTCCGGTTCGGCCTGCGGCCGAGGCGGTGGTTCCGGGATCGAACCTGCGCACCCCGCGACCACCGCGAACGGGAGCACGACCCCTGGGAATCGGGCCACCGTGATCACCCGTTTCCGTCCCTTCATGACTGTAGCAAACGCGTCACGTCCTCGCCAAGAACACGCGGCGATGGGTATCATCATCGCGGCTTCGAACGGGTCCAACCATGGGCAGCACGGTGCTCGCGCACAACCTGGGATTCCCGCGGATTGGCCCGCACCGCGAGATGAAGAAGGCGCTAGGAACGATCGGGCGGGCCGCCTTGCAGCGACCCGAGGGCCCAACGCCGCGGTCCAGGACATCGAGGCCCCTTCCGGCGGCTGATGCTCATGAGTCGGGACCGCGGAGCACCAGGGGCGGGAGTTCCCACTGGACGAGGTACTCGAAGCGGTCGCGGAAGCGCTCCACGGTCATCCCCGCGGCGCGCGCGATGTCCGGCAGGTCCGAGCCCGGCTCGAAGTCGTCCCGCCGCAGCCGGATCATGTACCGCCGCGCGATGGCGTAGCGCGTGGAGGCGACGTCCACCAGCCGCACGCGCGTCCGGCCCGTGGCCGGGTCCAGGAGGCGCTCGAAGGGGATCGGGACGAAGTGGCCGCCCTGGATGGAGACCATCACCCCCTGGCCGCCCTGGAGCAGGTACTTCGCGGCGCAGTAACCCAGATCGCGCGCGTACTCCATGTCGAAGGGGATGGGGTCCGCGCAGCGCAACTCGTACCCGATGTCCTTGTGGACGATGGTGACCTTGACCCCGAATTCCCGCTTCAGGGTCCGCTGCACCTCGCGCTTCAGGATCTCGGCCAGGTTGATCTCCGCGAGGCGGGGGTTCCCGTGGTCGTCCACCTCGATGCCCTCGATGCCCGCCAGGTCGCGAGGGTCGAGCTTGAGCGCGAGGCCCTCGGCGATCACCGCCACCCCGTCGTGGCGCCCCATGGCCAGGCGCTTGAAGTAGGCACCCATCAGGGTGTCCACCACCGCCCGCAACGGGACGTGGGGGTCGGGGAACTCCTCCGGGATGAGGGTCAGGGTCGCGCCCGCGGCCTTGCCGATCCCGAGGGCCAGGTGTCCGGCCTTGCGCCCCATGGCGACCGCGTAATACCAGCGCGACGTGGTGTTCGCGTCCACCATCAGGTTCTTGACGATCTCGACCCCGACGTGGCGCGCGGTCTGGTAGCCGAAGGTGTCAATGTGCGGCGGAAGGTCCAGGTCGTTGTCAATGGTCTTGGGCACGTGGACCACCCGGATGCGGCCCTGGGCCGCCTCCTGGATCTTCATCGCGGTGAACGCCGTGTCGTCGCCGCCGATGGTCACGAGCATCGAGAGGCCGAGTTCCTGGAGCGTGGCGACGGTCGCGCGAAGGTCGTCCGGCCTCGAGGTCGGGTTGGCCCGCGACGTCCGCAGGTGCGAACCGCCCCGGAAATGGATGCGGCTGACGTGCTCCGTGGTGAGCGGCAGGATGTGCGTCCCATCCCCCTTCATCAGCCACTGAAACCCGTCGAGGATCCCGAAGACCTCCACATCGTCCACGAGCGCCCGGATCGCCGCGGCCCCGATGACCGCGTTGATCCCCGGTGCCGGCCCTCCCCCGACCACGATCCCCATCCGAGCCCCATTCGCCATCGTCGGTTCCTCCCGTTGCGCGCAAGAGACCCGGCGCGACGAGCACGCGTGACCCCAGGCGCGTCTAGTGTAGATCAGGTTGCGGAAGCACGAGCCCCCCGGGACGGGAATTTCGGTACAATCCGGCGCGGCGACTCGGGAGGGATGGGCCCGATGAGGACACGGTGGTCAGGGCTGCGGATCGGGTGGGCCATGGGTTTGTTGTTGGCCTCGTGCGGGGGCGACTCCGGGTCCGGGGACGCGCGCGGGGGCGTGGATCTGGGCGACCTCGTTCCGATCACCGTGGACTATGGGGTGCAGGACGACAGCGGCATCCGCGACGACGGGCAGGACACCGGGTGCTCCATCAACGCCCACTGCCCCCCGGAACGCCCCCGCTGCGACACGGAGCGTCACGTCTGCGTGGAATGCCTCGGCGCTTCCGACTGCCCGGGCGGCGGGTTCTGCGTGGACGGGACATGCCGGCCCTATCTGTGCGAGCCGAAGTCGGTCACGTGCCTCAACAACGAGGTCAAGGTCTGCGACGACACCGGCTTCGCGTACTTGCAGGAGTTCCCATGCGGGGACCTCGTCTGCGTGGGCGGCGAGTGCCTGACGTGCCGGCCCGGGACGCGGGAGTGCACCCCCCAGAACCAGACGAAGGTCTGCCGCGCCGACGGGTCGGGATGGGACCTCGCCCCGTGCGGCGAGCAGAAGTGCATTGACGGGGCGTGCCTGAACTGCGTCCCCCTGTCGAAGAAGTGCGTGGGCACCCAGGTCCATCGCTGCACCGAAGATGGTTCACACTACGAATTTCTTGAGGACTGCGACACCGAGAACACGGGGAAGATGTGCCACCTGGGGCTCTGCGTGAAACTGTGCGAATACAATGAGAAGTTCAAGACGAACCTGGGCTGCGAGTACTACGCCATCGACATGGACCAGTACGACGACAAGGACCCGCTCGACCCGTACGGTCCGAACGCCCCCTTCGCGGTGGTCGTGTCGAACACCACGCAGGACTTCACGGCTACGGTGGTCGTGTCCACGGCCGGACACCTCGTCACGCAGGTCGCCGCGCCGCCCAAGAAGGCCACGATCATCAATCTGGACCCGCTGAACATCGTGGGGACCACGAAGGCGAACCTCGTCTATCGCATCCAGTCGAACCTCCCCATCGTGGCGTACCAGTTCAACCCGCTCGAGAACGTCCTCGTCTATTCGAACGACGCCTCGCTGTTGCTGCCGATCAACGCGCTCGGCAAGCGATACATGGTGCTCGCCTGGCCGAGCATCGGGTACAACTCGGCCTTCCAGATGCTCGCGTCCAACTTCGCCGTGGTCGGGGTCGGCGAGGAACCCGTGCCGGTGCGTGTCCGCGTGACCGCGCGCACCCTGGCCGGGGGTGGGGTCCCGTCGCTCAACGCGGGGCAGACCTGGGAGACGACGCTCGCGCGCGGGGAGGTCCTGAACCTTGAGGCCGCGGACCAGTTCGGGGACCTGACCGGCAGCACGGTCGAGGCCGACGGCCGCGTGGCCGTGTTCGCGGGGCACGTGTGCGCGACCGCACCCGTGTCGCAGTGCGTGAGCGGGAAGTGCTCGTACGATCCGACCTTCTCGTGCGTCACGGGGGCGGACTGCCCCGGGATCGCGGCCTGCGACCACATCGAGGAACAACTGCCGCCCCTGACGGCCTGGGGACGGCGCTACGTGGTGCCGAGGTCCTGGCCGCGCGGGAACGCCCCGGACGTGGTGCGCATCCTGGCCGCGGAGGACGGGACCCACGTGACCGTCACCCCGGCGGTGACGACCGTGCCGGTCCTGAACGCCGGGCAGTTCCACGAGTTTGAGATCAAGGACCACGTCGAGATTTCCGCGGACAAGCAGATCCTGGTCGGCCAGTTCCTGGAAGGCCAGGACGCCCCCGGCGCCGCGCACGCCATCTGCGCCGATATCTGGAGCGGCGAGCCCTGCGAGAAGGTGGTTGGTTTCAAGTCCTGCGAATGCTACGACGTGCTCAACGAGATCACGACCGGGTCGTGCACCACCCAGACGAACTGTTCGCCCGGCGACGCGAACATCGGGGACCCCTCCTTCATCCTCGCGGTCCCGGTCGAGCAGTTCCGTCAAGAGTACGTGTTCCTGGTCCCCACGAAATACGCGAGCAACTACCTCGCGGTCGTGGCCCCGGCCGGGGCGGGCGTGACCCTGGACGGGGCCCCGGTCACGCAGTTCGTGACCGCCGGCACCGGCACGTACAAGGTCGCCCGGATGCCCATCGGCGAGGGATCCCATGTCCTGTCGTCGGACGACAACGTCGGGATCGTGGTCTATGGCTGGGACTGGTACGTCTCGTACGGCTACCCCGGCGGCATGAGGACCGAGACCCTGAAGGTCTGGTAGTGGGCGGGGCGGTCAGATCCTGAAGATCAGCCGCACACCGAGCGTGTGCTCGGACTTGATCAGCCGATTTTTCCGGAGCAGGTCGTTCAGGTCGGAGCGGCCCGCGGACACGATCCCCGACGGACCGTCCTCCGGGTCCCAGAGGTACAGGTAGTTCAGTTGCAGGCGCGCGTGGGCGTTCAGGGTCCAGTTCAGGCCCAGCGTGACCTCGTACAGGCGGCGGGCGCCTTCCAGGACAGCGGCGTTCAGGGAGGCGCCCTCCCCCGGCGCCGGTCCGGCCAGGGACGACTTCCCGTCGGCCCCCACGAAGTCCGCGGGGGGGAATGCCTGGACCTTCTTCGTGTCGAAGAGGGACGGGTCCGTCCGGGTGGCCGAGAAGCGCGCCAGGACCTCGAACGCCCCGTATCCGCCCTCCCCGATGGCGCGCGCGGGCTTCGGTTGTTTGAATCCAAAATTGTTGACGGCCTTCCCCTCGCCCGTCAGGAACCACGAGGCCCAGACCGACACGTGGTGCATGTCGCCGTCCCGCGCCATCACGGGGTCGTGCTTCAGCCGCTTCGACCCCTGCCAGAAGTCGTGGAAGATGGCGATGTCGCGATAGCGCACCATGTCCCATTCCACCGCGAGGGTGAACGGCCCGTTCAGGTAGATCGCCTCGGCCCCGAAGCGCGCGCGGGATCCGACCGTGGCCGCGAGGACGTCCCGGTTCCGCCCGTTGTCGCCGAAGACCTGCTCGCTGCGCCAGCGCCAGACGAGGGACTCGTAGTTCGCGGTCGAGAGGCCGCCCGTCTCGAAGCGGCGGGTGGGCCGGCTCATGAAGCCCCACGTCCCGTTGCCGGCGACGTACAGCCCGGCGAGCCACGGGACGCCCGCGTTGCGGAAGGGCTGCCAGAACAGCCGCCACGCCAGGTCCTTGAACCGGTCCACGTCCCCGCGGGTCGCGTCCAGGTCCACGCCCGCCCCGGTATAGACCCCGAAGTTGTAAGTGACGGTCTTGCGCAAGACCTCGCCCCACACCATCACGCCCCGGTCGAAGAAGGGGTAGAACGGCCGGTTGGTCCCGCGTTCCAGGAAGTTGACCTGGTTGTCGAAGGTCAGCCACAGCGTCGAGAACGGGACCTTCATCTGCCCGGCCATCACGTGGAACGCCTCGTGGACCTTGATGTCCAGGTAGGCGTTGCGGATGTAAGGGTTGTCCTCGAGGGCGGCCTGGATGCGCATCTCCATCAGGTCGCCGAACAGCCTCGCGATCACGTCCAGGCGCGCGCGCCGGATATCGAAGGAATGCGGCGACACGGCGTCCCCGAAATGAAACCGCGAGTCCAGGTGGGCGCTCGCGCCCAGGCGCATCTCGTGGCGGTGGTCCGCGGTGCGAAGGAGGAAGGCGTCCTCGTAGGTGGCCTCGATGGGCGTCCCCCGCTTCGGGGGAGGAGCGGGCGCGGGCCCCGTCCCCTCCGGCGATTCCGCGGGAGGTCCCGCGACGGGTTCCGCGGCCGGGGGGACCTGCCCGGCCTCGGGTTCGGGAGCGGTCTGCGCCAGGGGCCCCGACAGGCCCACGCCCAGGATTCCGCACGCCGCCACCCAGACACGAAGCACGCTCGATCGCATGGGCTCGACTCCGCCACCTGCGGAGCGGGAAATTGGCCCTTTTTCCCCGGCGATGCAATCCGTTCGGTCAACGTTCCGTCAGGCGGAGGCTACGGCGTGCTCCCGGCGTTCGCCCCGGCCGCGACCGCCGACGGTGGCCCTGGCCAGCTGCGGGGCCGTTCCGCCGGAGGTCGCGAAACTGTTCGCCCCGGA
Source organism: Deltaproteobacteria bacterium (assembly GCA_037442805.1). Lineage (GTDB taxonomy): Bacteria > Myxococcota_A > UBA9042 > DTJE01 > DTJE01 > DYKK01. Next base: position 31,242 of record JBBIPO010000020.1, read on the forward strand.
GGACGGTGCGTCCGGGTGACCCGCCGCCGGGGTCGAGATCAAGCGGAATCCTGTCCCCTCGCGGAAGCGAGGTGAGGAGGTCCTCACTCCCAGACCTGCCACGAGACCTGGTAGTTCGAGCAACTGGCCCCGGAGTACCCGACCACCTGAATGTCGCAATACCCCTTCTCCTGCGAGCCGTTGCCTACCGGCCAGACGCACCCGGTCTCCGGCAGTTCCACCTGGACGACCTCGTTGGCGTTCCCCGCGTTCTCGGAACAGGACATCGCGGCGAGGTCGCAGTAGCCCGACAAGGACGACCAGCAGACGCAAAGGTCATAGTCCTTGCCGGCGGGGATGTTGGACAGGGTGACCTTGCACTTGATGCCCGCGCACCAGTTGCTTTGTTCCTCGGCATAGACGGCCATCCAGTCCCGCTCGCCGGGCGGGGTCAGACGCTCGGCCACCGAGCCCGACGTCTGGCCCGGGTAACTGCCGATGTCCGGTCCGGGCCACGAATTCGGAAAGTTGTCGTATCCCTCGTCGGTCGTCCCGTCGCAGTCGTTGTCCTTCACGTCGCAGACCTCGCTCGCGCCCGGGTTCACGCTCGAGTCCGAGTCGTTGCAGTCGCCGGACCTC
>JBBIPO010000021.1:0-31642 GCA_037442805.1 Deltaproteobacteria bacterium
GAGTGGCTTGTCACCAACCACCCTGAGTGCAACATCCACTGGACGAATACCCATGCTTGACTTTTCCACTCCCCGCGCTAGACTGACGTGTCGTTCTAGTCTTGGACTTGGATGGTCTTGGTTTTGGAGGGTTCGGGACGATGCGCATCGGAATTGATTGTGGAAGCCTGACGGTCAAGGGGGTGCTTCTGGACGATTCGGAGCAGGTCGTCGCGACCGAGCACCGGGTGCATGAGGGAGAGGTCCTCGCAACCGTGAAGAAGGTCCTGTTCTCACTGGTGGACGGCCATGACCGGTCACGGCTTCGCCTGGCGCTGACCGGGCGGCACGCGACCGCGGTCGCGGCCCTGCTGGGAGTCGAGCCCGCCGACCCGGCCGCCTGCGAGGTCGCGGGGGCCCGCCGCCTCTTCGGCGCGGTGGACCACGTGTTCCACCTGGGCGGCGGGTCCCTGATGCTCCTGTCGCTCGACGCGGACGGGAACCTCCTGGACCTGCGCACGAACTCCGCCTGCGCGGCGGGGACGGGCTCCTTCCTGGACGAACAGGCCGCGCGGATGGGCCTGGGCCACGACGAGGCCAACGCCATCGAGCCTGTGACGTCGCCGCCGGCCGTCGCGACCCGGTGCGCGGTCTTCGCGAAGACGGACCTCATCCATCGCCAGCAGGAAGGGTTCAGCCGCGAGGAGATGTGGTGCGGCCTGTGCCAGGGGATGTCGCGAACCGCACTCCAGACCCTCCTGAAGGGGCGCGAGGTCTCGGGTCGCATCGCGCTGACCGGAGGCGTGGCGTCGAACCAGGGGATGGTCCACTACCTGCGGGCGGCCCTGGGCCAGGACCTGCTGGTCTCGCCGCATTCGGCGGTCTGCGCCGCGATCGGGGCGGCCCTGGACGGTCCCTTTGTCCCGGTGACGAAGGCCCTGGACCTCCTGACGGACCTGCAGGCCGTGGACGCGGGGGCCGGTGGTCGCGCCAAGACCCGACGACCCCGGCTCGAGTTGCGGCGGTCCAGGCTTCCCGACTTCTCGGTTGCGAACGAGTACGTGGATGACCTCGGGAACGAGGTGCGCCTGCACGTCCCCCTCGACAGGGACTTCCCGACCGCCCTCCTCCTGGGCGTGGACATCGGTTCGACCTCGACCAAGGCCGCGCTGTGCGATGAGCGGGGGCGCGTGGTGGTGGACGTCTATCGCCGCACCGAGGGCGACCCGGTCGGCGCGGGACGCAGACTCCTGCGGGCGTTGCAGGCCATCGAGCAGCGCCTGGGACGCCCCCTGGACATCCGAGCGGTCGGCACCACCGGCAGCGGCCGTCGCATCGTCGGGGCCATCCTGGGCGCGGACCTCGTGGTCAACGAGATCTCGGCCCACGTGCGCGGGGCCGTGTCCGTGGACCCGGGCGTGACCACCCTCTTCGAGATCGGCGGCCAGGACTCCAAGTACATGCGCGTCCACCAGGGCCACATCGTGGACGCGAACATGAACTACGTGTGCGCGGCCGGCACGGGGACGTTCGTCGAGGAACTGGGTCGCAAACTGGGATTCTCGGTGGCCGAGATCGGCGACAAGGCCCTGGGCGCGGCCCCACCCCACACGAGCGACCGGTGCACGGTGTTCATGGAGCAGGACGCGTTCCAGTTGGGCCGAGAGGGCGCGGAGCGGCGCGAGATCATGGCCGCGATCTTGTATTCTGTCATCGAAAATTACAAGACGAAAGTGGTTGGAAACCGGCCGGTGGACCGCCGGCGCGTGATGTTCCAGGGGGCGACGGCGCGGAACAAGGGGCTGGTCGCGGCGGTCGAGAACGTCTTCGGCGTCGAGGTCGTGGTGTCCCCGTACTGCCACGTGATGGGGGCGATCGGGGCGGCCCTCCTGGCCCGGGAGCACCTTCAGGCCCAGGGCCGAGACACGGCCTTCCGCGGCCTCGGGCTCGCGGACCGCGAGGTGCGGGTGTCCCTGTCGCGCTGCGACCTGTGCTCGAACGACTGCGTGATCACGACCGCGCACATCGCGGGGGTCGAGGAGGAACCGTCCTTCGGCTACCTGTGCGGACGGGAGCCGGGCGACCAGAAGATGCGCAAGAATGTGGAGTACGCCCCCTTCCGCGCCCACAAGGCCGCGCTCGGGCTCAAGGCGCCCCCGGCGCCGGAGGACCGCCGCCCGCGCATCGGGATTCCCTCGGCGCTCGCCTCGTACGGCTACGCCCCGCTCTTTCGCGCCCTGATCGAGAACCTCGGCGCGACGCCCGTCTTCTCGCCCGAGACGGACCGCGACATCGCCCGCCTGGGCGCGGCCAGGGTGGGGTCGGATTTCTGTTTCCCCGTGAAGGTCCTGTACGGGCACGTGGCGGCGCTGCTCGCCCGCGACGACCTCGACGCGGTCTTCGTGCCCCACATGGTCGAGGAAGTCCGCAACCGTCACACCACGAGGCGCCGCTTCTGCCCGTACCTGAACGCGGCCCCGGCCCTGGTGCGCCCCCTCGCGGACGCGGCGCCCCTCGGGCCGCGCCTGGTGGACCCGATCGTGGACTTCAACTACCCCGACGCGCGCATGGCCCACGAACTGATGAAGGGCTTCGCGGGGGTCTTGGAGCTGACCGAGGAACAGGCCGCCTCGGCCTGGCGCGAGGCAGTCGCGGCCCAGCGCCGCCACGAGCGCGCCCTGGTCGAGAGGGGCGAAAAGGCCCTCGCGGCCTTGCGGCGCGAGGGACGCAAGGGGATCGTGGTCATCGGCCGGCCCTACAACACCCTGGACCCGGTCGTGAGCCTCAACCTCCCCCTGCGAGTCAGCGAGTTCGGTTTCACCGTGATCCCGATGGAACAACTCCCGTTCCGGCCCGACCTCCTCGACCCGGGCTTCCACAACATGTACTGGTCCTACGGCCAGAAGATCCTGTCCGCGGTGAAGCATGTGGCGAAGGATCCGGACCTGTTCGCGATCTACCTGACCAGTTTCAACTGCGGTCCGGACTCCTTCATCTTGACCATGGCCGAGGAGGCGATGGGCGACAAGCCCTTCCTGGTGCTGGAACTCGACGAGCATGGCGCCGACGGGGGGTACGTCACGCGCATCGAGGCCTTCCTGGACGTGATCCGCCAGGCCGGGACCGCCGTCTCGACCGCGCCGGCCATCCGGTCCGGCTCCAGGCCGCCGGAGGCGTTCCGCGGGCGCCGCCTGTGGATCCCGCGGATGCACCCGTACAGCACACGGCTGTTCGCCGCGGTCCTGCGGGGGCATGGCTTCGACGCGCAGAGCGTCCCGGAAAGCGACGCCGAGACCCATTCCCTGGGCAAGGCGGCCACGCGCGGCTCCGAGTGCACGCCGATGGCCCTGACCCTCGGGGCCTTCCTGAAGGCGGTGCGCGACTCGGGACTCCCCCCGGAACGCCACGCCTTCTTCATGCCGACCGCCACCGGCCCGTGCCGCTTCGGGTCGTACGCCCAGGCCCAGGCCATGGCCCTGCGCCGCCTCGGACTCGGCGACGTGCCGATCTTCTCGCCCTCGTCCGAGAACGCCTACCTCGGGATCCCCGGCGCGGCCCGCCGCGCGATCTGGGATGCCATCTTGTGTGGGGATTATCTGTTCAAGGCGGCGACGCGCGCGCGACCCTACGAGGTCGAGGCGGGCAGCGTGGACCGCGCGGTGGAGCATTGGCTGCGCGCGCTGGAGGCGACCTTCGAGGCCCGCGAGGACCCGCGGCCGGTGCTGGTTTCGGCGGTGCGCGCGATCCTGTCCGTACCCCGCCGCGACGAATGGAAACCCCTGGCCGGCGTGGTGGGCGAGATCTACGTCCGCTGCGACCCCTTCGCGAACGCCTTCGTGGTCCGGACCGTCGAGGAGGCCGGCGGCGAGGCGTGGCTCGCCCCCCTGTCGGAATGGATCCTCTACACGGTCTGGGTGGAGCGCGAGCACGGGCGCACGCGCGGGGATTCCCTGTGGACCCGCATCGCCGGGGAGTTTGGCAACCTCTTCATCGAGCGCAAAGAGCGCGAGTATCACGACCTGATGCATTCCCTGCTTCCGGGGCGCCTGGAGCCCCCGTTCGAACAGGTGGTCGAGGCCGGTCTGGAACACATCCCCGGCGAGTTCGAGGGCGAGTCGGTCCTGACCGTGGGACGGACCATCCGGTTCTTCGAGGAGGGGGCGGACCTCGTGGTGAACGCCTCGCCCTTCGGGTGCATGCACGGCCACATCTCGGGCGCGGTCTTCGAGCGCATCGTGGCCCGCTACGGCCGTCCCGTGGTCACGTCGTTCTATGACGGGGCCTCGGGCAACGCCGAGATCGGCTCGTTCATCCGGGCCGCGCGGAAGCGGCGGGAGGCAGAATCCCGCGCGGGCCTTCTGTCGCAACCCGGTGGATGAAGCCTGCTCCACGTTCCGGCCACGAACGTCGGGGACCCCTCGGAAGGTAACTCTTCGAGTTTCCTACAAGAATCTGTCCTGAACTCCCCCGCGCGTGTCTGCACGATTCTTGCACAGCCCCGGACTGACCGTCGCGATGGGCTGTCCGATGGGAGCCTTCCGCCTCCTCGTGCCGGGTCCGGTCGAGATCGAAGACGAGGTCCGCCGGGTCGGGGCCGAGCGGCTTCCCTACATGCGGACCGCGGCCTTTTCGGCGCTCACGTTCGAGGTCGTGGACGGGCTCAGGCGCGTGGTGGACACGAGCGGGGACGTCTGTCTGCTGACCGCCTCCGGCACCGCGGCCATGGAGGCGGCGGTCCTGGCCCTGTTCCGGCCGGGGGAGCGGGTGCTCGTCATCGTGGGCGGGACGTTCGGGCGCCGCTTCGCCGAGATCGGCCGCATCCACCACGTGTCCTGCGACACCCTGGACCTGGAACCGGGGCGCGACCTGCCCCTGGACGCGTTCACCGAGAAGGTGCGCGGCGGGTCCTACGCCGGGGTCCTCGTGAACGCCCACGAGACCTCGACCGGGGCCCTCTACGACGTCGAGGCGATGGGCCGGGTCCTGTGCGGGACCCCGACCCTCCTCGTGGTGGACGCGATCGGGACCGTCTGCGCGGACCCGTACCGGATGGACGCCTGGGGCGTGGACGCGACCGTGTTCAGCACGCAGAAGGGTCTGGCCCTGCCGCCGGGCATGGCCTTCGTCGCGCTCGGCCCGCGCGCGCGGGAGCGCGCCCTTTCCGCGCCGCGCCGCTCCCTGTACCTGCACCTGGCGGACTATCTGAAGGACGGCGAGCGGGGCCAGACGCCATACACGGTCGCGGTGGGGCTCGTGCTCCAGTTGCACAGGAGGTTGCACCGGCTTCTGGCGGCCGGCGTCGAGGCCGAGGTGGCCGCGACGCGCGAGCGGGCCACGCGGTTCCGGCGCGGGATCGAGGGGTTGCCACTGGAGGTCCTGCCCGAGCGCCCCTCGAACGCCCTGACCGCCGTGCGCCTGTGCACCCGGGCCATCACCGCGCCGGAGGTCGTGAGGCGTCTGGCGGAGGAGTTCGGCCTCGTGGTCGCGCCCAATCCGGAGCCGCTGCGCGACCGGGTCTTCCGCGTCGCGCATCTTGGCGCGCAGACCGACCACGATGTAGAGTCCGCCATCCTGGCGCTCCGGGAGATCCTGGGAGGTCTTCCACGGGAGGAGGGTTCATGAAGGCGTTCATCCTGGCGGCGGGCGTGGGGTCCCGCCTCGTGCGGGTCGCCCAGAACCGACCCAAGTGCCTGCTGACCATCGGCGGGCAGACCCTGATGGGCCGGATGCTCGACCTGTTCCAGTCGCGGGGCATCCGGGACATCACGGTGATCACCGGGTTCCGGGCGGACCTCGTGCGACGGGAGGTCGGGGACCGGGCGCGCCTCGTGCACAACCCCTTCTTCCACGTCACGAACAGCATCGCGTCGCTGTGGTTCGCGCGGGACCACCTGGAAGGCGATGCGGTGATCACGAACGCCGACCTCTTCTTCGAGCCGGCCCTGCTCGACGAGCTGCTCGCGGACCCACGCGATCGCGTGATGCTGTGCGACTCGACGCGCATCGTGGACGCGGACTACCGCTTCACCCTGGACCGGGACCGCATCGTGGCGTTCGGCAAGGACCTGCCGGTCGAGAGGACGAGCGCCGAATACGTGGGGCAGGCCCGGATCCGCGCCGCGTTCATGCCCGCGTTCCGCCGGAGGCTCGTCGAACTGATTGAGACCCAGAACTGCGGGATGTGGTGGGAGGACGTCCTCTACAGTTTCATCCCGGAGGGGATGCCGGTCTTCGCGCGAGACGTGGCCGGCGTCTTCTGGGGCGAGGTGGACTACGTCGAGGACTACGACCGCATCGTGCGCTGGGTGAACGCGCACCGCGCCGCGGGAGAGGCCACGTGGCCGACCGCGGCCGAGGTCGTCGTGGCGGCGGCCTCCCCGGCGCCGTCCATCGGATAGGCGGTGGTCCGGTGCGTGACCTCGCGATCATCCTGCGAGACCCGGACGCGACGCTCAGGCCCGTGTTGGGGGTCCTCCCGGCGGTCCGGACCGCCCATGCCTTTGCCCGGGTTGGGGCCAAACGCCTGTGGATCGTGTCCAGCGATGACGACCTCGGGAAGGCGCTGCGGGACGCCATGCCCGGTCCCCTGCGCGAGCACGCGGATGTGGTCCACCTCGACCCGGACCGGGGCGAGGTGGCGACCCTGCGCGACCTCGGGGATACGGGCGCCGAGTCCCTGGTGATCGTTCCCTCGGACGTGGTTGTGGGGTGCGATGCCGCGTCGCACCTGATGGACCTCGCGCCACGGCCTGGTGGGGTCGCGATCGCGCGCGAGGGGGTCTTTGTCGTGTCCGGGGAGGCCCTGCGCCAGTCATTGGCGGCCTCCCTCGCCGGCCTCCGGTCGTCCCTGGAAGCGGCCGGGTGCGTGACTTTCCTCGAGGTGGCCGGCCTCGTCGGGGGCACGTCCGACCCGTCGTCCCGCCGCGCCGTGGAGCAGGCCCTGCTCCGAGGCCTTCGCAAGCCCATCGAGGTCGAGGGCGTGGTCGGCTACTACCTCCAGCGGCCCCTGACGCGCCACGTCAGCCGCCTCCTCGTACGCACCCCGATCCACCCGAACCACCTGTCGGTCCTCGCCATGGTCGTGGGCGCCGTGAGCGGGGTCCTCGTGGCGACCGCGGACGCGGGCTGGACGGCCCTGGGCGGGGCCCTCTTCTTCGCGGGTTCCCTCCTCGATTGCCTGGACGGCGAGGTCGCCCGCCTGCGCTTCCTGTGCTCGCACCTGGGCGAATGGCTTGACACCCTGGCGGACGACCTCTCGACCCTGTCGTTCCTGGTGGGGATGACCGTGAACCTGCACGCGCGCCACGGCTCGACCTTCCTCGATGCCGTCGGCGCGGTCACGGTTGTCGAGTTCGTGCTGGCGTCCGCGTACGTGTATCACCGCATCGCGACCGTCCACCACCGCGGTGACGTGACCGTGTTCCGATACTCGTTCCAACGGGAGGACGGGTCCTCCCGGTCCCGCGTCCTGTGGCTTTTGAAATGGGTGGTCAAGCGGGACTTCTTCTCGGCGGTCTTCTGCCTCTCGGCCCTGGCCGGCGTGATCGAGGTCGCGTTCGCCTTCAGCGCGATGGGGGCGTTCGGGTTCGCGCTCGCGGTCGCGGTGACCGCCGCGTCCGGCCGACCGAGCCCAGCGGTCGGGAGCCTGGAAGGGACCGCCGGTGCGAAGGTTGGGCTGTTCAGGACGGCCGGTGATCGGACATAGGCTCCGCGCGTCGCCGCTTCGGATTTTGTGATTGCAAGAGAGATATCTTGAAGAGAATGCGAAAGAGGCCCTGGCGAGGCGCGGTGGTCCTGGTGGGACTTCTCGCGATCGTGTGGGTGGTTCGGGGGATCGGGGAGGGCGATGTCCTGGGCGGGGTCGAGCAGGTGTGGAGGGTTCTGGGGCGGGCCTCTTGCGTCGGTTTCCTCGGGCTGGTGGCGCTCTACTTCTCTTCGTACCTCCTCGATGCCTTTGCGTGGCGGACCTTGTTGCCACCGGGGTCGGGGGTCTCGTATGGTGCCCTGCTGAAGGCGTCGCTCGCGGGTGGAACGGTCAACACCTTCACGCCGTCCGGGAACTTGGGCGAGCCGGTCAAGATCCTCTTGTTGCGCGGATATGGGGACCCGCGGACCCTGGCTTCGACGCTCCTCGTGTGGAACGGACTCTACCTGATTGCGAACGCCGCGCTCGTGGCCTGTTGTGCGGTTCCCATCGCCTTGTTCCTTCAGCCGAGACCGCTGTTGTTGGTCCTGTACCTGGCTGGGGCCCTGGTCACAGCCGCGCCGGTCCTGGGACTGTGGCTCGCGGTCCGCTGGAAGGCGGTCAGCCGGATTCTGCGCCGCATTGCGGAGCGCAATCGCTCCGGCCACGGCGGGCGAGTTCATTCGTTCGTCGAGGCCGTTGAGAACGCCGTCCACGACCAGGTGCGTTCGAGGCCGCGCGGTCTGGTTTGGGCGATGACCTGGTTGCTGGCGTCCCGAGCGCTGTCGAACTTCCTCACGGTCGGAATCGCCTGGAGCCTCGGGCTCGAACTGTCCTTCTGGGCCGTCGTCTACGTCCAGTTGCTGAACCAGGCGCTCAACGTGGTGTTTGCCTTCATCCCGGGACGCCTCGGGGTCGCGGAAGGCTACACGGAGATGACCATCCGCGAACTCGGAGGCCTGCCAGGGGAAGGTCTCGGGGTCGCGGTCGTGTCCCGATGCCTCCAGGTCATCGCCCTGGTCGTGGGCACCGTGCTCATCTATCGGGCCGTTCCATCGGGTGCCCGGGAATCCGATCCGCGCTCGGAGTAGCCGCCATGGTCTCGACGAGGTTTGCGCAAGACAAACGCCTGGACCACGACAGGGTATCCTCCCCCCACAAGGACCTGGCCGTGCTCGACCTTGCGACGGACCCGTGCGAGGTCGAACTCGCGGAAGCCGTAGAGTTCGGAAGGATTGCCCACCACGAGTTCGAGACCGCTCTCCTGGATAAGACACCATATCGAAATATTTCGCCCATATTTATTTTCGACGGCGTCCGTGAACGGCATCACGTCGAGAAAGAGGTCCACGGTGGCGATGAAGAGACCGTCCGGCGCGAGGATTCGGGCCGCCTCTCGCATCAGGGGCGCGAGGTCGCCCTCCGGAATGTGTTCGATGGTCGAGATGCTGATGACGCGGTCGCACGTGCCGGACTCGATCCCGGCCTCTTCGAGCACGCAATTTCGCAAGACGACGCGAGTGCTGAAACGCCGGTTCAGGCGTTCAATCCGACTCGCGGTGACGAGCCAGCCACGGCCGCGGGCCTCGAGACCGGGGTCCACGTTGATGACGTGGCACCCGTGTCGGGCGAGGACAAACTGGAATCCGGAACAGGACCCTCCGATCTCGACCACTCGCAATCCCGGCGACGGGCGCGCCATCTCCCAGGCCCATGGATACTCTGCCCGTCGGGTATCGTTGTTCGTCTGAAACGCGAACGGACCGCACCACTGCGCGACGAGCGGCAAGGCCCGGATGCCGATGGGAAGCCACCTCCCACGTCCGAACGGCGCGTGGAATCGCCGATTCCAGGCCTCCCATCGGGGAGGAGTCTCGGAGGTCAGGAGCATCGCCGGACTCCACGTGCGACGTGCCGCATTGTACCCGACGTGGCGGCTCTGAGCGCAGAACGGGTCGGGGGGTGCGAACGATGATTCGCGTGTTTCCATGGCCGGCCTGGAAGGCCAACCCATATCTCCCGCGTCTGTGCGTCGAGCTGGAGCGGTCGGGGATCCAGGTGGTGCGCCGCTCCACCTGGCGCGTGGGCCTGCGCGAGTTGCGGCCAGGGGACTGGGTCCACCTCCACTGGCCGGGCGCCAAGGTTCTGTCCTCGGTCCGATGCTGGTATCGCTGGAAGGTCCGCCGTTTCCTCGGCGACCTGGACGCCTTGCGACGGAGCGCGGTGCGGATTGCGTGGACCGCCCATAACCTGTGGCCTCACGACGACCCGCACCCGGACCTCGGACGTGACCTCCGACGCGAGATGCTCCGGCGGGTCGATCACGTGTTCGTCCATTTCGAGGCCGCCCGCGACGTGATCGCGGGCGAGTTCCAGTATCGCGGAGAGGTCACGGTCGTGCCCCACGCGCACTATTGCGACGAGTATCCATGGACGGGCGTGAAGGCCGCGGCCCGGACGAGCCTCAGCCTGCCCGAGACGGGGTTCGTGGTCCTCATGTTGGGAGAACTGCGCCCCTACAAGAGGATTCCCCTGGGCATCGAAGCCTTTCGCCTCACAGCGGCTGCTGGGGACCGCCTCGTGATCGCCGGCCGTTCTGACCGAAGGGTGCTGAACGACATCCGGCGCGCGGCCGCCGGGGACCCCTGCGTCATCGTGATCCCGAGACGGTTGACGCGCGAGGAGGTCGGACTCCTCCACGAAGCATCGGATGCGTTCCTGATGTCCCACCACGGCTCGTTCACGTCGGGGAGCGCGGTCATGGCGTTGAGCCTGGGATGTCCGGTCGTCGGTCCCCCGACCCCTCACCTCCTGGCCCTTGGACCGGAGCCAAGGGTGTTTCTGGCCGAAGACGATAGCCCCGGGGCGCTGGCACGGGCTTTAGGTCGTCGCCGCCTGGCCGGGCACGTGGCGGCGGAGGACCTCCGGCAATGGGCCAGGTCCCACCTGTCGTGGGACGTCGTTCGCGAAAAGACATCCGCCGTGTTCTTGGGGTCGTCGCGGCGCGTTTGCGAAACGTGAGGAGATCCGATGACGCGTTCGGGGGCACCGGCGGGGGCAGGACCATCCATTTCGGTGGTCATCCGGTCCTACAATCGGGTCGGGGCGTTGTGCGACCTTCTCGACGTGGTCCTGCGCCAACGGGGGCCGCTCCACGAGGTGGTGGTCGTGGAACAGAGCGCGTCCATGACCGACGAGGAACGGCAACGGCTTCGTTCGTTCGGCCAGGACCCTCGAGTCCGTATTCTCGAGTTCGGCCGCCCGCTCGGAGGGGCCCGCGCGCGAAATGAGGGGGTCCTGGCGGCGTCAGGCGATGTCGTGCTCTTGGTGGACGACGACGACCTGCCCGTCGGCGACGGCTGGGTCATGGCCCACGCGCGCCACTATCGCGATCCGAACTGCCTGGGGGTGTCGGGGCGCCATGTCCGGGAAGTGGGCGAGCGTGTTCCGTACCGGTGGCCAGAGAGGGCGTATCGTCGCTGTCTGATGTTCTCGCCGTGGTTGCGCCTGCCGTGGACGTACGTTCGCCTGGACCGCCCGAAGCGACCTGTCGCCGAGTTGCACGGGACGAACGCGTCGCTTCGGCGCTCCGCCATGGACCGGTTCGGGGGCTGGGACGAGGACACGACGATCGAGGACGAGGCCTCGTTCTGCTATCGCCTCCAACGACTCAAGCGACCCGAGGAATTCCTCTGCTTCGACCCGGAGCCCGTGGTTGTGCGGCGACAGGACCTGCGGGGTGGGTTGAACAAGCGCTTCCTGACCGCCCGGGACTACTTCGGGAGGTTGCTCGACTTCGTCCACCGCATCGTCGCCCGGTATCACCGCCGCCGGGTCTTCCTCCTGTATCCCCTCTACGTGGGGGCGGCGTACGCCTGGACGGCCGACTGGGTCCTCAACGATTCGCTTCGGTACCGGACCCGATGGAGGCAGGTCGCGGCCCTAGTGGCCCTGCTGTTCCAGTGTCCGATCTTGGTCGGCCAGGCCCTGGTCCGGGCGCGACACCGATCACCGGGGCGGGTCTTTTCGAGCGCTGTCGAGGGGACATGACGCCCTTGAATGCAACGGCGACAGGTGGCCAGGGCATCTTCGTTCACGCCGATGCAGGTTCGAGCGGTCCCTGGATGCGGGTCGCGGGAGTGACGGTCCTGGAACGGGTCCTGAGGGAGGCCGCCGCGAGCGGGGCGACTCGGGCGGTCGTGGCGCTGCCGAAGGTCCCGCTTCCTCCGCTTCCGATCACGGTCGAGTGGGTGGCACCGTCCACGCCGGTTCCGGAAGGGGCCGAGGAGGTCCGGGCGGACACGATCTGCGGAGTGGTGGTCTCGGACGAGGCGTCAAGGCGCGAGGCCGAGCGACGGGTCGTCCGCTCCCTCCGGCGGTCGTTCGATGGGCCTGTGGACGCGCTCATCAACCGGCGGATCTCCTCGGGATGCTCGCGGTGGCTGTCCCGGACTTCCATCACCCCCAACCAGGTGACGCTCGCCGCGATCGCGGTCGGGCTGATGGCCGCGTTCCTGGCCGCGATGGGAACCTCGTGGACCCTGGCGGCGGCCGGCGTCTTGATTCAGGGGCAGTCGGTCCTGGACTGCTGCGACGGGGAACTTGCCCGCCTGACCTTTCGCGGAAGCCGACTGGGACAGTGGCTCGACAACGTCTCGGACGATGTCCTGGATGACCTCTTCGTCCTGGCGGTCGGCATGGGGATTGAGCAGGGCGTGTGGACCCTGGCGGCGGCCCTGGGGGCGGGGTCGAGGGCCATCGCACAGGTCTATCAGTATCGGGAAGTGTATCGCAGGACGGGAACAGGGGACGTCTACGCGTTTCGCTGGTGGTTCGAGGTGAACAGGGCGAGCCCGGCGGAGGTGTACGATCCGGCGAGTCCCCTGACGTGGCTGCGCAACCTCGGGCGCCGGGACACCTACGCGTTCCTCTGGATGGCGATGTGCCTCCTGTCGTGGCCCCAGGGGGTCGTGGTCCACGCAACCGGTCTAGGATTGGTGCTGAGCGGCCTGACGGTGGCAGACTGGATTTTCAAGCGTCAAAGCCCCGGGCGGTCCTAGCGGCGCGCCGCCCCGCCGCGCCACGGGAGACCGCTGGTCCTGGCCCCGTTCGGGTCGTTCGGGATGGCGAACGGCCGGTGACGGCGCGGTTTGACGGTTCCTTCCGGTCCGGGTATGGTTACGCCCGCTTTCGCGCGGGGGAAGGCATTGGCGGACGAGACCGGGAGCGAGATCAGGCGCCAGAGGATCGAGAAGGCGGACGCGCTCGCGACCCTCCAGGGGCGGCGATATCCGAACGATTTCCAGGTGTCCCACGACATCGCCAAGGTCATCGCCCTGGCGGGGGACCAAGACGGTCCGGCGCTCGATCAGGCCGCGATCCGGGTGCGGGTGGCGGGCCGCGTCATGGGCCTGAACTCGTTCGGGAAGTCCACGTTCCTCCGGGTGCGCGACCGTACCGGCACCGTGCAGGCCTACGTCCGACTCGACCGCGTCGGGCAGGACCTCTACCAGCGGGTCCAGCTGACGGACGTGGGTGACATCGTCGGCGTGGAGGGCGTGCTCTTTCGCACGCGGACGAACGAACTGACCGTCCAGGCCGCGGACTACCGGGTCCTCGCCAAGTGCCTGCGGCCCCTGCCCGAGAAGTGGCACGGCCTCAAGGACCGCGAGACCCGCTGCCGGATGCGGTACCTGGACCTCGTCATGAACGAGGAGTCCCGCCGCATCTTCGTGGCGCGGACCCGGATCATCCAGTACCTGCGGCGTTTCCTGGACGAGCGGGGCTTCCTGGAGGTCGAGACCCCGATGATGCACCCGGTCCTCGGGGGGGCGAACGCGCGGCCCTTCGTGACGCACCACAACGCGCTCGACATGGACCTCTACCTGAGGATCGCACCGGAACTGTACCTGAAGCGCCTGGTCGTCGGGGGATTCGAGCGCGTGTACGAGATCAACCGCAACTTCCGCAACGAGGGGGTCTCGACGCGCCACAACCCCGAGTTCACGATGCTCGAGTTCTACTGGGCGTATGCGACCTACGAGGACCTGATGGACCTGTCCGAGACCCTGTTCCGGGGGCTCGCGCGGGAGGTCTGCGGGGGGGAGCAGGTGCGGTTCGGGGGCCACACGATTGACTTCGGCCGGCCGTTTCAGCGGCTGACCGTGTGCGAGGCGCTCCAGGAGCACTGCGGGGCACGCGAGGAGGCGTTCCACGAACCCGAGGCAGCGCGCGCCCTCGCGCTCGACCAGGGGGTGCCGGAGGAGGAGGTCGCGGCGATTTTGGCGAAGCACCGGACGGGCGCGGGTCCAGACGCGAGGCGCAACGCGGCGCTCGAGGTCTGCATGGCCGTGTTCGAGGACCGCGTGGAGGACCGCCTGGTGCAGCCCACGTTCGTGACGCGCTACCCGGCCGTGGTGTCTCCGCTCGCCCGGCGAAGCGACGACGACCCCACCCTGGTGGACCGCTTCGAGTTGATGATCGCCGGGGGCGAGGTCGCGAACGCCTTCAGCGAGCTGAATGACCCCGCGGATCAGGAGGAGCGCTTTCGCGAGCAGGTCCGGGCCAAGGCCGCCGGGGACGCCGAGGCAATGGAGTACGATGAGGACTACATCCGTGCCCTGGAATACGGCCTTCCGCCCACCGCGGGCGAGGGGATCGGGATTGACCGGCTCGCGATGATCCTGACGGGGCAGGAGAACATCCGCGACGTGATCCTCTTTCCGTTGATGCGACCTGAAGCCTGAGGGTGGGGGACGAGCGCCTCGCCGGGAGGTCCACCGGATGGACATCCAGGGATTCCTGGTCCCGGTCCTGGAACTCGTGGGTGTCCTCGTGGTGGCGATCCTGCTGGTGTCGGGGATCGTGGCGGCGCTCGTGCTGGTCCTGCGACACGCGGTCGGTCGGGGAGTGCTGCGGTCGTACCGGTGGCTGTGGGCCTTGCGCATCCTCGTGGGGTACCGCCGGGAGGGAGTGGCCGCGAGGCTCTTGCCGGTGTCGAGCCAGAACTTCATCGCGATGGTCGGCACCGCCATCGGGGTGTGGGCCCTGATCGTGGTCCTGTCCGTCATGGGCGGATTCGAGGCGGACCTGAAAGGGAAGATCGTGAGCCACAGCCCGCATGTCGAGGTCCTGATCGGGCCCGCGGGGTTGGCGCAGGACCTGGTCGAGGTCGAGCGCCGGTTGCGGGGCGAGCGGCACGTGGTCGCAGCCGAGGCGTATCTCGTCGGCGAGGCGATGGTCACCTCCTCGGTGAACATGAGCCCCGGAATGACCCTGCTCGGGGTGCGACCCGGCGGGGACCTGGAGGCACGGTGGTTGAAGCCCGTCTCGGACGCGGTCGCCGTCGCGGCGCTGCACGAGCCGGTCCTGGCCATGGCCGACCGCGAGATGGGGTTCCGGACGCGCGAGGGGACCCCGGCCGGGGCCGAGGAGGTGGACCAGGCCAGGGACGAGGCGATGCCTCCCATGCCCCGGACCCTCCGCGACCGGCGGGACCGCGTGACCCCGGGGGTCATCCTGGGCGAGGAACTCGCGCGCAGCCTGTCGGTCGGGGTCGGGGACACGGTCAGCGTCGTGATCCCGGACGGCGACGTGGGCCCGATGGGGCTCCGCCCGCGCATCCGGACCTTTCGGGTGGCGGGGACCTTCATGAGCGGGCTGTACGAGTACGACCTGCGGACCGCCTTCCTGACGCTGCAGGCGGCCGAAAACCTGTTCCAGACCGACCGGCCGAACCGCATTGGGGTCCTTCTGGATGACGTGGACCACCTGGACGAGGCCGCGGCGGCGGTGAGAACGGTGGTCGGCGGGGACGCGGAGGTGCGCACCGTGGCCCGGACCCACCGGGCCCTGTTCTCGGCGCTTGAGGTCGAGAAGGTGGCGATGTTCCTGGTCCTGGGGCTCGTCATCCTCGTCGCGGCCTTCAACATCTTCGGGTCGCTGGTCCTCATCACGCTCGAGAAGACGCGCGACATCGCGGTGGTCCGGTGCCTCGGGGTCCCGCGGCGGGGCGTGCGCGAGGTGTTCCTGATCCTCGGAGGGGTCATCGGGGCCGTGGGGACCTTGGCGGGGCTCTGCCTCGGGCTCGCCGCGTGTGGGTACATCCGGTGGACGGGCATCCGGCTGCCGTCGGAGTATTACCTGCGGACCCTGCCGGTCGAGGTGCGGGCGGACGAGGTGGCCCTGGTGGTCCTGGCCGCCCTCGGGGCGGCCCTGGTCGCGACCCTGTATCCGGCGGGGCTCGCCGCAAAACTGGCCCCAGCGGACGGCCTGAGGAACGACTGATGGCGGACGGGGTGCTCCTTCAGGCCCGGGGACTGGTCCGGACCTTCCGCCATGGAGGCCGGCTCATCGAGGTCCTCAAGGGCCTGGACCTGGACGTGGGGCCGGCCGAGCGCGTGGCGATCGTCGGCAAGTCGGGGGTCGGCAAGAGCACGCTCCTGCACATCCTGGGCACCCTGGACCGGCCCGACGCGGGGCGGGTCGCCTTCGAGGGCCGCGACGTGTTCGCGATGGGGGAGCCGGAGGTCGCGGCCTTCCGCAACCGGCACATCGGGTTCGTGTTCCAGTTCCATCACCTGCTGCCCGAGTTCTCGGCATTGGAAAACGTGATGATCCCGGCGATAATCGCCGGGATTTCGCGCCGGGAGGCGGGGGAGCGGGCCATAGAACTCCTGGAAACCATGGGACTTTCCGGGAGGGCCTCGCACCGCCCCGCCGAGATGTCCGGGGGGGAGCAACAGCGGGTGGCCCTGGCGCGCGCCATGGTCATGCGGCCGAGGGTGATCCTGGCGGACGAGCCGACCGGGAACCTGGACGAGGCGACGAGCGAAGAGGTCCACCGGGCGATGGACGACCTCAACGGGCGGTTCGGGGTGGCGCTCGTGGTCGCGACGCACAATCCGGGGCTGGCGGGGCGGATGGCGCGGGTGTTGCGGCTCGAGGGCGGGGTGCTGCACGAGGAGCGGCCCGCGGCGCGGTAAGCGGGGCCGAGGCCGGGACATGCGGCGAGGGCGGTCATTCCTGGGGGTCGTGGCGGCGGGCGTGGTCCTGTCCGGGCCGGCCCGTGGCCAGGAACCCCCGCAGACCCCGCCCGAGGTCGTACCGCAACCGCCGGGAGAGGCCGAGGTCCTCGCCCCGGAGTCCAGGGGACCCGTGGTCCAGGCCGTGCGGTTCGAGGGGCTCCAGCGGTTCGATCCAGAGACGGCGCGCCGGACGGTGGGGAGCCGGGAGGGCGAGCCCTTGGACCGGGCGCGGGTGTCGCGGGACATCCAGGCCCTGTACCGGACCGGGGCGTTCCAGGACATCGCGGCCCTGGCGAGGCCGGTTCGGGACGGGGTCGTGCTGGTCTTCCGCGTGCGGGAGCACCCGGCCGTGGACCGCGTTTTGCTGGTCGGCAACGAGGAGGTCGGCGAGGACGACCTCAAGAAGAAGATCACCGTCCGGTCCGCCACCATCCTGGACCTCCGGCAGGTCGAGAAGACGGTCGAGGCCCTGCGCGACCACTACGTGGGCGAGGGGTACTTCCTGGCCGAGGTGGATTACGAGTTGCGCGAGAAGGAGGGCAACCTCGTGGACGTGGTCTTCGTGGTGCGGGAGCACGCGAAGGTCAAGGTGTCGCGCATCGAGTTCGTGGGGAACGAGCACGTCCCCGCCGACGAGATCAAGGCCGTGATGCAGACGCGCGAGGGGTCCCTGTTCGGGTTCCTGACCGGGCAGGGGATGTTCTCGCCGACCCTGTTCGAGACCGATATCCAGAACATCCAGTATTTTTATAACACAAAAGGATACGCGGAGGTCCGCGTGGACCCGCCGGTGGTCATGCTGTCGCGCGACCGGCGGTTCATCACGATCAGCATCACGGTGCACGAGGGACCACAGTATCGGGTGGGGAAGGTGGACATCGAGGGCGACCTCCTGCTCCCCAAGGAGGAGTTGATGGCGCGGCTCACGCTGCGCACGGGGGAGATCTTCAATCTCCTGAACGCGCAGGCGGACGCGCGCATGCTCGCGGACATGGCCAAGGACCAGGGGTACGCCTTCGCGACCGTGTCAAACCTCCCCGTCTTTCACCGGGAGGAGCGGGTCCTCGACTTCACGTACCTCGTGCAGAAGGGCGAGAAGGCGCGCTTCGGACGCATTGACATCGTGGGGAACGAGCAGACCCGCGACTGGACCATCCGGCGGGAACTGCGCTTCTACGAGGGGGACTGGTACAGCGAGACGACCCAGCGCGAGAGCGAGGCCCGCATCCGGCGACTCGGCTTCTTCGAGAAGGTCGAGATCAAACCGAAGCCCGGCCGGGAGCCGGGCGAGGTGGACGTCACGGTCGAGGTGAAGGAGCGGCGGACGGGCGCGTTCTCGGTGGGCGCGGGGGTGTCCTCGGTCGAG
The DNA here is from genome assembly GCA_037442805.1 of Deltaproteobacteria bacterium. GTDB lineage: Bacteria > Myxococcota_A > UBA9042 > DTJE01 > DTJE01 > DYKK01. The sequence goes on from JBBIPO010000021.1 coordinate 18,056, forward strand.
AACTTCATGTTCCAGGCCCAGGTCGCGAAGCAGAACTTCCTGGGGCGCGGGCAGACGCTGTCGGTGCAGGCCATCTTCTCGTCCCTGAGGACGATCTACCAGTTGTCCTTCGACGAGCCGTACCTGTTCGACACGGACTGGACGTTCGGCCTGGAGTTGTATAACTACGAATATCTGTATTACAACTTCACGAAGAAGACGCGCGGGATGGGGGTGACGTTCGGGCGGCGGATCACGGACGAGTTCGGCGTGTCCACGACGTACCGCGTCGAGGGGGTGGACGTGTCGTCCGGCGGGCAGCGCGACGTGACGGACATCCCGGTGGCCCACCTGTACGACAAGGGGCTGTTGAGCAGCCTGACCGCGACGGCCTGGTACGACTCGCTGGACGACCGGATGTTCCCGACGCGGGGGAACTTCTCGAGCGTGAGCCTGGAATGGGCGAGCAGCGAGATCGGCAGCCACTTCGAGTACCTGCGCTTCATGGCCCGGTCCCGGCAGTATTTCCCCTTCATCCTGGGGAGCGTGCTGAAGATCGCGGGGACCTACGGGTACATCGGCAACCCGAAAGGGGGCGGGGTCCCGCTCGGGGAGCGGTTCTACGTCGGGGGCATCTTCACGGTGCGCGGGTTCGAGCGGTTCTCGCTGGGGCCCCGGCTGTCCGTGGGCTCCGCGCGCGACCCGGGGGCCTCCCTGATGCCCTTCACCGTCGGGGGGAACAAGGAACTGTACTTCAACGCGGAGGTCGAGTTCCCGATCTTCATGCCGGTGGGGATCCGGGGCGTGGTCTTCTTCGACGCGGGGAACGCCTTCGACGACCACGAGCAGGTGGACCCGATGAAACTGCGGACGTCCGTGGGCTTCGGGATCCGCTGGTGGTCGCCGATGGGTCCGCTGCGATTCGAATGGGGCTTTCCGCTGCGACCGAAATCCGGCGAGCCACCGATGGTGTTCGAGTTCACGATTGGGGCCTTCTAGGGACATGGAGATTTTGGTCACCAATGACGACGGAGTCCTGGCGCGGGGGCTCCGGGTCCTCGCGGAGGTCGCGGCCGAGTTCGGGCGCGTGACCGTGGTCGCGCCGGAGGTCGAGCGCAGCGGCGTGTCGCACGCGATCACGCTATCCGAGCCGTTGCGCCTGCGCGAGGTCGAGGCGGGCGTGGGTCTCGGGGGGACGGACGTCCGGTGGTACGCCCTGTCCGGGACCCCGGCGGATTGCGTCTTCATCGGGCTGCACCACGTGCTGGGCCGCAAGCCGGACCTGGTCGTCTCCGGCATCAACCGCGGACCCAACCTGGGCTACGACGTCCTGTACTCCGGGACCGTGGGCGGGGCCATGGAGGGGGTGATCCAGGGGGTGCCGGCCGTGGCCTTCTCGCTCGTGTGCACGGGGGCCTACCCCTTCGAGGCGATGCGGCCGCACGTGCGGGCCGTGCTGGCCGAGGTGGCGGAGCGCGGACTGCCGGCCGGGACCCTCCTGAACGTCAACCTGCCATCGCCGGACCTGGCCCCGTTCCGGGGATTCAGGGTCACCCGGATCGGGCGCCGGTACTATTCGAATGACATCGTGGTCCGCACGGACCCGCGAGGCGGGGAGTACCTGTGGATCGGGGGAACCCGGGTGACCATGGAGGATGACCCCGAGTCGGACTGCGGGGCGGTCAAGGCCGGGTACGTGTCCCTGACCCCCCTCGCGCCGGACGTGATGGCCCGGGGGGCGCTGGGGGACCTGCGGCGGTTCGAGGGGTTGGCGCCCGTCGTTGCGCCCGCGCGCGCGGGCCGGACCCGGGCCCTGTGAGGGAAACCATGGACGCAAGAGAACGACTGCGGATGGACGTGGAGGCCGCGATCCGGAACATCCCGGACTTCCCCAAGCCGGGGATCCTATTCCGGGACATCACGACGGTGCTGCGGGACGGGGCCCTGTTCGCGCGGGTGTGCCGGCATTTCACGGACCTCGTGCGTGAGGCGGGTTGCGACTGCATCGCGGGCATCGAGTCGCGGGGCTTCGTGTTCGCGGCGCCAGTCGCGGCGGCCCTGGGCCTGCCGCTCGCCCTGATCCGCAAGCCCGGGAAACTGCCGTGGCGCACGCGGCGCGAGTCCTACGCGCTCGAGTACGGCACGGACACCATCGAGATGCACGAGGACGCGGTCCGCCCGGGGGAGCGCGTGGCGCTTCTGGATGACCTGCTCGCGACGGGCGGGACCGCGGCGGCCGCCACGCGCCTGATCCGGGGGCTCGGGGGCGAGGTCGCCCTCATCGCCTTCCTGGTCGAGCTGCGCGACCTCGGGGGGCGCACCCGCCTGCCAGGCCTTCGGGTGGACACGCTGGTCGCCGATTGAGGTGTCGAAGGCGCCTGGCCCCGCCACCGGGAGGTGGCGAGTCAGGGGGACGATGGGGTGGCCGTCGCAGGTGTCGGTGTTTCTGCGCCTGACGCTGGTCTTTCCTCGACGAACAGGACCTCGAACACGCTCTCGGGGGCCGTGGGACCGACGAGGAGGTGCGGGAGGCGAATGACCACGGACGAGGGTTGGACGGTCAGCGACATCTGCTTTCGTAGGTTCGTGATCGCAGTTCGCGAGAGATCGAAGACAGTCCGTGGCCCATCGGATGCGGGTGGAGGCGCTCCCAGGAACTTCTGGGCCTCCGTGAAGGCCAGCCGTACGGCATGAACGCGGGTGGCCGGCATCCGGACCAGGCGCAGGGGCGGCTTCACTTGCGCGTCATCCATCACCGGGACGGCGACCGACCAGCGAAGTCCAAAGGTCCGCACGTCCCAGAACACCACGACTGGGGCCGCGGCGGTAAAGACCTTCTGTTCGAGCAGACGTTCGTAAAGCGTATGGACCACTTCATCGAAAAACGCACCCCGTTTTCCCCTGTCCGTCAGGTCGAGCGCCGCGAGCGTCACTGGCGGAAACTCGAAGGGATTCGAAATCTCCTTTGGGACCTCGAGCATTCGACCGGTCCTCGCGCGCACCACCACGTGTTGCCTGACGCTCAGGTTCCAGAACGACGCGGGCCTGGAGAGTACGTCGGCGATGAACCAGGTCTTTCCGGTGGTCGTGGACTCGGGTGGCGGCGGCAACGGGAGCCGCGCCGGGGGCGGACCAGGCGGGGGCGCAGGGGCGACCTCAGGCGTCGCTGGGGCCGCCGGGGATTCCGGAGGGGGCTCGTCGGTCTTCTTCCGGCAAGACCCGCACCCCTCGAAGCCCGCCGCGATGACCAGCGCGAGGAAACCTGTCACGATGTAGGCCCGCACGCAAGGACCTCCGCAGACCACCGAGGGAATGATGCCAGGAACCCTCCGCGCGCGCAACATCGAGTTCTCAACACCCCGCGCGGGCAGGCTCCTTGCCATCCGACCGTGGTCTTTCATACCCTAGCGCCCAGGGAGCGGGGGCCATGAGGAGTGCCATCTCGCGGCTCATCTTCGCGCTGACGTACCGCTGCCAGTGCCGGTGCATCCATTGCAGCGCCTCGCTCTACGAGGCGAAGCGGGCGGGCGAGATGACCGCCGGCGAGGTCCGGCGGGTCCTCGACGAGGCGTGGCTGCTCGGGGCCCGCGAGGTGAACTTCTTCGGCGGCGAGGCCCTGCTTCGCCGGGACCTCTTCGAGGTCCTCGAGTACGCGCGGCCCCGGGCCGAGCAGGTCACGGTGGATTCGAACGGCCTGCTCCTGACGCCGGAGGCGGCGCGACGCCTCGCCGCCACGGGGGTGGACCTCGTCAACTTGAGCCTGTCCGGGGCGACGCCGGACACGCACGACCGCCATCACGCGACCCCGGGCGCGTTCGAGGCCGTGACCCGCGCGACCCAGGCGTGCCTTCGGGCGGGACTCCGCGTGGTCTATTCGACCACGGTCTTTCGGGACATCCTGGAGAACGGGGAACTCGAAGGGATCGTGGACCTTGCTCGACGGCGGGGGGTGCACGGGGTGCGGCTCCTGAAGCCGATGTGCTCCGGGGAATGGCTCCAGCGACCGGATGCCCTGTTGACTGCGGCCGAGTTGGCCCGGGTCCAGGCCCTGGCGGACCACGACTTCGTCCAGTTCGCCGAGGAGGAGGACGGCGAGTTCCGGCGGTGCCACGCGGTGTCCTCGGGGACCGTCTATGTGGGGGCCTACGGCGAGGTCCAGCCCTGCAACTTCATGCCGATCTATCTTGGGTCCGTCCGCGAAGAACCCCTCGACGTCATCCTGGATCGCTCGGCGCACGCCGCGTGGTTCCAGCCCGAGGCCCAGGAAGGCGTGTGTCCGATGGAACGTCCCGAGGTCGCCGCAGCCCTTTCGGCGCGCCTCGATGCGCCGTTGGCCCTGGCGCGGCTTCCGCCCGCGGTGGTGTCCCTGGCGCCCGCGTCGTGTGACCTCGGTTGCGCCTTCTGCGACCGGGGACCGGAACGGCTCGATCCGTCGTGGCCCGAGCACGCGGAGGCGGGACAGGTCACCATGGCCGGTGGGGAACCCCCGAACCGGGCCGACTTCCTGGACCTGGTCCGCCAGGCGAGTCGCCGGTTTCGGTCGGTTGTGTGCCACACGAGCGCCCGGGCCTTCGCGCACAGGCGTCTCGCGCGGGCGGCGCGCGAGGCGGGTCTGTCGGAGGTCGTGGTCCCGCTGTTCGGGTACACGGCGGAGGACCATGACCGCGTCACGGGACGAAGCGGGAGTCTGGCCAGAAGCCTCGCGGGGTTGCATGGCCTCGCCGGCGAGGGTGTGCGCACCCGGGTCGTCCTGTACATCGCCGAGAGCCCGCGAGCCCGGCCGCGGGAGGTCGCGATGCTCGCCAGCCTGGGTGTGGACCGCATCTACTGGCAGCCGTCGGCGTCGGCCCTGCCACCCCCGTGCGGCCGGGGCCGGGCGAAGCAGGGCGAGGGAACGGCCCCCATGAGGCTCGTGTTCGTGCGGAACGGACCGCGCGGCCTCGACGCGCTCGCCTCCCCCCTCCTCCACGCCCACCTCGGGGGAGGGCCGGCGGTCGCGGCCTCGACCGGCCCCTCGACCGACCGGCCAGCCCGCGGCATGTCCGGGCGCCAACGCCGCGCCCTCCTCCTGTTCCCGCCGATCCACGCGCTCGAGCGTCCCCTGCGCATCTGGACGCTCCACTACGCCACGTCGTGCCCGTCCGCGCTCCTGCGCTTCTCCACGTGGCTCCGGTCGCGTGGGAGGCGCGTCACGTGGCTTGACGCCCTCAACGTGTACGACGAGCGCGACCCGGACCGCGGCATCGCCCGTATCTTGCGACCGGACAACGTCGTGCGGCGCGCACCGTGCGGCCAGGACGGGGGTGAGCCAGACGTCCGGCCCGTCTATCGCGTCGGGCTCTCGAAGGACGGTCTGGTGGAGCGACTCAAGCGCCTGCACCCACCCCCGGACGAGGTCTTCATCTCCTCGACCTTCACCTGGACCTGGCCGACCACGCACGAGGCGGTCGCATTGTGCCGCGAGATGTTCCCGGACGCGCGGGTGTCCCTGGGCGGCGTGTACCCGACCCTGTGCCCGGACCATGCGCGCACCTCGGGCGCGCACGAGGTCCATGCGGGCGTCTTCGACCCGGTGGAACGGCAGGACGTGGATGTCCGGGTCCTGCGGCACGAGGGGCGCGACTCGGTCGCACTCAAGGGCTCGTTCGGCTGCCCCTTCCGGTGCGGCTACTGCGCGGTCAGGCTCCTCGAGGGGCACAAGGTCCGCCTCCGCGACGCGGGGGACGTGCTCCGCGAGGTCGAGGCGCTCGCGCGACACGGCGTCCGGAACATCCACTTCTGGGAATCGAACCTCCTGGTTCGCCCGCACGAGCACCTCGAACCGATCCTCGACGGCATCGCGAGCCGGTCGCTTCCGGTCATGCTGTACGCCCCCGAGGGACTCCAGCCCTCCCTGGTGACGCCCGCCCTCGCGAGGAGGATGCGCCGGGCCGGGTTCATGCGCGTCAGCCTGACGGTCGAGACGACCGACCCCGACCGGGTCCGGGAGGTGCGCCGCCCGTCGGGCTTTCCGGAGTTCGAGCGCGCGGTCCGGGTCCTGCGGGAGGCGGGTTTCCCGGACGACGTGTTGGAGGGCGTGCTGCTCGTGGGGCAGCCGGGACAGACCCTTCCGTCCATCGCGACCGACCTCGTCGCGTTGTGGGGCGCCGGCGTCAAGACGGTCCTCCTCGCCTACACCCCGATCCCCGGAACTGACGACTATCAGAAATATGAACATCTCTGGCGGGGCCGGCCCCTGGAAGACCTGGACTCCTTCCTGTTCCCGCTGGCCCACGAGGACCTGCGCGTCTCGGACCTCGAGTGCGTCCTCGACCGCTTCAACTTCCGGCGGATGAGCGAGCGGCACGTCCGGGAGTGGGAACCCCGGGGGCCGGCCGAGGCGCGGGTGCGCGACCACGTCTTGCAGGCATTCGCGTCCGCAAGGGGGTGACGGATGCCCGAGGTCCTCGATGCCCTGCTCCTGTTCCCGCCGTCCCTCGAGTGCTATCCCATGCCCGAGATCGCGCTCCCGCGGCTCCTCGCGTGGCTTCGGGCCCACGGGCACCTGGCGCGGCAGGTGGACCTGAACGCGGAGTACTGGAACCGCTGGTTGTTTCAGGACGAGGCGTTCCTTCCCTTCCTGGAGCGCCTCGCGCGGTTGAGCCGCGACGCCCCGGACGACGCCGCGTACCTTCCGGTCCGAGACGCGGTCGCCCGGATGTCCCGGGCGTCGCCCCGCGATTTCAGCGACGTCAAGAAGTACGTGTACGAAAATCGCAGGGAGGTCTTCCTGTTCGTGTTCGAGCGGACGCGGTGGCGCCGGCTGGACCGCGAAGCGCTCGACCGCGCCCTGGCCTCGCCCGACCCCCTTGTGGCGCGGTTCCTGGACGACCACCTGGCCCGGATCGCGGGGCAGGTGACCCCGCGCGTGGTGGGCCTGTCCGTGATCTCGCCCCAGCAGGTCCCCCAGGCGGTCGAGGTCGCCCGGCGGGCGCGCGCGCTGTGGCCCGAGGCCCGGATCGTCGTGGGGGGCCCCTGGGCCAAACTCGGGCGCGACCTGCTCCCGGACCCGCGCTACGGCTTCCTGTTCGACTGGTTCGACGTGATCGTGACCGGGGACGGCGAGGAACCGCTCCTCGGCCTGGTGCGGCTCGACGGTGACCGCGGCCTGGATCGCGTCCCGAACCTCGTCCGCCGCCAGAACGGGGTGCCGGTCGCGACCCAGGCGGCCCCCGCCCTTCCCCTGGCGGCGCTGCCGGACCCGGACTTCGATGGCATCGAGTTCGACCTCTACACGGACCCGTTCGTGCCGGTGGAGCGGGCCTCGCTGTGCTACTGGAAGCGGTGCGTGTTCTGCTGGCACAACCATCCGGACCGCGCGGGGGAGGCCCTGCCACCGCAGACGGTCGCGGCCCGAGTCGAGGCACACCAGCGCGCCACCGGCATGAAGCGGTTCTCGTTCATTGACAACGCCGTCAACGGCCCGTACATGCGGGAACTCGCCCGGGCGATCCTGGCCCGCAACCTGGCCATCGAATGGGTCATGCAGGCCCGGTTCGAGGAGGAGTTCCTCGACCCCGAGTACGGCCGGCTCCTCGCCCGGTCCGGGTGCCGGATGGTCTTCTTCGGCCTCGAGACCTCGGACCCGAGGGCCCTGCGGCGCTTCCGCAAGGGGATCCGGATCGAACACGTGCCGGCCATGATGGCGAGGTGCCACGAGGCCGGGATCGGGGTGGCGCTGTACCTCCTGGTGTATCCGGGCCAGACGCGGCGGGACTTCGAGGACACCCTGCGCTTCTGCCTGGGTCTCCGGCGGTACGTCCAGGTCCCCATCGTGCAGCGGTTCCTGTTGAACCGCAACTGCCTCTCGTATGACCGCCCGGACCTGCTCGGGATCCGGCCCGTGCCCCCAGGCGACGCGGTGTGGCTCGACTTCTTCGACCTGCCGTACGAGTCCGACCGGGGGATGCTCGACGACGCGTTTCTCGAGGAGGCGACCCGCCGTTTCGGGCGTCTCCTGCGTGCGCGGGACGGGGAGTTCGGGCCGGGCTGAACGACCTCAAGACACCGGGTCCCCGACCCGGTGGGGGCCCTCCAGGTACCACGCCATCTGGCGGTCGAACTCCTCGCGGGCGTCCGCGGAGAGGTCTCGCGCGAGGTCCGCCGCGTTGCGCGGGTCCGTCTGCGTGACGATCCGGAAGAGGCGGTCGTACAGGGCCACCTTCTCGTCGGACTCGAGGGTCGGCCAGAGGTGCCCGTTCAGTTCGGACAGGTCCTTGCCGCGCAGGTACGGCTCGTGCAGGCGGTACTCGCGCGTCCCGGGGGCCGGGCTCAAGGGGAACGGGGTCGGTCGGCCGCCCGCCTTCAGGACCGCGAAGTACGTGCGGAACACGTGTCGGAGGCTCTCGCCCCGGACCCCGATCACGAACGTGCAATGGAAGCGATCGGCCGTGTCGAAGCCCATGTCCCGGCACATCGCGACCGCGTCCATGGCCTGGCGGACGCCGTACGGCTTCCCGAAGCGCTTGCGCATCTCGGGTTCCGACGACTCGAAGGGGATGGTCATGGCCGTGACGCCGGCGCGCTTCATCTTGAGCGCGATGCCTGGGGTCAGCCGGTCGGGCTGGACCCCCATTTCGAACTTCAACTCCACCCCGAGGTCCCGCGCGATGACGAGGTCCAGGAACCGCTCCAGCACGCGGGCGCCGAGCATCACGTTGGGGTCCCAGTTCGAGAAGGTGCGCACCCCGTGGCGGCGGGCGACGGCCAGGAGGTCGTCCACGACCCGCGCGGGGTCGGCCACCTCCTCGGTGCGCTCGACGCGGTTCATGCAGAACGAGCACCGATACCGGCAGCCGTGGACCAGCCGGAACAGCCAGACCTTGGGCATCCCGCCTAGCAGTTCGAGCGCGGGGAAGACCTCGTCGGCTTCGCGATGCCGGCCCACGAACACCTCGTCCGCCCCGGACCGGGCCGCGTGGTCCGGGTAGGCCGACGGATAGAACCCGCCCAGGCGGACGCGGGCCCCGGGAACCAGTTCTCGACAGGTGCGCACGACCGCGTGGGTCGTCTCGTAGTTGAACGAGATGCAGGAGGTCACCGCGATCTCGTCCGGCGCGGGGCCTTCGGACAGGCGATCCCGGAGCCACGACAGGGGCCTTCCGACGCGGTACAGGTCGCGCCGGCCGCGGCAATGGATGTCCCCGGCGGGCTTTGTGGACCATCGCCGGTCGGGCTGAAAGACGTTCCCAAAATCTTCGTCATCAAGATATTCCATCATGTCCAGGAAACGGACATGGTCTCCCCGCGAGGCATGAAGGGTGGCGACCTGGAGCAGGCCGAACGGCAGGGCCTCGGCGTACAGGTCCACCTGAATCGGGTCTGCGGCGAGGACCGGCGGATTGATGAAGACGATGTGCCTAGCCATCTGGGGGTTGCTCGACGACGTGGAAATACAGGTTCACCTTGGGGTCGGAGGTCGCGGACAGCGTCAGGCGGACGACGCGGAGGAGGGTCCCGTCGAGGTCCCTGGGTCGAAGGAACCTTCCCGCGACTTCCCGGGTGAACGGGGGCGGCGACAAGCCCGGGAGGATCCTGCGGAGCATCCCCGAATCCCCGAAGAGGGCGATGTCGTGCAGGCCGTTCTCCGTCAAGGGGAAGTCAACCTCCGAGACGTGCCGGATCCCCGGGTCGTCCAGGGAGCGGAGACGATGGATCGTCAGGAGGTTTGAGAAGCGAAAGACCCGTCGCTCGGCCAGAAATTCCGCGAGGCCCGGCGGCAGCAGGACCCCCGCAGCGGCGGTTTCGATGTCCTGGTGAAGGAAGTACAGTTTCACGCACCGGATGCCCGAGGGCCCGAGGTCCACGCCGATCAGGTGGAGGAGCGCTCCCCCCACGATCCATCGAAGCGAGCCCCAGGGGATGAGCCGCGCCAGCCACTGGACGGCCTGGTCGTGGAACCGGAAGCCCACCTGGTAGTAGAATTTGAAGGCCCACGAATCCCGGTCGTCGTAGGCGAGTCCCACGATGGGCTGTTCGAAGAAGGGTTGGAAGGTCCACCTCAGCAGGCGAACCACATGGCCCGTCAGGGAGGTGCCAAAGGGCCTGGCCGTTTCCAGGATGGTCTCGCAGACCCGGCCTGGCTCGTCCCGGAAGTCCGGAAACGCGTACGAGAAGCGCACACCGTGCCATCCCTTGCCGTCGTAAGAGAACGAAGGCTCGAAAACGCCCGAGTACCTGGTGACGTCGGTTCGGAAACGGTCGCTCAGGACCTTCTCGACCCTGCGAAGGCGGGGGTCGTCGAATCCGCTCGACGACCGCCACAGGGCCGCCATCCGGGCGACCGCGTCCTCGGGAAACGGTCTCGGCAAGCCATGGGCCAGGACCGTGTGCCAGTCGGGACGGATCACCACCCTGCACCCACAATCAAAAACGCTCGGAACCTGTTCCTCCATCGTCCGTCCCCGAACCACCCTGCCCGCACGAATTCGCGCAAATCCATCAAGACGCCGAAAGACATCATAGCGCAAATACGGGTCTCGTGGGCGCCTCTCCGGACGGGTTCACGGTACCGGTCGGACGCAGCGGAATCCCGACAGGTAGAACCCGAATGTCAAGCCAGGGTCCTCCAGGGACAGGGAGACTCGCGACCCGACCGCGAGGGACCACCTCTCCCCGGAAAGCCAGGATCCCCCCTTGAGCACCGGCACCCCGGATTCCGAGCGACCGAGCGTGGTCCATTCGGCCAGGTTGCCCGCGAGGTCGCAGATCCCCCACGGGTTCCCGCCACCGGGGAACTGGCAGGGCGGCGCGAGTCCCCGAAAGCCGTCCACCGGCCAGTCCGCAGACTCGGGGACCACCGAGTACCCCGGAAACCCGCGGCCGGGCTTCTCGCCGAAGTTGCCCCGCAGTGGCCCTTGCGACGATGGGGGATCGTCGCCCCATGGGAAGGGATGGGCGGTCGAGCCGCGGGCCGCGCGGATCCACTCCGCCTCGGTGGGAAGGCGCATCCCCCGCCAGCGGCAGTAGGCCTGGGCCGCCTCGAACGAGACGCACGGGATGGGCAAGTCCTCGCCGGCCTCGATCAACGTGCGGCAGAAGGACCGTTCCAGTCCTTCGAGACGTGGGCAGGCCCGGGCGTCCACGCACCGGCGGTACTCCAAGACAGTCGTCTCGGTCTGATCCATGTCGAATCCGGCTACGGAGACGAGTCGGGGGGCCGGGTAGCCGTCCGGGGCGGCCTCGGAACCGAAGTCCCCGAGCCAGACCGGCCCGCCCGACACGTGGCACACGACGGGGCCGGTTTCGTCCAGTCGGCACGACGAGGGGCCGGGCTCCTCCGAGGCCCACAGGTCGGTGCGACCGCGAACGGCCCGGTGGACGGCACGCCGGATCTCCGGCGGGGTCATCGCGGTCGCGATGCGGAGTCCGACAGGCTCTGCCCAGGTCCCGCCGCGATCGACCACGAGGGACTTCAGCCGGTCGAGGGAGGCCGGGTCGAACGCGTGGAGGTAAGTGAAGAAGGGCACGACCCGGCGTCCCGCGAGGTCCATCCTCGATACCATGTCCAGGACGGGGGCGGGAGGTTGGAGCCCCCAGATGGGGAATCCAAGGAAGATGCGGGTCACGTCCTCCGTCGGGATCGTGGGCGTCCCATGGTTGGCGCCATCGGTCGCCGTCCGCATCGGGTCGGGCAGTCTCGCCTCGACCCGGACGACGCGCGCCCCGAACATGGCGGCGAGTTCCTGACCCACCACGGCAGTGCGGCCGGTCAGGCTGTGGAAGACGACCAGGGTCGTCGGGTCCGGCTCTGCGGCTTCGTGTGCGGGGTGCATGGCAGGCGGCAGGGCGAATCTCGCCACCAGAGAACCGACGATGGCGCCGACCGCGACCCCGAAGGCGACGAAGGTCCATCGCGATGACGAGAAGCCACCCATCCCAAACCTTAAGGACCGGATGCAAACCAAAGGTACACCAGGATGGGGCGCGGCGCCGAACGGCCGAGGCGCGGCAGCCCCCCACGTTGACACGCGCAGGTCCGCCCGATAAGGTTCTGCTGGTCTCGTGGATCTGGGACTGGCAGGGCGACTTCCGTGCGAGGCCGTTCCGAATCTCGGATGGACCTGGTCCTGGTTTTTCCGCCGGTGTCTGTCAGCCACGGGTCCCCGGAACTCGGGACGCCCGAACTGACCGCGAACCTCCGGGCTGCGGGGTTCTCGGTCGAACAGCACGACTGGAACATCGAGTTCCTGGCCGACCATCTGATGCAGACCGGCCACCTGCGGGCCGTGATTGAGGCGAAGGCACGGGGGATCTGCCTGCCGCCCGAGGCGGTCCGACACCCCCGGATGTTCATGGACCTGTTGTTCGCGCCCGGGGTGGTGGACAAGAGCCGGGTTTACAACGGGGAGGTCTGCGAGGATTTCTCGGAGTTCCTGGCGATTAACCGAGCGAAATATTCTCTGTGCAACGGCATTTCCGAAGAAGAAGTCCGCCGGCGCCTCGACGCGGCCTGGCCGGACAGTCCGGCGTGGCCGGCGGGGGACGGATCGTGGTCGTCGTCCCCGGACGATCTCGTGGCCGCGATCAAGCACTTTTCCAAGAATCACGCGAACTTCTTCTTGGATTTCCTGGAGGGCCTCCAGGAGGTCTGGCTGACCCCGAGGTCCTACCGGATGGACGACGTACAGGAGTTCGTCAGGCGCCGCTCGGGCGTTTTCGAGTCCTTCTTCGAGAGAAAATTGAACGACGTCTGTTCCCGCGGCGTCCCCCGGGTCCTCGGGTGCTCGATCTACGCGATGAGCCAGGTGGCGCCGTCGCTGGTCCTGGCGCGCGTCGCGAAACGAATCGCCCCGGAGATCCGAGTCGTGTTCGGCGGCCCCTGGTGCGGGATGGCCCGCCGCCTGTTCCCCACGATCCCCGAGTTCTTCGACGACGTGGACGGCGTGATCCTTTACGAGGGCGAGCGGCCGCTGGCCGAGTACGTCGCCGCGGCGCGGTCCTCGGGCGACCCCGACACGGCTTCGAACCTGGTCCACCGCAGGAAGGGGGTCGTCGTCGAGAACCCGATCACGACGCCGCTCCCCCTGACCGACCTCCGGTTCCCGACCTACGACGGCCTGCCGATGTCGCTCTACTTCGACCGGAAACTGACGCTCCGGCTGTTCCGGGGGTGCTACTGGGGCCGGTGCATCTTCTGCAACGACACGTGCGACTCAGTGGCGAGGGTGACCGGTTTTCATTCGGTCCGATCGGACCTCCTGCCTGACGCCTACCTGAACCGCATGGTCGAGCACATCCGCGAATGCACCCGCCTGTACGGACAGCGCCGGTTCAACCACGCGGACACCACGGTCCCCCCCGGGATGCTCGAGCAGTTCGCGGAAACGCTTCTAAACCATAAGATATCCATTGAATGGTTTTCGTTCATGCGGTTCGTGCCGATCTCGAAGCGGACGTGCCGGACCTTGAACGAATCCGGGTGCCGCGAACTGAAGATCGGGCTCGAATCCACGTCGGACGACGACCTGCGGAGGCTCCGGAAGGGCTTCCTGATGAAGACGGTCCGGAAATGCCTGGAGTCCTTCGAGGGGACGGACATCCGGATCCTCGCCTTCGTCATGGGCCTGC